>NZ_JBFTLC010000034.1:0-58083 GCF_056396245.1 Arthrobacter sp. 05T423
CGGCCGCGCGGCTGGCGGAACCGGCGGCGTTGATCGCCTCGGTCCGTGTCCGGTCCACCGCCGAGGCGGCCTGGAGCTGAAGGTACTCGATCCGGCGGGAGAGCTCCTCGGTGAGCTCCGCGAAATCGGCTGCCTGAAGGAAGTTGGCTCCGGCCAGCTCCTCCGGTGCCGAAGTGATCGCGGAGTCCAGCAGCGCCAGGGCCGCTTCCAAATCAGTGGTTGCCAGCGCCGGGCACCCCAGCAAAGCAGGTGCAGGCCCAGCTGATGCCGAACCTGGCATTCCGAAAGGCGAAGTGACAGAACCGGAGCCAGCGGCAGCAGCGCCGTCGGACACCCAAGCGTTTACAGGGACACCGGAAAGGGAGCCCGAGGAGGGAACGCTGCGAAGCCCGCGGCCGCGCAGCTGAGCAGCGGCACTAAAGCCGGTGACATCCGTCCCGGCTGAGCTATCCGCTCCGTGCTCCCCAAAGGCTTCCATAGGAAAACTATCTCAACGGGCTCTGACATTTTTAGGGGTGATTAGGGCCACCGAGGACGAAAAGTAAAAAGTTTTTGAACAAACTTTTGGCCCCCGGGTACACATGCGATCCCCCTTCCTACAGCGGTGTCCGTGTCAGGGGTGGCGCACTCCGGCGCCTGCAAGAATGTCGCGGTAGCCCTCACGGAAAGTCGGGTACTTGAACGAAAATCCTGTTCCTCGAAGCAGTGCATTGCTGCACCGCTTGTTGCCGCCGCGCGCGTCACCCGCGTCACCAGTTGGCGGAACGTCCAAGCCCAATTCAACCGCCAGGAAGCGCAGGACGTCGCCCAATTCGGCCGGATCATTGTCCACACCGAGATACACCGGGGCCGGCGCGTCGGGCATGCTGAGCACGTGCACGATGGCACCCGCGGCGTCGTCCCGGTGGATGCGGTTAGTGAATCGTGGCTGGTCCGGAACGACGGCTACGCCGGTACGGACCTGGTCTATGAGCCTGGTCCGCCCCGGTCCGTAGATTCCGCCAAGCCGGAGCACGATAGGTGAGGTGCCGGTTCCGTCGAGCCGCTTCAGCAGGAGTTCCTCAGCCCCACGCAGGACGCGGCCCGAGAATCCCCCGGGTTCCGGCGTCGTGCTTTCATCGATCCATCCGCCTCCGGCGTCGCCATGTACGGCCGTGGACGACACGAAAAGGACACGTTCGGGTGCAACGCGGTCGCGCTCAAGTGCGTCCAGAACATGCGCTACGCCGTCCAGATAGGCGCTTTGGTATGCCCCTTCTGTCGGCGCATCCGCGGCCACAGCAATGACGACTGCGGTTGTGTCGGCCGGGACAAGCGGCAGTTCAGCGGTGCCTAAGTTCGCGGCGACGCCCTCGATCTCAGCCGGCAGCTTGCCTGGTGAGCGGCGCCAGCCAACCACGCGATGCCCGGCGGCGGCGAACCGCAGACCCACCTCCGTGCCGAGGTCGCCACAGCCGGCGAGAAGTATTGTCATGGCAAGGCTCAGAGCGCCGGAACGGGGAAGAAGACGCGCGGGTCCTGCAGCAGCGCCGGGTAATCGAACGCTGACCGGTCGATGATGTCGGTGACCTTGAAGTTGCGGCCGAAGCGGCCGTCCTCGAGCGTGATGGGACGGCCCAGGACCATTCCGACGGCGAACTTGCTGCCGCCGTCGAACGGGACCGCAACCGGCGACTTGCCGGGAAGCGTTGAGAAGGCAGCCTCCTGGCGCTGGCGCTTGCGGGACGGCTTCTTGACCAGCGGCTTGGCCGGCGCTTTCCGGGCCACCTTGGATGGACGGCGCGAGCTTTCCTTCGCGTAGACGAACTGGTAGTCGCCGTCGGCATCCCCTGCGCCAGCACCGGTAGAATCGGCGCCAGCGCCAGCCGAATCACCAGCAGCGGCAGAACCCTGCGCCGCCCGCCCCACGGGAGGCAGCCCAACCTTATCCAGCTGCTCGGGATCACCGTGTCCGACGTGCTCGCGGAGGATCCAGAGAATGTCGCCCTCGGGATCCTCCGGCAGGAACTCGTGCCTTGGCTCCGGCCAGACGTACTCCAGCCCATGCTCGGTGCCGGGGAAGACCTCTTCGTAGAAGCGCGGATCCTTGCGGATCAGGTTGGAGCGGTGGCTCAGGTGGAAGTCCGGATCGCCGAGCCACGGCGGAAGCACAATCTTGGCGGCGTAATCGGGATGCGCGGCCTGTGGTGCAAACTCGCGGATGTTGTCCCGGGTGGTGTCGTCGAAGCCGCGCTTGGTCCATTCGTCCACCATGGCCAGGCCGTACAGGGTGAGGGCAGGAACGTGCCCCATCCACATACGGATGGCGGGGTGTGACTGCCATCCGTATTCCGGGATGACCAGCGCGCGGAGTGTCTGCAGCGCTTCTACGCGCTGCTTGCCCAGGCGGGGAGTGTCCAGCGCGGCCGCGCTTTGCCGGAAATCGGGATAGGGAAGGAAGGTTTGCATCCCATCAGTCTGCCGTCCCTGGCGCGATGTGCCAATTGAAGTGCCGGACGGCACACGGAGTCGCCAAAATGGACAGCCGGGTGTTCACATAGTGGACCTGTGCATACAGAAGGGTGATTAACCCACTAAGATATCCGAAACCTCAACAGCGTCTGGAAGCCAACTCATGACTCTTACCTCCCCCGAGCCCCTGTCCTCCGCCCCCGCGGAAGCGAATTCACACACGTCACAGGAGCCTCAACTGTTCGTCCCGAAGTACGGCCAAATGCTGGGCGCCGACGCGAACGGGATCCTCGTTCTTGACGAGTTTACGCTGGACCCGGCCGCTGCGCGCAAGGACCAGCACCGGTTCCGCACTGCGCTTGCTTCCGTTGCGCTGACCCTGCGCCGGCTCGTCGCCCTGCGCGTTTTCATTGCAGTGGTGGCCGTCGCCAACCTGCCGCTCTTCCTGATGTCCACTGGCTGGTGGATCTACGCGGTCTCGCTGGCCTTGGTAGTAGGCGTCCACGCTGCCGTGAACTGGCTGAACAAGCACGAGCCGCGCGTCAAGCAGCGCCACGAGCTCGAGCTGCACCTGCACCGCGAACGCAGCGACAACTACCGGAAGGTGCGCGACGCCGTGAAATTCGTCGTGGACAGCCCTGCCCGCGTCAACGAGCACCTCTACCTCGAGCTGCTGCACGCCAAGCGCGTTGCACTGCACCTCGCGTCCGGCACGGTGGCCCTCCTGGACACCAGCGACGACGCCGCCTGGAAGGTGCGCATCGTCCGGGAACTTCCCGCGGCCTAAGGACATTCACGGGCGGTTCCTGCCGTCACGCTGTAGGGATCAAATAACGTCGCCGGGCGTCCCCACTTAGGGGGCGCCCGGCGTCACTTAGGGGGCGCCCGGCGTCGTCGTTTCTGGAGTCAAGTACATAAAGCGCCTGACAACCTAAGCGCCTGAAACAAGCAGGCCCGCCACCAGAATGCCGGACACAGAAACGCCGGGCGGCCCCCGAAAGGGGACCGCCCGGCGTCGAGCTTCTTAGGCAGTGCCGCTAAAACGGCCCGACCGGTCAGACTATGCAGGCAACTGCAGGACCTGGCCCACGAACACGAGGTTCGGGTTGCTGACGGTGTCAGCATTGGCGTCGGCGAGGTGCTGCCAGCCGCCCTGGATGCCGAGCTTGTCGGCGATCTTGCTCAGGGTGTCGCCGTCCTGGACGGTGTAGGTCTCGCCGCTTACCGCGATGGCGGCGGCGTGACGGGCCTGGACGGGAGCCTGGGCCGGTGCTGCGGCCACGGGAGCCTGGGCGACCGGAGCGGTCTGAACCGTGGCCTGCACAGGTGCGGCCTGGATGGTCGTGCTCTGGGGCAGGATCTGCGGTGCAGGAGCGCCGCCGCCGCCGTTCAGGCCAAGCTTGGCGGAGCAGGCGGGCCATGCGCCCCAGCCCTGGCTGGCCTGGACCTTTTCGGCCACGGCGATCTGCTGGGCGCGGGAAGCGCCCTGGGGGGAGCCCGTTCCGCCGAAGGCAGCCCAGGTCTGCGGGGTGAACTGCAGGCCGCCGGAGAAGCCGTTGCCGGTGCTGGTGGACCAGTTGCCGCCGCTCTCGCACTGGGCAAGGGCGTCCCAGGTGGAGCCGCTCGTGGCGGTGGGCGCTGCGGCGTTGGCCGCGGTGGCGGAGAGTGCCAAGGTTGCGGCAGAAACGGCGGCCAGGGTGACTCCACGGCGCGCGGCAGTGCTGAAGGTCGATTTTTTCATTTGGGATGCTCCTGAGGCCACCCGCGCTCGGTCCGTCCCCGGACGTTGTCGCGCTACTGCCCGCCCCTGACGAACTAGAGGTCATTTCGGTATCCGCCGGCCGGGCAGTAACTGGTGGTGGCGGCACCGGGCATTCATGGGCCCGCGTCGCGCGGGCATGTATCCCACCCTAAAGGTGTCGCGCGCCGTTATCAAATCGAGATAATTATTGACACTCGAGCGGCTTTAAGGGCAGCCCGGCAACGGCGCATGACCACAAAAGCCGGCAGGACGGGGATTCGCGGGGCCCTTATCCCGCCCTATGAAGTGAGGGCGGATGCCAGATACTTTGCCGTCCGGCTGTCGGGGGAACCGGCGACGGCGGTTGGCGTTCCTGTTGCGACGATCTTGCCGCCGGCGTCTCCGCCGGCCGGTCCGAGGTCGATGACCCAGTCTGCGGCCGCCACGACATCCATTTCGTGTTCCACCACGACCACCGTGTTCCCCGCGTCCACGAGCCGGTGGAGCTGGGCCATGAGGAGCCGGACATCAGCCGGATGCAGCCCGGTTGTGGGCTCGTCCAGCAGGTACAGCGTGTGGCCGCGGCGTGCCCGCTGCAGTTCCGTGGCGAGTTTGATGCGCTGGGCCTCGCCGCCGGACAGCTCGGTGGCGGGCTGTCCGAGCCGCAGGTAGCCCAGCCCGACTTCGCGGAGTGTCTGCAGGCTGCGGGCGGCTGAGGGTACGTCCGCGAGGAAGTCGGCCGCGGCGTCCACCGTCATGCGCAGGACGTCGGCCACTGTCTCGCCGCGGTAGGTCACTTCAAGGGTTTCGGGGTTGTAGCGTGAACCGCCGCATTCCGGGCAGGGGCCGTAGCTGCCGGGCAGGAACAGCAGTTCGACGGCGACGAATCCCTCGCCCTGGCAAGTTTCGCAGCGGCCGCCGGCCACGTTGAAGGAGAAGCGTCCGGCTCCGTATCCCCGGGCCCGGGCCTCGTCCGTGGCGGCGAACTCCTTGCGCACGGCGTCGAACAGTCCGGTGTACGTGGCCAGGTTGGACCGGGGCGTGCGGCCGATCGGTTTCTGGTCCACCGTCACCAGCCGGTCCACGTGGTGCAGTCCTGTCACAGTGCCGACGCTCAGCGGGGTGCCGGGGTCGCCGGCGTCCACGAGCTGGTCCTCATCGGTGCCGGCCAGCTCCGTGCCGACGGACTCTGCACCGGCGGCGCGGTTGCCGTGGAGTTCCGTTCCGACCACCCCGGCCAGGACGTGGCTGACCAGGGTCGACTTGCCCGAGCCGGAGACTCCGGTGACCGCGGTCAGGACCTGCAGCGGGAAGGAGGCGTCGAGGCCACGGAGGTTGTGGCGCGTGATGTCGTTCAGTTCCAGCCATCCAGCGGGTTCCCGACGGCGGCCGGTCCACTCGCTGCCGTCGGGCTCGCCGCCGTCCGGAGCACTGGAACCGTCCGGGACGAGGAACGGTCGCGTGACGGAGGCTTCGACGTCGGCAAGACCGGCGACGGGGCCGCTGTAGAGCACTTCTCCGCCGCCTTCTCCTGCCCGCGGCCCCACGTCGACGAGCCAGTCGGCGCGGCGCACGATGTCCATGTTGTGCTCCACCACGAACACGGAGTTGCCCGCAGACTTCAGCTGCTCCAGCACGGCCAGGAGGGGCTCGGCGTCGGCGGGGTGCAGGCCTGCCGAGGGCTCGTCCAGCACGTAGACCACGCCGAACAGGCCGGAGCGGAGCTGGGTGGCGATCCGGAGGCGCTGCATTTCGCCCGGGGAGAGGGTGGGCGTCGAGCGGCCGAGGGCGAGGTACCCGAGCCCCAGATCCAGCAGAACCGTGATCCGCTGAAGGAGGTCGCGGGTGATGGCGACGGCCACCTCGTTGCTTTCCCCGGATGATTGCATGCCGGAAGTCAGTTTCCGGGAGGCGGTTCCGGCGTCCTTCAACTCGGTCGTCGGCCGGATGATGTCCGCCAGTTCGGCCATGGGAACTGCGTTGAGTTCGGCGATAGTCCGGCCGGCAAAGGTCACAGCCAGGGCCTCGGGTGTGAGGCCGCTGCCGCTGCACCGCTGGCAGGGGCCGGTCTCCATGAAGCGGAGCACCCGTTCACGCATCGTGTTGCTCTTGGAGCCGGCCAGGGTGTGCAGCACGTGGCTCTTGGCGCTCCAGAATTTGCCTTTGTACGGCTTGGCCACACGGTCGCGCTGAGGGGTGATTTCCACCACGGGCTGTTCTTCGGTGAAAAGGATCCAGTCGCGGTCCTTCCGGGGCAGCTTCTGCCAGGGGGTGTCGACGTCGTAGCCGAGGTGGGTGAGGATGTCGCGCAGGTTCTTGCCCTGCCACGCCGTTGGCCAGGCGGCGATGGCTCCCTCCCGGATGCTCAGGGACGGGTCGGGGACCAAGGAGGCTTCGCTGACGGTGTGCGCCACGCCGAGGCCGTGGCACTCGGGGCACGCCCCGGCGGCCGTGTTGGGCGAGAAGGCGTCCGAGTCCAGTGGGCTGGCACCGGCCGGGTAGCTGCCGGCGCGCGAGAAAAGCATGCGGAGCGAGTTGGACAGCGTGGTCACCGTTCCCACCGTGGAACGGCTGCTGGGAGTGCCGCGGCGCTGTTGAAGGGCGACAGCGGGAGGCAACCCGGTGATCATTTCCACCTTGGGATTGTGGCCCTGCTGGATGAGGCGGCGGGCGTACGGCGCCACGGATTCGAAGTACCGGCGCTGGGCTTCGGCATAGATGGTCCCGAAGGCCAGGGAGGACTTGCCCGATCCGGAGACGCCGGTGAAGGCGACGATCGCGTCGCGCGGGACGGCCACGTCCACGTTGCGAAGGTTGTTTTCCCGGGCACCGCGCACCCGGACAAAGCCGTCGGCAGAGTGGTGGGCACCAATGACATGGCCGGCGAGGGGGCCGCCTGCCAGGCCCGGCTCCAGATTGGCCAACGGGTCAGCATACTCTTCAGTCCGCATCTGTTCGACTCTAGCGGTCATGGCCGGTCCGGGGACTATTCTGTCGGGGTGAACACTTACGACGGCGCCGCCGAACCGATCGATCCCACCGCACTTTCAGCTCAAACTCCTCTTTCACATCAGACTGCACTTTCAGCTGAAGAGGAGCTTGCGGCGGCCCCGGCCCCGATGCCGCTGGCGGAGCTCCACCTGCACATCGAAGGGACGCTGGAGCCCGAGCTGATCTTTGCGCTCGCGGAGCGGAACGGGATCGAACTGCCGTACGCGAACCTGGACGGGCTGCGGAGCCGTTACGAGTTCACCGACCTGCAGTCGTTCCTGGACCTGTACTACGCCAACATGGCCGTGCTCCGGACGGAGGAGGACTTCGCGGACATGACCCGGGCCTATCTGACCCGGGCTGCAGCGGCCGGGGTGCGGCACGCGGAGATCATGTTGGACCCGCAGGCGCACCTCTCCCGGGGTGTCTCTTTGGAGACGTGCGTGAATGGCGTGGCCTCGGTGCTTGCCACCTCCGAGGAGGAATTCGGTATTTCCACGCTGCTGATCGCCGCCTTCCTGCGCGACCTGTCCGAGGAATCGGCGCTGGAGGTCCTGGAGAAGCTCCTGGCGATGGGCGCACCGATCGCCGGCATCGGGCTGGATTCCGCAGAGGTTGGCAACCCGCCGTCGAAATTCACGCGCCTGTTTGCCCGGGCCGGCGAAGCAGGCCTGCGGAAGGTTGCGCACGCGGGGGAGGAGGGCCCGCCGTCGTACATTGTGGAAGCGCTGGACGTGCTGGCCGTGGAGCGGATCGACCACGGTATCCGCTGCATGGAGGACCCGGACCTCGTGGAGCGGCTGGTCAATGACCGTGTGCCGCTCACCGTCTGTCCGTTGTCCAACGTCCGGCTGCGCGCCGTGGACATGCTGGCCGCGCACCCGCTGCCGGCCATGCTGGCCGCAGGGCTCAACGTCAGCGTGAACTCGGATGATCCGGCCTATTTCGGCGGCTATGTGGACAGCAACTTTGCCCAGCTCGAATCGGTCCTGGGGCTGTCCGAATTCGACCGGGTCCGGCTCGCAGCCAACTCCATCAGGTCGTCCTTCGCCAGCGAGGAACGGAAGCAGGAGCTGCTGGCCGAGCTGTCGGGCTAGGCATCTGAGGTTTAGGTCTCGGAAGGCCGGGCGTCCGAGCGGAAACGCCCGACGGCGGTGGCCGAGCGGGGTGCCTTGCGCCAGGTACGGCGGTCCAGCAGCACGGTGGCTAGAACGGCGAGGACCACAACCAGGAAGTAGATCAGCTCCGCGCGGCCGGCCTCGGCGGCGGCGAAGCCGAAGGACGCGACGGTGAAGGTGCCCTGGCTGTTGTGGAACAGAAGCGTCAGGAGGACGCTGCCGCCGGTGCGGTTGAACAGCCAAACGTAGAGGAAGGTGATGGCGAAGGTCGTCGGCAGACCGATCATGCTCAGCCCGCCGAAGAGGACAAGCGGCATGTGCCACAGCGCCACGAGCACGCCCAGAATGGCCGCAGACAACAGCGGCGGGCGCGATGCCTGGAGCAGGGGTAGGGCGTAGCCGCGGAAGCCCGGTTCCTCGCCGAGCGGCCCGTCCATCGGATTCACCAGCCGGACGGCGAACACGGTCACGAGCCCGCTCCACGTCAGCCGTCCGAGGCCCGGGGCGGCGGCACCGAGTGCCATGGTGACAAGTCCGGTAACCAGGACGAAAACTGCGGGGAGAAGGAGCGTCACGGCGTACCAGATCCACCCGACACGCCACCGGATCAGCCGCCGTCCCCAGGCGCGGAAGCCATGGCGGCCCTCGGCCAGGGCTATGACGATGACCGCCGCGGCAAGCGGACCCGCCGGCAGGAATTCCATCCGTGGCATCAGACCGGCCGCGAAGAAGGGCCATGAGGCCCAGGAAGTTGTGTAGGCAAGGATGAAGAAAGCCAGAAGCCTGTGGTGTTTTAGCCAGCCCTTCGAACGGCGCATTGTGGCTCCAAACGGTCACTGCGGGTGCTCCAATTGTCCGCCTCTCCGGCGACGGCACGCCAGCGTTGGGCCGCCGGCCCCAGCCCGGCAGCGGCCGGAATGCTTGCAGGCACCCTGCATAACTGCTAGTCCTGTGATGGAGGCACCACTGCGGCGACGACGCCGCGGGCAGCAATGCCGGGACGATGGCGAGCCAAGGAGTGTGCAGCATGCCGCGCAAGAACCCAGACGTGGAAGAGACGGACGAAAAGGACCTCGAAGTAGGCAAGCCCAAGGAATGGGCCGCCGGTATCCCGGGAATCCTTCACTCCATGCAGCCGGCCATCAAACACATGGGCGTGGGCAGGACGGAGAAGACGCTGCTGGCGCTGAACCAGAAGCACGGCTTCGACTGCATGAGCTGCGCCTGGCCGGACCCGGACCACCGCAAGACCTTTGAGTTCTGCGAGAACGGCGCCAAGGCCGTCACCTGGGAAGCCACTCCCGTGGTGATCGAATCGGACTTCTGGGCGGAGCACCCGGTCAGCGAACTGCGCCAGAGGACTGAGTACTGGCTCGGGATGCAGGGCCGCCTCACGGAGCCGGTCTACAAGCCCGCCGGGGAGGACCACTACAGGCCTGTGAGCTGGGACGACGCCTTTGGCATCCTGGGCCGGAAGCTCAACGGACTGGCCAGCCCGGATGAGGCCGCCTTCTACACGAGCGGCCGGACATCGAACGAGGCCGCCTTCATCTACCAGCTGTTTGTGCGGGCCTTCGGCACCAACAACCTGCCGGACTGCTCCAACATGTGCCACGAATCGTCCGGCTGGGCGATGGGCCAGACCATCGGCATCGGCAAGGCCACTATCACTTACGACGACTTCGCCAAGGCGCAGCTGATCATCATCATGGGTCAGAACCCGGGCACCAACCATCCGCGCATGCTCACCGCGCTTGAGGAGGCCAAGGAAGCGGGCGCGGAGATTGTGGCCGTCAACCCGCTGCCGGAAGCCGGGCTGCTGCGGTACAAGAACCCGCAGAAGGTCAAAGGCATCCTTGGGCACGGCACCGACCTCGCGGACCAGTTCCTGCAGATCCGCGTTGGCGGCGACATGGCACTGCTGCAGGCCATTTCGAAGCGGGTCCTGGACGCCGAGGCGAAGAACCCGGGCACCGTGCTGGACCACGAATTCCTGGCGGAGCACTGCGAGGGGCTGGACGAACTCAAAGCGCATCTCGACGGGCTGGACGACGAAGCGGTCCTCGCAGCCACCGGGCTCCGCAGCGACGAGATCGATGAGCTGGCCGGGCGGTATCTGAGGGCGGACCGCGTCATCATCACGTGGGCCATGGGGATCACCCAGCACAAGAAGGGCGTGGCCACCATCAAGGAGATCATTAACCTTCTCCTGCTGCGCGGGAACATCGGTAAGCCCGGTGCCGGAGCCTCGCCCATCCGCGGGCACAGCAATGTGCAGGGGGACCGGACCATGGGCATCTGGGAGCAGATGCCGCCTGCGTTCCTGGACGCACTCGGCAAGGAGTTCAGTTTCGACCCGCCGCGCGAGCACGGCGCAGACGCCGTGGAAACAATCCGGAGAATGCGCGACGGCGGGATCAAGGTTTTCGTGGCATTGGGCGGAAACCTGGTGGCCGCCATCTCGGATACCCACGCTGCGGAAGCGGCAATGGAAAACACCGACCTCACCGTTCAGATCTCAACGAAGCTCAACCGCTCGCACACGGTGACGGGCAAGGAGGCGCTCATCCTGCCCACCATGGGGCGTACGGAAATCGATCTGCAGGAGTCAGGCCCGCAGTTCGTCTCGGTCGAGGACACTGTTTGCGCCGTGCACCCGTCGGCGGGAAGGGTGCAGCCGGTTGCGCCGAACCTGCTGTCCGAGGTGGCGATCGTCTGCCGGATCGCGCGGGAGACGGTGGAGGGAAAGTCCAGCGCGGACTGGGCCGGATTCGAGAAGAACTACGACCTCATCCGCGAGCACATCTCCCGTGTGGTGGCCGGCTGTGAGGACTACAACAGCAAGATCCGTCAGGAAGGCGGCTTCGTCCTGCCCAACGGCCCGAGGGATTCGCGCACTTTCACCACCCCAACCGGCAAGGCCATGCTGACGGTCAACCACCTGGAGAGCCTGGAGCGGCCAGCCGGAACGCTGATCCTGCAGTCCGTCCGTTCGCACGACCAGTTCAACACCACCATCTACGGGCACAATGACCGTTACCGCGGCATCAAGAAGGGCCGGAATGTGGTGTTCGTCAGCCCCGAGGACATTGCCGAGCTCGGCCTCAGCGACGGCCAGTTCGTGGACATCCATGGCGTGTACGAGGACAACGTGGAGCGGGTCATGAGGAAGCTGCGCGTCGTTTCGTATCCCACGGCCAGCGGCTGCGCGGCTGCCTATTACCCGGAGGCGAACGTGCTGGTGCCCCTGGAGAGCGTGGCGGAGGGGAGCAACACACCGGCGTCAAAGGCCGTGATCGTGAGGTTGGAGCCCAGCGCGGAGCAAAGCGTGGCGCCCAGCGGTTCCTGACCGCCGTCCCGGGGACCAAGGTTGCTGGCCGTCGGGGTTATTGGGCGGTCCAGATTATTGGGCGGTGCTTGACCAGCCCTCACTGTCTGGGCCGCCTTCGGCGCCGTGCTCGCAGAGCCGTAGGGCGACGTCGGCCGCCGACTGCACTGCCTCATTCGGCGGGGCGCTGCCGCCGTGTGCCCGGAGGCCGGCTGCGTAGCCAACCAGCAGCGCGCTGACGGGACCGGCCTGCCCGTTCACCGCGCGGGACGACTCGTCGGAGAGGCGTGCCACCAGCTGCTGGTCCACCTTGAGGTCCAGGATCTGCAGCGCCTGGGTGAGCCGCTGGCTCCACTGGGCGAGGTCCTGACTTGTGGCGTCGGCGCCGGTGCCCTCCTCGGGGGAGGCTGCACCGCCGTCGCCCTCTGTAATGCCCGTCATGGGCCTCCCTTTCTGTTGCTGGGCTCTCTAGTCGCGGGTGGTGACGATGCTCCTGCCGGACGCACCAGGGGCCGGATTCTAGGTGTCGATCGTGTTCATGTGCGGGTAGCGCGCCCCCGCGGCAGCTCCGGCGGGGGCCAGTTCATCAAGGCGGGCAAGGTCCTCAGCTGAAAGCTCGACGTCGGCCGCGCCCAGGTTCTCTGCCAGTCGTTCGCGCCTCTTGGTGCCGGGAATGGGGACGATGTGCTCGCCCTGCGCGAGCAGCCAGGCCAGAGCAAGCTGCGCCGGACTGCACTGCTTCTCATCTGCGAGTTCCTTGACCCGGTCCACAAGCTGCAGGTTCCGGGTGAAGTTGTCGCCCTGGAAGCGGGGAGAGTGCCGCCGAAAATCGTCCTCGGCAAAGTCGTCCGGGCTGCGCAGTTGGCCGGTGAGGAAGCCCCGGCCCAGCGGGCTGTAGGGGACAAAGCCGATTCCCAGCTCGGCCAGCACGGGGAAAACCTTCGTCTCCGGCTCCCGCTCCCAGAGTGAATACTCCGTCTGCAATGCAGTTATCGGATGGACGGCGTGCGCCCTGCGGATGGTGTCACCGCTGGCCTCGGACAGCCCCAGATGGCGGACCTTACCGGCCTCGACGAGCTCCGCCATCGCTCCAACGGTGTCCTCGATCGGGACGGTCTTGTCCACCCGGTGCTGGTAGTAGAGGTCGATGTGGTCCACCCCCAGCCGCTGCAGGCTGGCATCGCAGGCGGACCGGACGTACTCGGGGCGGCCGTTGATCCCCACCCAGGAACCGTCCTCCCGCCGCTCGTTGCCGAACTTCGTGGCCACGAGCACGTCGGAGCGCCGGTCCGCGATGGCCCTGCCGACTAACAACTCGTTCGTGAACGGGCCGTACATGTCCGCGGTGTCCAGCAGGGTTCCCCCGGCGTCCAGGAAGGCGTGGATCGTGGCGATGGACTCGCTGTCGTCGCCGGTTCCGTAGAACTCGCTCATGCCCATGCAGCCGAGGCCGAGGGTGGAGACCGAAAGTGTGCCTAGTGTGCGGGATTCCATGGGGCTCTCCTCAGGTAGGTTGCGGGAGTGGCTCTGGGAGGTGCGGTGTAGTCGCCACTATAAGGCGAGTCGCTGCATTTTTGCTCCACTCTTTTTGTGCCGGAACGCTGTCCGCCCCCGGAAGTCCCGCATGCTGACGCGGATTTCCCAAGCTCGGGCGCCGGTGCCATTTTCCGAAAGTGGTGCAGAAATGCGCGGCGCAGCCCGGAAGCTGCTACGGCGTGGGGCTGCCGCCGTTGACGTTCAGGGTTTCGCCCACCACGAAGCTCGACTCCGCCGACGCCAGGAACACATAGGCCGGGGCGAGCTCCGCAGGCTGTCCCGCCCGGCCCAGAGGAGTGTCCTTGCCGAACTCGGGGAGAGCCTCCTTCGGCTGGCCGCTGCTGACCTGCAGGGGAGTCCAGATCGGCCCGGGAGCCACGGCGTTCACCCGGATGCCCTTCGGCGCCAGCTGCTGGGCCAGGCCCTTGGTGAAGTTGTTGATGCTCGCCTTCGTGGTGGCGTAGTCAATGAGCGTCGGCGACGGGTTGTAGGCCTGGATCGACGTGGTGTTGATGATCGTGGAGCCGGCCGGAAGGTGCGGCACCGCGGCCCTCGTGAGCCAGAACATGGCGTACACGTTGGTCTTCTGCGTGTGGTCGAACTGCTCGTCGGTGATGTCGCCGATGTCCTCCTGCGCCACCTGTTTGCCGGCGTTGTTCACGAGGAGGTCCAGCCCGCCCAGTTCCTGCAGTGCGGTGTCCACCAGTTTTTGGCAGGTTGCGGCGTCCTTGAGGTCGCCGGGCACTTTCACGGCTTTGCGGCCTGCCTTTTCAATCAGATTCGCGATCTTCGCGGCGTCTTCTTCCTCCTCAGGAAGGTAAGAGAGTACGACGTCGGCCCCTTCCCGGGCGAAAGCGATCGCCGTCGCTGCGCCGATGCCTGAGTCCGCACCAGTGATGATTGCCTTCCTGCCGTCGAGGCGTCCCGTGCCGCGATAGGTGTCCTCGCCGAGGTCGGCTTTGGGTTCAAGCTTGGCGTCCAGGCCGGGCTCGGGCTGGTGCTGCTTGGGCGGCTCGATGTGCCCGTAGGCGGTGACAGGATTCTTGAAGGTGTACTGGTCGGTCATGGTTCTCCTCCGGGGTGGCGTTGAACGCGGACAGGAACATCAGGCTCCGGGCGGTGCTGGCATCGGGGTAATGCTAAGCATGCTTACCGTCTACCCTAACGAGACGAGGTCGGTGCCGCCAGTGGTCAGTTGGTTGGACTAACAAAGGCGGACTGCTAAAGGCGGCCTGCAGTGAATGGTTGATGCTCACCCCTTCCGCGTACTGCATCGCCTGAATAGGCTGGCAGTCCCAGCCCGGCGGGCCGCGATTGCTAGCGGCGCTCCACAAAGGCAATCCGGGACGCGGCAATGAAGGAGTGTAGGCGATGGACAACCAGGATATTCTTCAGCGCATCCAGGCGCTGGTTGACGAAGAGCATCAGCTCCGCGATCCTGCGGCGTCGGTCTCGGCCAGCGGTTCCGGCGGGGGCGGCTCCGGAGAAAATGATTCCGACGAGGCTGTGGCTGAGCGGGATGAGCGACGAGCCCGCCTGCGGCAGGTGGAAGAGGCTCTGGACCAGTGCTGGGATCTGCTCCGCCAGCGCCGTGCAAAGGCGAAGGCGGGCGAGGATCCCAATGAGGCGGATGCCCGTCCCGTCAATGAGGTGGAAGGCTACGTGCAGTAGGAAAGCAGTTGCAGTGAAAAGCCCTGCGCAGGAAGAGGCGTGGCAGTAAGAGGCCTGGCCCTAAGAAGCCCGGCCCAGCAAGGAGGGCAGTGCCCTCAGTCCCTGCAGCACCAAAGGGCGGCCGCTGCCGGCCGGCGCCCTTCCGTATCGCCGGCGCCCTTTCCGAATCTGTCGGGTTGTGCTGCCGGCGGTTACTCCCAGTGGTTACTGTTCCTGACCGCTGTGCAGTCCGTCGTCGCTGCTGTCTGCGGAAGCTAAGTCGCCCGTGTCGTCGGAAAGGTCCATGTTGCCGCGGGCTTCCTCCATGGTCGGCCCGCCGGAGGGGACGCTGTAGCGCTCCGGGCGGATGCCGTGCGATTGCTCCTCGATGAGCGCCTGCTCTTCACTGAATCGGATGGCGTTGGCCTCATCACCGGCGTCGCCGGGAACGTCGTCGCGGAGCTTCGAAGGGTCCGGAACGATAAAGCCGTCTGCTTTGCTGCTGTGTTCACTCACTGAACTCATCCCTTCCGTTTTAATGTGTCGGTCTACATGGTAAGCCTACTTTCTATTCACGATGCCGGGAAATGACTCGATGAATGCCGGGAGATGACCCCGCGGATGGCTCGGGGAACGGTGTCCGGAAGCGGCTCTGCCGGCCCCCAAAAACCGAGACTTCAAGCTCAATTCGGGTGTAATCCCCGTCATAGTCGGTCACGACACACAATGTTTACCCGCGAAAGTCGCCAGATTCGCCCAGTCCTTGGCAAACTACTGTGGGAACAATCGCTCTGTAAGGGGAACCATGCGCAAGACTGCCGCCGAAAACACCAACATCCGCCTGAAGGCCGTGCTGGACGTTCTGGCAGAGGGGGTGTTGTCCGGTGAGTCGCAGAACGCCGGCGCCGTGCTGGCTGAAGCGCTCGTTCGGGTCCCGTTGAACGCCTACGAGGCTGAACTCCTCAGCGGGGGCATTCCCCGCGGCCACAAATCGCTGACCACCGCCACGGCCAAGCTGGTCAAGGCGGGCTGGCTGGTCAAGGGCCGCTCCGGCTGGACCATCACGGAGGACGGCCAGCGTGCAACGGTCGCTTTCGCGGATGCGGCCAGCTTCTCGGCAGCGCTCGACGCCGGCACTCCGGTCCCGGCCGGCACGCCCCTTCCGGTGGCCGCACCTGCCCAGCCGGCAGCCACGAGGGCCCCGGCAGCAAAGGCTGAGAAGGCGCCGTCCAAGGCAGCGAAGGTTGTGGACAAGGCCGCCAAGCTCATCGAGGACGCAGTTGCTCCTGTGGCCAAGGCCGTGCTGAAGAAGGCGGAGGCCGGCGCCGAAGCGCAGGCTCCGGCCGTCGAAAACTCCGCAGAGGGCATCGACCAGCCCGCTGCCGTGGCCGTGGCAGGCGACTTCAACACCCTGCTGGGCGCCCCGGAGAACTGGGCACCGCAGTACGACGAAGCGCAAATGCAGCTGGACGAACTGGATCAGCTGTGGAAGCTTTCGGCTGAAATCCCGGCTGGCCACTACACGTTCAAGATCGCCCTCAACCGTTCCTGGGATGAGAACTACGGCGCATTCGGCGCATTCGATGGTGCCAACCACGAACTGCACCACTCCGGCGGCCAGCTCACCATCCGCTACAACCACCAGACACGGGACATTACCGTCAACTGATACATCACCGTCAACTGATTCCGTTCAGTCCGAAGCCCCGCTGCAGCATGTTGCAGCGGGGCTTCGCTGTTCCCCAGCCGTTGGTCGGGGCTGAGCCGCCGCTGGTCGGGCCTGTCGGGACCCAGGTGCGCCGCCCCGTTCGCGGGACCTTCGGACCCGGTTGGTTATTGATGGCAACACTTTGGATGCGCTGCTCCCCGATCCCTTACCACTCGATGGACAAAAGCCCAGAATGGTGAGCACGTTCGCAACTCAAGGAGGAGCTTTGCGCTATTCAGGGACTTTGCGCTGTTCAGGGAACGTATCCGCGGCCGCGGTTGTGGCCACCGTCATTGCACTCGCCGGCTGCGGGGCGCCTGCCTCGCCCGGCAGGGGAGGGTCTGCGGCACCGACAACTGCAGCCGTCTCCTCGGATGCGGCCTCCGGAACGGGAAGCGGAACTGCCACGGCCACCGACAGTCCCGCGTCAGCCACTGCCACGCCGTCCGCTACGTTGCCTGAGGGCTGGAAGACGTTTACGACGTCGGACGGGACTTTGGCGTTCGATCTTCCGTCCGTGTGGACCGTCAGGGACCCTGCCGGACAGACGCCGCAGGGCGGCGGCGTGTTCGTGGAAATCCGAAACCCTGCGGGCAAGTCGCTGGCCACGCTGCGCACCAACATGGTGGTGGGTGCGGAATGCTTCAAGAAGCAGCCGTACGGCATGTACGACTCAGAACCGCTCCCGGCTTTGAAGCAGGCGGGCAGCACCCCGCGGTTCACGTTCGAGTCCTGGCAGGATGACACCGCCACCGATCCCGCCAGGATGACGGTGCTGGACTACGGCATCACTTCGGCGCCGGAACCGGCCGGACCCACGGCCTGCCCGATATTCCATTTCTTCAATTGGCCGCCAAGCGGTGCGATGTTCGGTGGCATCTACGACCCGTTCGACACCACGCCAGGAAACCCGCCGAACGTGGACACGCCTGAGGCGTACATGGGAACCCCCGAATACAAGAACATCCGCGCCATGATTACCTCGCTCCGTCCAGCGGGCTAGGTCCGGCGGCTCAGCCCAGTACCGCTGGTCGAGCGTGTGACACCGAGGCCGCCGGAGCTACATTGGTTCCATGACTGACTCGAACGCAGCCGACCCGGACAGCGTCCGCCTCACCGCACGGGTCACCGGAGCGGTCCAGGGCGTGGGCTTCCGGTACTGGACCGCCCGCAAGGCCGACGAGTTGGGGCTGACCGGTTCTGTGAGGAACGACGACGACGGTTCGGTCGCCGTCGTCGCCGAGGGACCGCAGCCGGACATTGTCGAATTCAGGCGTTGGCTTGGCTCATCCCAGGCTCCCGGCAGGGTGGCGCACGTCGACGAGAAGGTCTCCCCGGCCGAAGGCGGGTTCAGGAGCTTTCAGGTCGACGGCTGAGTTCGCCCGGCTGATTTAGCCCCGGCTGAGTTCCCCCGGGCTGAGACCCAGGAAGGCTCCGAGTTCCTCCAGTGCGAACGGCCGTGCCGGCATGTAGTTGGTGAGGTCGGGGGAGCGGACGATCACAGCCCGCCACTGGCCCCGCGAGACAGCCACGTTGATGCGGTTGCGGTTGAGCAGGAACTCGGCGCCGCGCGGTGCCTCGGCAATGGCCGAGCACGCCATGGAGACGAGCACCACCGGAGCTTCCTGGCCTTGGAACTTGTCTACCGTGCCCACCCGCACGTCGGACAGGCCTTCATGGTCCAAGGCGTGCCGGACGGCCTGCACCTGGGCGTTGTACGCAGCCACCACCAGGATGTCCTTGGCTTCCAGCCTGCGGACAGGCTCGTCCTTGCCCGGCGTCCACTTGAGCCCGATATGTTCGCGCGCCTGTCTGACTACCGCGGCCGCCTCTTCCGCCGAACTTGTGGTGTTGCCTGCGTGCTGCACCAGGACAGTTTCCACGCCCGGAGGCACGCCGTCGAGATGTCGCAGTGATGCCGCCGGTGCGGATTCCAGCCTGCCGTCGTAGCTGAGCGCCGACACCTTGCGGCACAGCTCAGGATGCATCCGCCAGGAATCGGCGAGGAAGTAGCCGAGCTCCGCGGGCATGGTGGCGTGCCCGGCTGAGAGCCAGCCGAGCGCCGACTCGTCGACCGGTTCGGGATGGGAGCCCTGGGTCACCTGGGGCAGCTGCTGCGGGTCGCCGAGCAGCAGGAGCCGCTTCGCCGACCTGGCCACGGCCAGCGTGTTGGCCAGCGAATACTGGCCGGCCTCGTCAATGACCAGAAGGTCCAGCGAACCAGCCGGCACGCATTTGCCGGTCATGGTCCAGGCCGTTCCGCCAACCAGGCAACCGCCGTCGGTGTCCAGGAGCCGGGCGATGTCCTCGTCGGCGATGCAGGTCCACGGAACGTCGTGCGGCTGCGCGAGTCTCTTGGCCACCACGCCGGGGTCCACGCCGGCCTTCGCAATCGCCGTGCAGAGCATGTTCTCGACGACGGCATGAGACTGCCCCACCACGCCAACCTTCCATCCGGCCCGCACAAGCCGGGCAATGACGTGGGAGCCCACGAACGTTTTGCCCGTTCCCGGAGGGCCCTGCACCGCGAGGTAGGACCGGTCAAGGTGCTCCAGCGCCCGGGTAATGGCGGACACGTAATCGGCGTGGCCGGCATCGTCGTTGCCGACTGCGGGGAGGCTCGGGAGGCTGGCCAGCCTGGGGGCGGTCCGGCGGAGGATGTCCACGCCGGGATGCTTGGGAAGATCTGGCAGCGAGGAACCGACCAGCTGCGCGAGCTCCGCCAATGCTGCCTCGATGCTGACGGTGGGAATGGGCCGGTCGTCCGTCAGCGCCATGGGCAGCTGAAAGTACGGCGGCACCCTGCCCGTGGACTTCTCCCTGATGGTGATGACGGTCCGGCCGGGCTGATCGGGATGATCCTCGACGCCCTCCACGAGAGTGCTGAAGATGCCGTCGCGGGAAGCGGGCGTGGCCGCTTCCCTGAGTGCTGCAGCCGAGGCAGCCGACGATTCGGCCGCACCAGCCGGCTGGCCGGGCGCGCGCCGCGGGGTCCGCCCGCCGTCGACCTCCCCGAGACCATCCGGCAGGGGGTCCTCGAACATCCGGAACCAGGTGGAACCGGGCTTGAATTCCGAGCCCTCGCTCATGATCCCGGTCAGCCGCAGGGTGCGGGACTCCGTCCGGGCGCGGGCGGGGGGCGGTGCCCAGTCCGACACCACTTCGGCCGCCTCCACGACGAACACGTTTCGCTGGTCCCGCCACCTGTCCACCTCGGATTCAAGGCGGTCGAAGTGCTCCCACCAGAACTGCTTGCGCTCCCGGCGGTGATAGCCGGTAGCCGCGGCGACGAGGGCCACGGCCTGCTCGTCCAGCGTCAGCTGGCGATCCTCTGGAATGGCGTCCAGGAACGCATGCAGGCTTGCCTCCTCCGGCGAAGGTTCCGCATCCAGTGGTGCGTCCGACGGCGGCTGGGAGCCGGCCGCTGTTTGCTCGCCGCCCGTCCCCGCGCCGACGGTCATTTCGGCGCTGGCCGTCCTCTCGGCGGCCACCGGCCCAACGTTGGCGCCGCCGGAAGCGCCGGCTCCCATTGGAGCACCGGATGCACCACCGCCGCGCAGCTGCAGCAGCCAGTCCCGCAGGCGCAGAGTGGAAAGGCAGTCGTACTGGTTGTAGTCGGAGATCGAGGCCAGGATGGCGGCCGCCTCCGCCTGAGTCTCCGGGCCGGCGTCGCGCGCCTCGCAGTAGGCGGCGTAGGCCACCACGGATGAACCGGCGTCCTTGACGTCCCCGGACCGCAGGTGGTCGCCCATGTACAGGGGCTCGAGCTTCTTGATGGAGTACGAGGCCTCGGAGATCCGGAGTGAATGCCGGACTGTGGCATAGAGGTCCACGAGGAGCCCGTCCCGCAGCCACGAATCCACCACGTCCTCCCCGGCCACATGGTTCAGCGACAGGTTGCGCAGGGCCGTTTTCTCGTAGGGTGCGTAGTGGTAGACGTGCATGTCCGGATACCTGGCCCGGCGTTCCTCCACGTAGGCCAGAAAGTCCAGGAACGCCTGCCGCTCGCCCGCGCGCGAATGCGCCCAGAACGGGCGGAAGACCGGTTCCTGACCGGGTGGATCAGTGGGCCGCGGTGCCTCAACCACGCCGAAGAGATACTCCAGCCCCCATTGGCCCGTGGCGGGATCCTGCCACAGGGGGTCGCCTTCGAAGTCGAAGAAGATGTCGCCGTCGCTCGGGGCAGGAATGGCGCCCAGCGCGTTGTCTGCCAGCACCCTGTACGTGACGGTGTGCGGCTGGCCCTCCTTCATGAAGGAGCGTGAACCGTCGGCTGCCTCCCGGCCGGTCTGCATCCTGGCCTGCTCCCGCAGGCGCCGCCGTGAACCCGTGGCCAGATGCAGCGGCAGGTCGGCAAGGGCGTCGATGGTGGTGATGCCATCCGCGACGAGCTTCTTCCGCTGGACGGAGGTCATGCCTGCCACCATCAGAAGGTCACGGTGCCGGGCCACCTGCTCGGCGCAGTAGTCGCATCTGCCGCAGTAGCTGACAGCGGGCTGTTGCCACGCCACGGGGGCTTCCGCGCTGCGGTGCGCCCCGGTGAGCGCACGGAATCGTGCCCGGCGTTCCCGGTACACGGGCAGCAAGTCGGCGAGCGAGTGCGAGCTGCGTTCCATGTTGCCGAGCACCAGAGTGACACGCGGGGCGGGGTCCAGCCCGAGGCTGATCAGTTGGTCGCCGTACGCCGTGAGTTGCAGCAGTGCCCCCACCTTGGCATGCCGCGCCAGCTTGGTGTCCCAAACCGCATAACGTTGGCCCTCCACACCAGGCAGCCCACACTCTTCCCGCACCAGGAAGTCCGCATAGCCGAGGAATTCGCCGTCGAAGAACGTCGCCTGGAAGACGACGTCGGCTCCGGTCCGAAGGGCGGCGGCGGTCTCCCTCGCCTTGTCCGCAAGGTCCGCCCGGTCGGTCGTTCCGCGGTCCACGCAGTAGACCCCCGTACCGCGCGACGAGTCCCAGGGGCCGAACTCGTGGATGAGGTCTGCCAGCACCTTGTGTTCGTGCAGGTCACCAAGCTTGCCGGCCCGTGCCTGCATCTCGTCGGCGGGGAAATCGGCTTTGGGGGAGCGGCCCAGCTTCTCGTCCAAAATCCGCAACGTGCGGTACTCGCACTCGCTGGCGGCCACGAGGTCGCTGGCTGAGAACACCAGGTCAGCCGGCGCTCCAGGTGTGGTTGGGTGGAGCAGGAACATGGGGCCTCCCCATTGGCAGCCTCGCTCCGGGACGGTTCCCGGTGCGCTAATTTGAATCTAGCAAGAGGCTGTGACAATCAAACCGCAGCGGCCGGGAGCTGCGCGAATGGGGGACCCTAGATGCCTGCGCAGGTCAGGTGACGCGCAACCGATTATGCGTGCGAGTAGGTGAGGCAGTCGGCGTTGTCCGGGCCGGGGCCCACGTGGACTTCTGATGCCTTGCACATGAGGTGGTCGTTATGGACGCATTCCCCCCGCTGGCAGGCGCCGACGCCGGCGAGGACCTTGGGCAGGCCGCCATGAATGCCGGTGTCGATGAAGGTGGCGCAGGAGGCGTGGTCTGTGGTGCCGCCAACCGTGATGGCTTCGGCGTTACATTCAGTGTGGTCGTTGAAGGAGCAGTTGGTGACGCTGCAATCGGCTACATGCGTGCTCATGGGGTTCCTCCATGGTTCCGGACGCCCGGTTTGGACGGCTCACTGTTCCCAACGTAGGCCCGACGGGCCCGATCAAAAAGACCCAAATGTGTTGCGTAATTGACGTAATTTGTGGGATCTGTGCCTCCCGCCCCCAGCCCCATAGACCGCGTCCGAACACAGTTCTAGACTGGCAGAACCCTCCACCTTGAAAGGCCCGACGGCGTCGTCCGGCCTATCAAGAGAATGCCCCGGAGGGCGCATCAGATCACTCATGTATTCACCGCCGACCCTTCATGGGGAAGGGTCCGTGACGCCAGGAGGAAAGAGATGGAAGGGAACAAAGCCGTTGCCTACAAGGGACCCGGCAAGGTGGAAGTCATCGATATCGATTACCCCACTTTTGAACTTAAGGACGGGCCGGGCGTAAACCCGGCCAATGTGGGGCGCCAGGTTCCCCACGGTGCAATCATCAAGACGGTGGCCACCAACATCTGCGGCTCGGACCAGCACATGGTCCGAGGACGGACCACGGCGCCGCCGGACCTCGTGCTGGGCCACGAAATCACCGGTGAAGTGGTGGAGGTGGGGCCCGGCGTCGAATTCATCAAGGTCGGCGATATCTGCTCGGTGCCCTTCAACATCTCGTGCGGCCGCTGCAGGAACTGCAAGGAACGCAAGACCGGTATCTGCCTCAACGTGAACCCGGACCGCCCGGGCAGCGCCTACGGCTACGTGGACATGGGCGGCTGGGTGGGCGGCCAGGCTAACTACGTCCTGGTGCCGTACGCGGACTGGAACCTGCTCAAGTTCCCTGACAAGGACAAGGCCATGGAGAAGATCCTGGACCTCGCCATGCTCTCGGACATCTTCCCCACTGGGTACCACGGTGCCGTATCGGCGGGGGTAGGCGTCGGTTCCACCGTATACGTCGCGGGTGCCGGTCCTGTTGGACTGGCAGCGGCGACGAGCGCGCATCTGCTGGGTGCCGCCGTCGTAATTGTGGGTGACATGAACAGTGACCGCCTGGCGCAGGCCCGCAGCTTCGGCTGCGAAACGGTGGACCTCACCAAGGGCGGGCCAGCGGAGCAGATCGAACAGATCCTTGGCGTGCCCGAGGTGGACTGCGGCGTGGATGCCGTGGGCTTCGAGGCGAAGGGCCACGGCCAGGGTGCGCAGGAGGCACCGGCGACTGTGCTGAATTCGCTGATGGACGTCGCGGCGGCCGGCGGCGCGCTGGGCATTCCTGGCCTGTACGTGACAGGCGATCCGGGCGGCATCGACGAGGCTGCCAAGAAGGGCTCGCTGAGCCTGAGCCTCGGCACGGGCTGGGCGAAGTCGCTCAGCTTCACCACAGGGCAGTGTCCGGTGATGAAGTACAACCGGCAGCTGATGATGGCCATCCTCAATGACCGCGTGCAGATCGCCAAGAACGTCAACGCGAAGCCGATCCTGCTGGAGGACGCACCGAAGGGGTACGCCGAGTTCGACGCCGGCGCCGCCACCAAGTACGTGCTGAATCCGAACGGATACCTCAGCTGACATAGCGATGAGTCAACGCGGGGACCGCGTGCCGCCCGGCCCTGAGGGCTGGGCAGCCCGCGGTCCCATTGCCGTCCTCGGGGAGTAGGGCCAGACTCGTGGAAGAACCAACCCAGGCGCAGGAGGAGATCCATGAACAGCCAGCCGGAAGAGACACCCCTGGAAGTGCCGGAGGTTGATGCGTTTGAGCAGCGCCAGCCGGCGGGCGGGGAGTACGCGGACGAAGAACAGCGCCCGTTGCCAGAGGACGTTCCCGAGGCGGACGCCCTGGAGCAGCGGACTCCGCTCAGGTCTAACGGCCAGCCCGCCGCCCCGGACCTCTCCGCGGAGGAAGCGGCCGAGGCCGATGCTATTGAGCAGGCCGCGGGCACGCCGGGCAGCGACGAGGACGACTACCCGTTCGCCGGGGAAGAGGAGCCGGAGCACGGCTGAGGGGCCCTGCGTCCGGGCTGCACCCTGGGCTATCCGGCCGGTTATTTGCTTCCGGCCACCGTGCCGCCGCACTGGGCCAGGACGGCGGCCATCGCGGTGCGTTCGGCCTGGGTCACCCACAGCTTGTACTTCGCCTTGACCGAAATCTGCCGGGCGACGTACGGGCAGCGGAAGGCCTTGCTGCCGGGGAGCCAGGTGGCGGCGTCGCCGTCGGACTTTTGCTGGTTGGCGGGGCCTGAAGCGGCCAGCAGGTTGAGGGGATCGTTGGCGAAGGCGGTCCGCTGTGCCTTGCTGAGGCGCTGGGCGCCCTTCTGCCACGCGTCGCTCAGGGCAACGACGTGGTCGATCTGGACTGCGCTGCTGGTTTTGTTGCCGCGGGTGAAAGCGATGGTGGTGGCGGTGTAGGGATCGGCGAGGGAGCCGTTCAGGACGATGCAGTTCTTCGTTCCGGGCTTGAAGGTTGTGCCTTTGAGGTCGCGTGCGAGGATGTCGTTGCGGGTGTCGCAGCCGTTGTGGTCCGTGTCCGACCAGGCGGGGCCGAATTCCTCCCGGTCGTAACCGGTTTTCGGGGCGCGCCCCTTGACGGGCAGGGTGGCGAGAAGGTCGGCGGCCTTGACGGCGTACCCGGGCGGGTTGCCGGCTGATGCGCCGGGAACAGCGTCCGACGACGGCTGCCGGGTGGCGCTGATGGCCCCGCCGCAGGCGGTGGTTGCCAGGATGGCGGCGGCAAGGGCGCAGGCTGCGAACCAGTTCCTTCGGCGGGGACGTGCTTCGTGCAAGGCGGTTTCTCCCGTGGCTGGTTGTCGATTCAACGATCGATGGTACTGGCCGGCGGGCGGAAGCTGGCGGTGCCACGCGGAGGACGTGCCCGAAACGCAGAGAGCCCCGCACTGCCTGGCGGCTTTGCGGGGCTACTCCTAGCGGCAGGTCCACCCCGGATGGGGGATACGCGGTGGGCCTGGTCCTAGGCTAGAGAAGTTTCCTGAAAATTGGCTAGGAGTTTGCGGGTTTGGCGCTGGACGCCTCTCCGGCGCATTCGTGCCCTCCCGTGAACCGACTGATCCTTGACTTCGCCGCCGGGCTAAACCAGTGTTGAAGTCGCACTGACCAGCAGGTTTTTCCTTCAAAGGAGATGCGTCATGACTCTTCCCGCAGGCCTGACTCCCGGCGTCTGGACACTCGATATGTCCCACAGTGAGATCGGGTTCAGCGTACGGCACGCCGGTATCAGTAAGGTCCGCGGCCGGTTCCGGGAAGCAACCGGCGAAGCCCATGTGCGGGACACCCTCGCCGATTCGTCACTCCACGCCACCGTGAGCACCGCCAGCTTCGATTCCGGTGACGCCAACCGTGATGCCCACGTGCAGGGGGCAGACTTCTTCGACGTCGCGGAATTCCCGGAGATGACGTTCAAGGGCACGCACCTCGAGGGCGACGGCGAGGACTACACGCTGACGGGCGACCTCACCATCAAGGGCATCACCAAGCCCGTCGAGTTGGAAGTTGAGTTCACCGGCGTCGCCGTCGACCCGTTCGGTGCCACCCGTGCGGGGTTCTCCGCCGAGGCCGACATCAGCCGCAAGGAGTTCGGCCTGACTTGGAACGCCGCCTTGGAAGCCGGCGGGCTCCTGGTCAGCGACAAGGTGAAGATCAACCTTGAGGCCGCGCTGGTGAAGCAGGGTTAAACCGCCGGGTTTCGACAGGCGCAACCAACGGACGGCAACCAGCGGACTACGAAAGCCGGGCGATGCTTCTCCGGACTGGGCGGGATGCTGTGCCGTCCGAGAAGAGCTCGGGTGATGATGCCTGGATGCGCTTAACGTCTTCGAAGACGCCGCGCAGGTGGAGCCGCAGTGAGCTGTCCGCTGCGGGGCGGTTGTTGGCTTCGAGCGCGTCCACCACGGCGGTGTGCTGTTCAATCAGCGTGGACACGGGCCGGGTGTCGATCAGGCTGAGCCGCCGCGCGCGGTCGAGGTGCGCTTTGGCCGAGTTGACCGCGGTCCATGCGGACTCGTGTCCTGCCAGGCGAAGGAGCGCGCGGTGGAAGTCCTCGTCGAGCCGGAAGAATTCTTCGACGTCGCTGGCGGCTTCCGCGCCGCGCTGTGCTGCCAGGATTTCGCGCAGCCCGGCCAGGGCGGCGGCGTCCACCACCGCGTCGTTGAGCGAGGCGCATTCAATGGCCTCGCGCACGAACTGGGCCTCAGCCACGCGGCCCAAGTCCACGAGCGAGACGAATGAACCGATCTGCGGGTACACCTGAACCAGGCCCTCCTCACGCAGCAGGATCAGGCTTTCGCGCACCGGTGTCCGGCTGACGCCGAGTTCCTGGGCGAGCTCGTTCTCGGACAGGGGCTCGCCCGGAGGAAGCTGCAGGGAGATGATGCGCCGCCGCAGCGTATCCAGTGTCTGGTCCCGCACGGAAAGCCGCGGTGACTGCCCTTTTTCGGGTTTTCCGGTTGCCATGCATCCAGTCTAGCGATCGTTGACAAACTAGAATGGTAGTGCTTGTATGGTAGTCAGTAAGAGGCCGCAGGGCAGCTCTTCTGTCCACCATCACGGCCACATCCAGGCAGAACTCTCCACCCCTTCTTCATCGCCTGCAAAGGAGCAACTGATGACCGAGAGCATCGCACCGCCCAACACCCCGACCGAAACGAGGACCACTCGCGACCTCGCGAGGGTCGCAGTCTCCGGCTGGCTGGGAACGGCCACGGAATTCATGGACTTCCAGCTCTACTCGCTGGCTGCGGCCATCGTCTTCAACAAGATCTTCTTCCCTGACGTGAGCCCGGTCGTTGGCCTCATCGCAGCGATGGCAACCTACGGCGTCGGCTACGTGGCCCGCCTGGTCGGTGCCGTGTACTTCGGCCGGATGGGTGACAGGATCGGCCGCAAGAAGGTCCTCTTTATCACCATCGCTCTGATGGGTGCTTCCACCACTCTCATCGGTGTGCTGCCCACCTATGCCATGGTCGGAATCTGGGCGCCGATCCTCCTCGTGGCCCTGCGCCTGATCCAGGGCTTCGGTGCTGGCGCCGAAATCGCCGGTGCCACCGTGATGCTGGCGGAATACGCCCCGGCCCGCCGCCGCGGCCTGATCTCCTCGCTCGTCTGCCTGGGCACCAACTCCGGCACCCTGGCCGCCTCCGCGCTCTGGGCCATCCTGGTGGCGGTACTCTCCGAGGACCAGCTGCTGACGTGGGGCTGGCGCCTGCCATTCCTGGCCAGTTTCCTGCTGATGATCTTCGCCATCTGGATCCGGCGCTCCCTCAAGGAGAGCCCGGTCTTCGAACAGCGTGAGGATGTCGTCGACGGCGTCGCCCTCGCTAGGCGCGACCTCGCCACGGAAGCACACACCGGCGAAGCAAGCGAAGCGAACCAGGCCACCCGGAAGCCCCAGTCCACCAGCACGATCGAAGCCGCTCTGCACCAGCGCAAGGGCAAGTCCTTCCTGATCGCCCTCGGCCTCCGCTTCGGACAGGCCGGCAACTCCGGGCTTATCCAGACGTTCCTCATCGGCTACCTCGCCACGGTCCTGCTCATGAACAAGTCCGTTGGCACCACGGCCATCATGATCGGCTCGATCCTCGGCTTCGCCACTATCCCGCTGATCGGCCTCCTGGGCGACCGCTTTGGCCGCAGGCCCCTGTACATCATCCTCAGCGCCATCACCGTTGTCTTCGCGATTCCCATGATGCTTATGGTCACCAGCGGCGACCCGACTCTCGTCACCGTCGCCGTCGTCGCCGGCCTGAACCTGGGCGTGCTGAGCCTCTTCTCGATGGAGAGCGTCACCATGGCCGAGTTCTTTGGAGCCCGCACCCGCTTTACCCAGCTCGCCCTGGCCAAGGAAATCGGCGGCATCCTCGCCACCGCCATCGGCCCGATCCTCGCCGCCACGCTGACCGCCGTTACCGGACACTGGTGGCCGCTGGCCGCCATGCTCATCGGCTACTCGCTCATCACCCTGGTAGCCGCCGTTGTGGGCCCCGAGGTCCGCGGCCGCGACATGGTCCGGCTGGAAGACGCAGCATGAAAGCAGTAGTTGTCCACGGCGCCAACGATCTCCGGATCGACGAACGCCCCGAGCCCGTCGCCGGGCCGGGGGAGGTTGTCCTCGACGTCGAATGGGGCGGGATCTGCGGCTCCGACCTTTCCTACTGGCGCCACGGCGCCTCCGGCACCGCGCAGCTGAAGTCCCCGCTCGTCCTCGGCCACGAGGTGGCCGGCCGCATCGCCCAACTGGGCGACGGCGTCGAAAACCTCGACGTCGGCCAGCCGGTCACCGTCCATCCCGCGGAACTCGTGGGGGACGGGATCATGCCCGAGCGGCTCAGTGGCCGGACCAACCTCTACCCGCAGATCCGGTACTTCGGATCCGCGGCTTTCGATCCGCACACCGACGGCGGGTTCAGCGAACGGAAGCTGGTCCGCGCGTCGCAGATCCGTCCGCTTCCCGACGGCGTGGACACCCTCCGCGGGGCACTTGCTGAACCGCTCGCCGTCGCCCTTCACGCCGTGGGCCGGGCGGGTTCGCTCGCCGGCCGCGACGTGCTGGTCAACGGCGCCGGGCCGATCGGCTCGCTGGTGATCGCGGCGGCCAAGTACGCGGGTGCGCGGACCGTCGTCGCCACGGACATCAACGAGGCGTCGCTGAAGATCGCTGCAGCTATGGGCGCGGACGAAGTCCGCAACCTCTCGGACGGCGCAACCCTGCCGGACGACGTCGAGCTCGTTTTCGAAGCGACCGGCATCCCCGCCGTGCTGGGCGGCATCCTCCGGGCAACCGCCCGCGGCGGCACCATCGTCCAGGTGGGGAACCTGCCCGGCGCCCCCGCCCCGGCCGCAATCGGGGACCTCGTGACCCGGGAAATCACGTGGATCGGCTCCTACCGGTTCGCTGACGAGATCACCGATGCGCTCAAGGCGATGTCCGAGGGCCTGGATGTCTCGCCCGTCATCACCCACAAGTTCGGCATCGACCAGGCCGCGGAAGCCATGCGGGTCTCCGCAGACCCGGCCGCCGGCAGCAGCAAGGTCATGCTCCGCCTCTCCTGACCCAACTGACTCGCAGTAGATGTCGTTTTGAGACCTCAAAACGACATCTACTGCCAGCTACTTGCAATACCGACACACAAAAGGACCCCACCAGTGAAGATCACCGACGCACGCGTAGTGGTTTCGTCGCCAGGACGGAATTACGTCACGCTCGTTATCGAAACCGAGGACGGGATTACCGGCATCGGCGACGCCACCCTCAACGGACGTGAACTGGCCGTGGCGTCCTACCTGTCCGAGCACCTGTGCCCGCTGCTGATCGGCCGCGATGCCCGCCGCATCGAGGACGCCTGGCAGTACTTCTACAAGGGTGCCTACTGGCGCCGCGGGCCGGTGACCATGACCGCGATCGCCGCGATCGACGTCGCACTTTGGGACATCAAGGGCAAGGCCGCCGGCATGCCGGTGTACGAGCTGCTGGGCGGCGCGGCCCGCGAGGGCGTCATGGTCTACGGCCACGCCAGCGGATCATCGCTGGAGGACCTCAGTGCCGACTTCCAGCACCACCTGGACCTCGGCTACAAGGCGATCCGGGCGCAGGCTGCGGTGCCGGGCCTGGAGAAGACCTACGGGATCGCTCCGGTGGACGGCAAGACCTACGAGCCCGCCAGCGGCAACATCCCGCAGGAGGACCTGTGGGAGACGACGGCGTACCTGGACTTTGCGCCGAAGATGATGGCCCACGTGCGGGAACAGTTCGGCTACGGCGTGCACGTCCTGCACGACGTGCACCACCGGCTGACGCCGATCGAGGCCGGCCGGCTGGGCGCCTCGCTGGAGCCGTTCCGCCCGTTCTGGATCGAGGATCCGACTCCGGCCGAGGACCAGTCCGCGTTCCGCCTGATCCGCCAGCACACCACCACGCCGATCGCGGTCGGCGAGGTGTTCAACTCGATCTGGGACTGCCAGCAGCTGATCGCCGAACGTTTGATTGATTACATCCGCACGTCGGTCTCGCACGCCGGCGGCATTACGCACCTGCGCCGCATTTTTTCGCTGGCGGACCTATACGGCGTCCGCTCGGGCTCGCACGGCGCGGGCGACCTTTCGCCGGTGTCCTTCGCCGCGGCGCTGCACGTGGACATGAGCATCCCCAACTTCGGCGTCCAGGAATACATGGGCCACCGCGACCCCGCGAACGAGGTGTTCAAGACCTCCTACACCTTCACCGACGGCTACATGCACCCCGGCGACGCCCCCGGCCTCGGCGTCCAGTTCGACGAGGAGGCGGCCGCCAAGTTCCCGTTCGACGCCAAGTACCTGCCCATCAACCGCCGCCTCGACGGGTCGGTGCATGACTGGTGAGTGACCTGACAAAGACACGGCCGTTCGACGTCGTCGCCATGGGGGAGATCCTCCTCGAGGTGGCCACGGACGTCCCGTTCGGGCACGGCGTTCCGGCGCAGCTCGGCATCTCCGGCGACGCGCTGAACGTCGCGGCGGCTGCCGCGGCGGCCGGTGCCCGCACCGCGCTGCTGGCAGTACTGCCCGACGACGACCTCGGCCAGGCGGTCGCCGCCAGAATCGCTGAACTCGGCATTTCCACCGGACTCCTGAAGTTCCGGCCCGGCCAGCAGGGCGTGTACCTGGTGCACTGCGACCCCGACGGGCAGCGCGAGTTCTCCTACGCGCGCAGCGGCAGTGTCGGCTCCACCCTGGGGCCGGACGACGTCGACCCGGACGTGTTTGCCGCAGCGGGAGCCGTGATCGCCGGCGGCATTGCCTGCGCCATCTCGGCCAGCTCGCGCGCCGCCGTCTTCAAAGCCGCCGGGGTGGCACGCCGCTTCGTCTTTGACCCCAACTACCGTCCGCGGCTCGCCTCCGTGGAGGACGCGACGGCGGCCCTGTTTGAGCTGGCGCCGAAGGCCTTCCTGGTGACGCCTTCGTTCCCGGGCGAGACGTCGGCCCTGCTGGCAACGTCCTCGCCTGCCGAGGCGGCAGGAAAGCTGCGCTCGCTGGGCACGGCCAACGTCGCGGTTACCTGCGGCGCCGAAGGAATCCAGCTGGAGAGCGACTCCGAGTCGGCCTGGATCGAAGCCATCCCCGCACCTGCCGTGGTGGACCAGACCGGGGCCGGCGACGCCTTCGTGGGCACGCTGACAGCACGGCTGGTACTCGGCGACAGCCTTGCCGAAGCAGCCCGGTACGGCGCGGCTGCGGCATCGCTCGTGGTGGGTGGCAAGGGCGGCACGGGCTTCATTCCGAGCTTCGAGCAGACCCGCGCCCACGCCCTGGGGACACCCGAAGGAGAGCTGTCATCGCACGCCTGAGCAGTGCAAACCTGAGCAGTGCCAACCTGAGCGCCGCCAACTCCGGCAACCCCGACTCGAGCAGTGCCAGCCACGGAAACGCGGCGGCAGCATTCCCGGGTGCCGCGCTCCGGGCCAGCGGCCTGAAACCCGGCATCGTGCACCTGGGCCTGGGCGCCTTCGCCCGCGCCCACACCGCCGTGTTCACCGAGAACGCCATGCTGGCCACCGGAGAAACCAGGTGGGGGATCACGGGTGTTACCCAGCGCTCGGACACCGTGGCGCGGCAGCTCGCCCCGCAGGACGGGCTGTTCACCGTGGCCGAACGGGGCGAAGGCGCGGCACCGCTACGCGTGGTGTCGAGCATCGTGGACGCCATCTCGGGACGGGACAACCCGGCCGCCGTGGTTGACCGGATCGCCGCGCCCCAGACACTGGTGGTCACGCTGACCATCACGGAGAAGGGCTACCGGATTGATCCCCGCACCGGATCCCTCAACACAGCAGATGAGGAAGTCCGGGAGGACCTCGAGGGCCGTGCCCCGCTCACGGCCATCGGGCAGATCACCCGGGGCCTGCAGCAGCGTTCGCGCACCGGCTGCGGCCCGCTCACCGTGGTCTCGTGCGACAACCTACCCGGCAACGGCGAACTCACTGGCAAGCTGGTCCGTGCCTTCGCGGCCGCACTGCCGGAGGCTGAAGCCGAACCGTTCGCCGCGTGGCTGGACGCCAATGTCACCTTCCCCAGCACCATGGTGGACCGGATGGTACCGGCCACGACGGCGGGCGACCTGGACGCCGTCGAACGTGAACTGGGGCTGCGGGACGAGGCCGCCGTGGTGGCTGAGCCGTTCATGCAGTGGGTCATCGAGGACAACTTCGCCGCGGGCCGGCCGCGCTGGGAAGAGGCCGGCGCCCTGTTCAGCAGCGACGTTGGGGCCTGGGAGGCGGCGAAACTGCGGCTGCTCAACGCGAGCCACTCGCTGCTGGCCTATCTCGGCCTGGCCGCGGGCAAGGAGACCATCAGCGACGCCGTGGCCGAGGACGCGTTCTTCACTGCCGCCCGGCGCATGATGGCCGAGGACGTCCTGCCCACCATCAAGCTCCCGGAGGGGCTCGACGCGGATGGGTACTGCGCCCAGGTGCTGGCCCGTTTCGCCAACCCCGCGCTCGGCCACACCACGGCCAAGGTGGGCAGCGACGGTTCACAGAAGATCGGCCTGCGCCTGCTCAGTACCGTACGCGGAAACCTCGACGCCGGCCGCTCACCGCGGTGGGCGGCGCTCGCCGTCGCAGCGTGGATGCGGCATGTGGCCAGCACTTCCGTGGACCAGCTAAACGACCCCCTGGCCGCCGAACTGCACGCGGCACTGCCCGCGTCCCGGTCTGCGGCCGACGTCGTCCCCGCCCTGCTGGGCTGCCGCAGCGTCTTCGATAGCGAACTCGCGGAGCACGCCGGGTTCGCAGGCCTCCTCATCCACTGGTACAGCATTATCGACACGCACGGGCTGGACGGCCTGAGAAAAGAGATCAACCATGGCTGACGCCACCAGCGTTTTGAACGTCTCCCCGGTCATCCCCGTGGTGACCATCGAGGACCCGCAGTATGCGGTTCCGGTCGCCCGGGCACTGGCCGACGGCGGCGTCCGGATTATCGAGCTCACGCTGCGGACGGACACGGCGCTCACCTCGCTGAAGGCCATCGCCAACGAGGTACCGGACATCCTGGTGGGTGCCGGCACCATCCTCACTCCCGGCCAGGCCGACGCCGCCGTTGCCGCGGGCGCGCAGTTCCTCGTGAGCCCCGGCGTGACGCCGTCGCTGCTGGACCACATGCTCTCGCTCGGGGTTCCGGTGCTTCCGGGCGTGGCCACGGTGGGCGAGGTGATGGCGGTGCTGGAGCGCGGGCTGGACACGATGAAGTTCTTCCCGGCCGGGCCCGCCGGCGGTCCTGCCTACCTGGCGGCCATTGGGGCGCCCATCCCGCAGGTGACGTTCTGCCCGACGGGAGGCATCAGCCTTTTCACGGCGCCGGAGTACCTCAAGCTGCCCAACGTCAGCTGCGTCGGAGGCAGTTGGCTCACGCCGCGCGCCGCCGTCGAAAGCGGGGACTGGCAGCAGATCACCGAACTGGCGCGGGGAGCGGCAGCGCTCCCCACCAACCCCCTAAGCTCGCAAGCTCACTCAGGGAACCCGGTTGGCGTGGGCCCGGCTCAAGCACCGGGTGCGGCGGACTGCTGAATTGACCATGGATCTGCCTCAGGGACACGCGTAGAGTCGGGAAAGACCGGACCAAAACCCGGTCGCAGCCTGAACAGACGCACAACCAAAGGAGTTCATCATGAACTTGGGCAATATGATCAGGAATGCCGCAGGACGACTCTCCGGACGGACCACGCACGGAACCACCGGAGGATATTCGAGGGGATACACGCGGGGCACCAGGCCCTACACCACGGGACGGACCCCTTCCATGGGCCGCGGCCGCACCGCCGAAGGAATCGGCGACAAGATCCGCCACTTCCTCCACAGGCACTGACGCTGAAGGACCCGCCGCTGTTGGTGGCTGTCCTCCCAACTGCAGGGGCGGCGCTCAGCCGTACATCAGGGAGCCCGGCGTGGTGAGCTTTTCCCCGGTCTCGAGCCAGGTCTTCAGGCCGGAGAGGATCATCGGCCAGCCGCCGTAGAGCTGTTCGTTGGCGCCTTCGCGGAGCTGATCGTGGGTCACGGTGAGATGGCATGAGTCGTCACCGACGGGCTCGATTTCCCAAGTGACCCGCGAAGTGCCCTCTGCCTTGACGTCCTCGCCCCAGAGCGCGCGCATGGTCTGCACCAGCCGGCGCGGGGGATCGACCTCGAGGTTCTCGCCCTCGCCCAGCAGGTCCCCGGCTTTGGGATTGCCCATCTCGAAGCGGGAGCCCGGAGTCCAGTCCGACTTCAGCGTGTTCCCGAACTGGTACTTGCTGCGGATGTCGCTGTCAGTGATGGCTTCCCAGAGCCGTTCCGGAGTGGTCTTGATGTAGATTTCGAAGATCTTTTCCATCGGACTTTCCAATCGGGTCTTGAGGTCGCTAAGCGCAGCGGCCCATGGTTCTGCGTATTTGCTCACCCAGCGGTCGTGGACGAGCCTGATGGGCACCGGATTGAGGAAGTGCAGTTTCTCGCGGCCGTGGCGCCGGGTCACCACGAGGCCCGCCTCTTCCAGGATCTTCAGGTGCTTCATGACGCCGAAACGGGTGATCTCGAACCGCGACTCCAGTGCGCTTAGGGTCTGGCCGTCCTCGCTGAAGAGTGCGTCCAGCAGATCCCTGCGGATGGGGTCGGCGAGTGCCTTGAATACGGCGTCCACACGGCTAGGATAGGTGACCATTTGGTCACATGTCAATGGTCCGTTGGCGCCGCAGCTGTCCTGACACCCCGGAGCATCCGGGCCCCGCGGACCGGCGTCCCGCTAGGGTTGGGCCATGACTTTTGCGAATGTGGGAACGCTCGGTGCTGTCCCCGGGAAGCGCGACGAGTTGGTGCGCCACCTGACTCAGCGCAGCGGGACCCTCCGGCAGATCGGCTGCCTTGCTTACGAGGTTGGAGTGAACGACGACGACCCCGACACCGTGTTTGTCGTGGAGCTGTGGGAGAGCGAGGAGGCGCATCAGTCTTCCCTCGCGTTGCCCGAGGTCCAGGCGTCCATCATCGCCGCACGCCCGCTACTGTCCGGTACGTTCGGAGGGTTTCGATTCCACGTTGTGGGGTCGCCGCTGCGCGACTGAGGTGAACGGTTGAGCCGCACCTCAGCCGCGCTGCCGGTCCAGCTGGCCCTAGCCCGCCACCGTCTCCTTCGCCGCCTGCTTGGCCTTCATCCATTCGCTCATCCACGGGGCCCGGACGCTTGAGGTGATGCGGCAGTCGGCCACGAAGGTTCCCTTGGCGCCGTCGTCAATCCAGTCTTTGAGCGCGGAAAGGTCGGCCAGCGAGCGGATGATCGCCGACTCGGCCCCAAGTGCGCGGGCGATGCCGCTGAAGTCCACTTCGGGGATCAGCATGGGCTTTTCGGTGAGGCCCTGCGAGCCGTACTGATGGATCTCGGCCCCGTACGCGGCGTCGTTGTAAATCACGACGACGGCGCTGCTCGCCGCGCCCACGAGCGATTCCAGGTCGGACAGGCCCATCAGGAATCCGCCGTCGCCCGCCGCCAGCACCAGGGTGTTGCCGTCGTCCACGGCCCGGGCCGCCCCGACGGCGCTGGCGAGGCCGAGCCCGATCGCCTGGTAGGCGGTTCCCACCATGACCAGGTCCTGAGGGCGCGGAATGCGCCAGTACATGGGTGCCCAGCCGAGGAAGTGCCCGCCGTCCTGGACCACGGTGCGGCGTTCCGGCAGGACGGCGTCCAGTGCCGTGGCAAGCGCCCGGGGGTCAAGGCGGCCGTCCGGCGTCTCCGCACTGCCGGGGTGGTGGCCGGGTCCTTCGGCCAGGCGCTTGAGTGCTTCCGCGCGCCACGCATTCGATGCATCGGCCCCGGATGGGGCGGCGGCATCCAGCAGCCGGAGGATCCGGGCTGCGGCGGCCTTCGCGTCGGCACTGACGAACAGGTCCACCCGCGGGTGCGTCGGCTCCATGGCGGTGTCGATCTGGATCACGGTGGCGTCCGGGCCGATCAGGTGGCCGAAGCGCATGGTGAACGGGCTCAGGCTGGCGCCCGCCACGAGGACCACGTCCGCCTCGTCCATGAGCCCGGCGGCGGTATCCGTGCCGAAGCCGCCCGCGACGCCGAGGTATCCCTCGCCCTGCAGCAGGTTCAGCGCCAGCGCGGTCCCGGCCGTGAGCGCGCCGAGGCGGTCGGCCAGGTCCCGGAGTTCGGGGCCGGCCCCGGCGAGGTGCGCACCGCGGCCGGCAAGGATAAGCGGCCGCTTGGCTCCGGCCAGCAATTCGGCCGCCCGTCCGAGTCCGCCTACGACGGCGTCCGCAACCGCAGCTGCCGGCGGTGCAGGAAGCTCTTCCTCCGCTGCTTCGAGTGCCGCCAAGTCGTACGGAATGGCGATGACGACGGCGGTCCGCCGGGCAAGTGCGTACTCCACCGCTTCCTGCGTGATGGAGCCCGCGGCCTCACGGGTGACCGTGAAGGTCGCCGCCCCCAGTCCGGCGGCGATTGCCGCCTGGTCCACGTCCCAGGGCCGGGCGCCGCCGCTCGGAGCGTCCCCCGTGACGAGCACGACGGGGATCTGCGCCTGCACAGCCTCCGCGAGGGCCGTCAGGGCATTGGTGTAGCCGGGACCGTAGGTGGTGGTCCCCACCGCCAGGCGCCCGGATGCCCGGTAGTAGGCGTCCGCCGCCGCGATGGCGGCACCTTCATGGCGTACGGCGGTGAAGCGGAGGCCCTCCTTCTCGGCGGCGTCCAGGAAGTAGACGTTTCCGTTGCCCATCACGCCGAAAACATCGCTGAGATAGCTGCTGAGAACCTGCGCCACGCGGCCGGACACTGTAAGTGAAGTCATGCAGGAATCTTCGGATCCAGCCCGTCGATAGGCAAGAGAGCAGAAATCGCTTGGGATATTTGGCAGGAATCCATAAAAATTATGCGAATATGCGCAGCTGTGGTCCGGATCACCCAAGCTCAGTCCGACGAGCGCGATTCCTGCTGCGACAGCCGGTTCAGCAGGCCGTCGAAGCGGGGCGGCATGAGTTCCAGGACTGAGATGGCCGTGCTGGTCCGCTGGATCCCGTCGATTTCCAGGATCTGGTTGGTGATGCGGTAGAGATCGGCCGTATCCCGGGCCACCACCTTGGCCATGAGGTCCGCGTCCCCCGTGGTGGCATGCACCTCGATGACCTCCGGAATCGCTTCGAGTCCGTGTTCCACCGAGCCCGCGCGGGTCTGGCTGATGGCCAGGGAAAGGAAAGCCATCAGGCCGTAGCCAAAGGCCGCCGGGTCCAGCCTCCGGCTAAAGGACCTGAGGGCGCCGCCGCGCTCGAGCTTCGCCAGGCGCGCATGCACCGTATTCCGTGCGACGCCGAGTGTCCGGGAAAGTGCCAGTGCGCTGGCCTCCGGGTCTTTGTCGAGGGCGAGGATGATCCTGGCATCCAGTGAATCGAAGGTGCGGGGATTCGAGATGGTCATATTTTCATCGCAGACATTAGAAGTTGAGCAAAAGTCCCAAGGCACTCAGAGTATCTTGCAATGTGGTCCGGGTCACTTCCATGATCAAGCCTCATGACCACTGATCAGATCCTGACGCCTGCCGAAACCGCGCTTCCTACCCTGCGTGCGGCGGTTTCCGGACTCCCGTCCTATGTCCCGGGCCGGCGCAGCGCCGGCGCGGACATCGCGGCACTCGCCAGCAACGAAAGCCACCACGAACCCCTGCCCGCGGCCGCCGCTGCGGTGGCCGAAGCGGCCGGCAGGATGAACCGCTATCCGGACATGGCCGCCGTCGAGCTCCGCGAACGGATCGCCAGGCACCTCGCCGTCAGCGCCGGGGAAATCGCGGTGGGACCCGGCAGCGTCGGCGTCCTCCAGCAGATCATCACCGGAATCTGCGACGCCGGGGATGAAGTGATCTTCGCGTGGCGGTCCTTCGAGGCCTACCCCATCCTGGTGGAGCTGGCGGGCGCCCGGCCGGTCCGCGTCCCGCTGGACGATGCCGAGGGCCACGATCTCGACGCCATGGCGGCCGCCGCCACCGAACGGACCAAGGTGGTCCTTCTGTGCACCCCCAACAACCCGACGGGCGTCCCCATCAGCCACCAACGCCTCGGGGCGTTCCTCCGCTCCGTCCGCTCCGACATCCTCGTGGTGATCGATGAGGCCTACGTGGAATACGCCGAGGCGGGCAGCGGGCCCGACTCCCTGGCGCTCTACCGTGAGTACCCGAACGTGTGCATCCTGCGCACCTTCTCGAAGGCCTACGGGCTGGCAGGCCTGCGCGTGGGGTATGCCGTGGCGGCTCCGGACATCGCGGAGGGGCTGCGCCGGACCGCCATTCCGTTTTCGGTGACCGCCCTGGCCCAGAAGGCTGCCGTCGCTTCGCTGGACGCGGCCGACGAGATGCAGGCGAGGGTCGCCGTCGTCAAGGAAGAGCGCTCGCGGTTGGCCGCAAGGCTGGAAGCCCAGGGCTGGAAGCTGCAGCCAAGCCAGGGCAACTTCCTATGGATCCGGGCAGACGATGACCTCACGGCGAGGCTCGTGACCGCATTCGACCAGGCAGACATCCTGGTCCGCGCCTACCGGGGCGACGGCATCCGGATCACCGTTGCCGACCCCGCTTCCAACGATCGCGTGCTGCAGGTTTTGAAAGCCGTCCTGGCAGCCCGCGCGGCCTGAAACCCCCACCCGTTCCACCTTTACCCGTTCGACAGACAACCCAGAGGACTCCCCATGGAACAACAGACAATGACGTCTGCCCCGGCGCTTGGCGCCGCCCTGAAACCCCGCCAGCTCACAATGATGGGACTCGGAAGCGCCATCGGCGCGGGTCTCTTCATCGGTTCGGGCGCCGGCATCCAGGCCGCCGGTCCGGCGGTGCTGATCTCCTACCTGGTCGCCGGCACCCTCATCATCCTGGTGATGTGGGCCCTTGGTGAGATGGCTGCCGCCAACCCGGACAGCGGCGCCTTCTCCGTCTATACCGCCCGGGCCTTCGGGCCCGTGGCCGGCGCCACCGTGGGCTGGCTCTGGTGGCTGCAGCTGGTGGTTGTCATCGCAGCGGAGGCACTTGGTGCGGCAGGCCTGCTGTCCACCATCTTCCCCGCCCTGCCCGTATGGCTGATGGCCTTCGTGTTCATCGCGGTACTCACAGCCGTGAACCTCTCCCGCGTAAAGAACTTCGGCGAAATCGAGTTCTGGTTCGCGCTGCTCAAGGTGGCTGCAATCGTCGGCTTCCTCCTCATCGGCGTCGCCCTCCTCTTCGGCTGGCTGCCCGGTGTCCAGTCGCCGGGCTTGGCCAACTTCAACTTCACCGGAGCCGGTTTCGCCCCGCACGGTTTCGCCGGGATCGCCACGGCGCTCTTCGTGGTGGCTTTCGCCTTCGGCGGGACCGAGATTGTCTCCGTGGCCGCAGCAGAAACCCAGGATCCTGCCCGCAGCGTCGGGAAGGCCGTCCGCACTGTCCTCTGGCGCATCCTCATCTTCTACATCGGCGCGATCTTCATCATCGCGGCCGTGGTTCCCGTGGGATCGCCGGGGCTGAAGAGCCCGTTCGCTGCCGTTCTGGATGCCGCAGGCATGCCCGGTGCAGCAACCGCCATCACTTTCGTTGCCGTCGCGGCACTGCTCTCCGCCCTCAACGCCAACCTCTACGGCGCTTCCCGGATGGCGTTCTCGCTCGCCGAGCGAGGCGAAGCGCCGCGCATCCTCGCCTCCGTGTCGAAGTCGCAGGTCCCGGTCGTCGCTGTCCTGGCCAGCGTCTCCTTCGGCGTCGTCACGGCCGTGCTCGAGGTGGCCTTCCCGGAGAAGGTTCTTCCCCTCCTGCTCAACATCGTGGGTTCGACGTCCCTGCTGGTGTGGACTTCGGCCCTGCTCGCCCAACTTGCACTGCGTCTCCGTGCAGACCGTGAAGGAACCACCCTTCCGCTGCGGATGGCAGGCTTCCCCTGGCTGACGGGCCTTGGCCTGCTCATTCTCGCGGCCATCTTCACGGTCGGCTTCATTGGCGAGGATTCCCGTCCCCAGCTCCTGAGCACCTTCGGCCTCGTGGCGCTCCTGGCGCTGGCGAACTGGCTGCACCACCGTTCCATGAAGAGCTCCGCCAAGGCCCCGGGCCGCGTGGAGTCTACGCAGCGCGCCGAGCCTCCGGTGCTCGTCGACTGAAGCCTCATTGACTGAAGAGCTGCGCTAGGAGCCTGCTGAATTGGCGGGCTCTTAGCGGCTTACGCAACCTGTTCGGTTACGATGCCGTGAATTAACCGCTGGTTGGCTTCTGCCGCCGAATGGTTGGTGCCGATGTCTGCTGCGAGGCCGATCAGAGCCTTCCACAGGGCCCAGCCGCGTGCACGCGCCCAGGCCGCCGCGGCCAGCCCGGTGTCCAGGTGCCCGTCCAGAACTGCCAGGGCGCGCCGAGTCTCATTGTCGTAATGGGCCAGCGGCGCGTCACGGTAGAAGCTGTGTGCTCCAGCCCGCGGCCGCCTGCCGTCGGGACACGCTGAAGTGCAGGATGAATTCGGCGACTGCTGTCGCAAAAGCGGGTAAGTCTTCTATGCGGTGTGGGCTTGCGGTTTCTCCGGGAATCCATTTCCGGACCGATCAGTGGAATGGGAAGCCCTCGGCGGGGTGGCCCTTAACCAGCGGTTCAGGAATGCGCACAGGCAACAGCGGGGCCAGGAACGGAAGCCACCGGTGTTCCTTTTCGATCGCTGGGGCATGGCTTTTGTGGGTCGGCAGGCGGGCCGGCCCAGGCGAAGGGCGCCCCGCGTTATTCCTATGTCGGAGCGCGCCATAGCGGCAAGGGGACGACGTCGTAGTTACGCCCGGATTCGTCGAGGAGATGGCCGAGCCGCTTGTAGGTGCGGATAACGACTTCCCGAGAAATCACGGTACTTCCCGGAGCGCGCGCGGCCAGTTCCCGTTCGTGGCCGTGGACTTCCAAGTAGTCCCTCACCCACAGTGCCACGAGCAGGTTATGGGCACCCAGTACCTGCGCGCTCAATCGGCAACTCGGCAGGGCCGCAAAGTACCGGCCGACGTTCTCCACCTCGGTGGCAGGAACGTTCAGGAGGAGGTTCACTTCACGCAGCCCTGGTTGGACGGCAACAGAGGTATCGCACCGCATGGTCATATAGCCTGCGGCGAGGAAACGCTCCACCCGCCGTTTCGCGGTTTGCGGCGACACCTGGCACGCGTCACCCAAATCGGCCCAGGAAGCCCGCCCGTCGCGGGCCAACTCTGCCAGCAGGGCCGCGTCCAACCCGTCCGGTTCGTACCCCGACGGCGCCGGCCTGGACGTGGGTGTGATGAGCCGGGCCTGCGCTGGGCCCAGGGTGCCACTGCGCCACTCCGAAGCCTGCCGGTAGAGCTCGGTGACAAAGACGACGTCCCGGCCGCTCACCCCGGGCAGGTCGCCGAATGACTTGGTGACGATGTCCATGAGTTCGTCGTGGCTTGAGGCGAAGCAGTCGATCAGCAGATCATGCCCGCCTGAGACCATCGACACGGTGCCGAAGGCAGGCTCGGCACACAGTCGCTGGACGAGGGCAGCGTGCTCGGATGGCAACGAGGACAGGTGAATAAACGCGGACCAGCCGGCACTGAGGTAGCGACGCCCCGGTGCGGGTGTTATCCACGCCAGGCCATGCTCGAAGAGGGCACTCCAGCGGCGCGCAACGGTGGGTCCGGAAACGCCGAGCGCGCCGGCCACATGGCTCCAGTCTGCGCGGGGATTGATCTGGAGGGCATTCACGGTCTCGAGGTCCAGCTCGGAGATCACGGAAGATTCTTTCAAATTTCCTCCTTCTGCGGCGTTTATCTACAGTCTGACGGTGCTACACGGTCCACGCCCTAGCGTAGTGACTCGGCTCACTTAGCAAGCTTTCCAAGAAAAGGAAAACCATGGCAACCAGAACGGTACCCCCGGCAACGGCCGCCCTCACGCGGCGCAGCATCACGGGCATGATCGTGGCAATGGCCCTGATTGAATCCCTCAGCGGCGTCACCCAGGGCTATCTCAATCCCATCCTGCCCGCACTCGGGCCGGCATTCTCCATTGATGACCCGACGATCAACGGTCTCTTCCTCATCTCAAACCTGGGGTTTGCCGTGCTGACCCCGATCATCTCCCGCCTGGGCGACAGCTACGGATACCGGCTGGTGCTGCGCTGGTCAACCGGCACGGTGGTGCTCGGCGTGCTGATGATGGCCCTGGCACCGTCGCTGTGGACCGTGACGGTGGGCGTCGTCCTGATCACCTGCGTCGTGGGGTTCATACCGCTCATGATGGGAATCCTGCGCGTCAGCAGCCCGGCGCACACCCGCACCGGTGTCAGCGTGATGATCGGCCTGCTGATGATAACAGTCGGCATAGGTGGCCTCCTGGCAGGGGTCGTCGGGATCAATAACCCAACCCTTGGGTTCTGGGTCGCGGTGCCGTTCTCCCTTGTTGCGCTGGTCTGTTCCTTCCTGCTTCCCGACGCCGGCACGCCTACCCGGGAGGGGCTCGCCGTCGCGCCGCTCCTGGCCTGCTCGGCGGGCTTGATCAGTTTCGTCCTGGCACTTTCCATGGGACCGGACTGGGGCTGGCTGGACGGCCGGACCCTGGCATCAGGACTGCTCGGCGTCGCGCTGCTGGCCGGCTGGGTCATGCTGGACCGCCGCGGGACGAGGACCGGGAAGAGCTTCATCGATCTGCGCCTGCTCGCCATCCCGCGCGTCCGCGTCGTTTCCCTCGCCACCTTCTTCTTCGGCTTCGCTTCCATCAGTTATTTCGGCACAAACGGCATTTTCCTGCACGCCAATGCCGCCGTCACCGGTTACGGCTTCGGCTTCGGTCCACTGGCCATAGCCATCATGCTGGCCCTCGCGTCCATCCTCTCCCTCTTCTCCTCGCTCGCGACAACCCCTGCCCTCCGGGTGCTGGGTGAACGCGGCACCCTTGTCTTCGCTGCCCTGCTGCTGGCCGGAGGCTTCCTCGTCATGGTGGTGGCGCACGGCTCCTTCGCCGGATATTGCGTCGGGTTCGCGTTGTTCAACCTGAGCCTAGGAATGTACCAAGCCGGAACCCGGGCGCTGTCCGTGGAGGGTGTGCCGGTGGACGAAACCTCAACAGCGGCCGGCCTGAATGAACTGGCGCTGTCCGTCGGAATCGCCGTAGGGGCGGCCGTGGTGCGCCTGCTCTCCGCCTCCTTCGCCGAAGCCGGCCACATCAGCGCAGGAGGCCTTACCGCCATCTGGGGCACACTCGCCGCAGCCGCCCTGATCGCCGCCGCAGCTTCCGCCTGCTATCCGAAGCGGAACACCACGGAGGTCCCCGCATGAACCGGTCCATCCCGACGTTCACAAACACCGGCCACCCCTTGGCCAAGGAGATCGAGCACCGGATCGGCGGGGCGCTGGAGCGCTGGGAGCAGGAGATCATTGCCCTCAGCCATGCCATCCACGCCGATCCCGAACTTGGTGGCGAAGAGGTCCGCGCCGCCCGGCGAACCCGTGCCCTGCTGAAATCCGCCGGATTCGGCTTCGATGCGGTGCAGCCGACCCTGCCCACCGCCTTCGTCGCCCGGTACGGTTCCGGCGATCTCGTCGTCGCACTCTGCGTGGAATACGACGCATTGCCGGACATCGGACATGCCTGCGGGCACAACGTCAACGCTGCCTGCGCGGTGGGGGCAGCCCTGGCGCTGGCCGCCGTCGCGGAGGAGCTCGGCATCACCGTCAAGGTGCTGGGCACGCCTGCCGAGGAAACGACAGGCGGCAAGGTCGAACTCATCAACGAGGGGTACTTTGCGGACGTTTCCCTCGCCATGATGGCGCATGCGGCCGGCGAGGATGTGGCAGGTGGTTCCTCGCTGGCCGTGGCCATGTGGGACGTCCTCTTCGAGGGCCGGCCGGCCCACGCCGCCACAGCGCCATCGCAGGGAGTGAACGCCTTGGACGCACTCGTCATTGCACAAACAGCTGTGGCCCTGGCACGGCAACAGCTTCCGCCGGGATCCATTGTTTCGCTGATCGTCACGGAAGGCGGGAGCGCCGTCAACGTGATTCCCGGCAGGGCGCGGGCCAGCGTGGAAATGCGGTCACCCACGCTGGCGCAGCTGCACGTGATCGAGGAGCGTGTGCGGCGCTGCCTTGAGGCCGGAGCCCACGCCAGCGGCAGCACACTGGACATCAGGTCTGCCGGCAACACCTACGCTGAGCTGCGGCAGGACGATTTTCTCTCCGCCGCCTACCAGGAGGCCATGGTGCTCCGGGGACGGGACGTGCTTCACCGCGAGGAGCCGGTTGCGTCCACGGACATGGGAAACGTCTCCCAGCTGGTGCCCACCATTCATCCCATGGTTGGCTACGATGTGGGCGGAGCCGTCCACCACACGGCCGATTTCGCCGCCCACGGCTCCTCTGCGTCAGCCGACCTGGCTGCGCTGGACGGTGCCTTTGGCCTGGCGATGGCCGCCAGCGTGGCAGCGCTGGAGCCGGAGCAACGGGCGCGCCTGCTCCGGACTCCGGGGGCGCGAATAACACCCAAATCCACCGCCAGACTCAGTCTGCCAGCGTCAGCAGCTTCCCGTCCGTCACGGCCTGGCGGGAGAGCGTCTTGTAACCCTCCTGCTCGAACAGCACGGTGATCACGTCCTCCTCGTGCCGCATCACCAGGCCTGGCCCCCACTCCTTGTGAACAACGGCGGACTGGAGCGGGAACGGTTCCCCGCCCGCGGCAGCCGCGGCGCCGCCGTCGTAATCCTCTTCATAGGCGGAACCGTCGGTGCAGTTATCGCAGTTGCCGCAGGGCTCGGGCAGGTCCTCGCCGAAGTAGCCCAGCAGGAACTGGCGCCGGCAGGCGTCCGTCTCCGCGTAGCCGCGCGCCATCTCGATCCGCGACCGGTCCACGCGCTGGCGTGCTTCGGCGAGTTGGACGGCGTGTTCCACCACCTTGGGCAGCGTGGCGCCGGCTTCCAGCCGGACGCCGCGCTTGAGGGCCTTCACGGACCGGGTCTCCAGCAGTTCGTTGAGCAGCCCGGTGAGCCGGCGCGTGGGGATGCCGGTTTCCTCGGCCAGCGCCTTCTGGGTGATGGGGCCGTCGGCGGCGCGCAGGGCGGTGAGGACAGCGAGCAGCGCGTCCTCGTCCGGCTTGTGGGTGCCGAAGAACTTGCGCAGGCCGAGGTCCTCGGGCCGGTAATGCAGGACGGCGGAGGCCGGCTGCCCGTCGCGGCCGGAGCGTCCGATCTCCTGGTAGTAGGCGTCCAGGGACTCGGGGATGTCGGCGTGGATCACGAAGCGGACGTTGGGCTTGTCGATGCCCATGCCGAACGCCGTGGTCGCCACCACCACGTCGAGTTCGTCGTTCAGGAACTGCTCGTGGACGTCGTCCCGCTCGCTCTGCTTCCGGCCGGCGTGGTACGCCGCGGCACGCAGACCATGCTCGGAGAGCTCGGCGGCGTAGGTTTCGGTGTCCTTGCGGGTGGCGGCGTAGAGCAGGCCGGGCCCCTTCAGCTCGGCCACCTGCTCCACCACAGCGCGCCGCTTGTCCCTCTCCTCGAGGTGGCGAACGACGTCGAGCCGGATGTTGGGCCGGTCGAAGCCGCGGACCAGCACCAGCGGGTCCTTCATGCGCAGGCGCTGCTGGATCTCGTCGCGCACCGGGGGAGAGGCGGTGGCGGTCAGGGCCGCGACGGGCGGGTTGCCGAGCTGGCCGCGGACCTCGCCCAGCCGCAGGTAGTCGGGCCGGAAGTCGTGCCCCCAGGACGAGACGCAGTGGGCCTCGTCCACCACGAACAGCGAGACGTTCATTGCCGCAAGCCGCTCCACCGTCTCGGTCTTGGCCAGCTGCTCAGGGGCGAGGAAGAGGAACGCGGCCTCGCCCCGCTCGGCCGCCTCCCACGCATCCGCCACCTCAGAATCCTTCCGGCCCGAGTTGATCGCAGCGGCAGACTCCCCGCCCAGGTCTTCCAGCAGGCCGTCCAGCTGGTCCTCCTGCAACGCAATCAACGGGGAAACGACGACGGCGGGACCGCGCCTTGCGCTGTCAGCGCCGGACTCCGGGGCCGCACCGCCGGACTCCCCACCGCCGTGGATGAAGCCACCATGGATGAACAGCGCGGCCACCTGGTAGATGGCTGATTTGCCGTAACCGGTGGGCATGACGGCGAGGACGTCCCGGCCCGATGCGAGGGCGGTCATCCCGGCAAGCTGGCCGCCGCGAAGCTGGGGGAGGCCGAGCTTGTCGGCGGCGATGCGGCGGAGGGTGGCCTCGGTATCGGTTGTGCGGCTTCCGGTTGTCGGGCTTCCGGCAGTGGGGGCGAGGGCTTCGGTCATGGTGGCAGCTCCGTAGGGGCGTTCCAGGGCCGGGTGTCTTCAGCCGTGGAACCAACCCTAGTGCGAGGTCCGCCCCACGTCATGTCCCCCTGCTCAGAGCGGGCAGCGTGGACGGGTGTGCGCCGTCACCGGGCCAGCCCGTCAGAGGGAGCGGACCCTTCGGACCTCAGCCCCTCGGTCCGCGGCCGGGAACCGCGTGTGGGAGTGGATCCGCGTGGTGGCGTGGGCAACCCGGGACTTGGGGATGATGATCTCCCCGTGGCCGCCCCGGCTCATGTCGCGGATAAGGCCAGTCCCGGCGACCTCCCTGGTCCAGGAGATCCCTGCGACGGCAGCCTTTTTGGTGAGGTAGTTCACGGAGACCGCCACCAGGCTTCCCGTCCCGTCCAGAAGCCTGACGCGGAAGCCGCCGTCCGGAGCATCGATGATTTCGAAGTAACCGGCCATGACAAATTCCTTCGTTCGTGCTTGTTCTTTTGGCGTGTCCCTTAACCCTATTTTGGCCCTTTCCTGGCCAGGATGGACCGCCGTGCGGCGACCGAATTGGGGAAGCAAAAGTACGACGACGGTGGGCGGCAGCCGCCGCCGTCGGACGTCCCTAACGGCGCGTCTTCCAGGACGCGCCGTGGCGTCCCCGCATGCCCTTCGGAAGGCCTGTATTATCCCTTCAGGGGGCGGTGACGCCAAAGCGTCAAACTGGGGGACAGCAGCAGATGTGCAAGCCATAAAGCCTTAAGCAAAAGGGCTTCCTGAAGCCATGTGCCCGCTGTCCGGCGGCGTGTCATTCACCACAAAATTACGCTCTTGCGGCGTTCGTTTTGCAGGTGGATTTTCCGCTCGACCCACCCTTCCGCGCCACCCCCTTCCGCACTGCCCACCCTCTTTCCTCACTCCGCCACCTCGGCGACCCCTGCCGTCGCCTGCCCTGAAAGGACCGCAATGAGCCACCCCGGCCCAACCCCGCCGCCGCCTTCCGACTACACCACCTACGGCGCGCCGCTGTATGCGAACGGGCAGTTGTTGGATGGGCCGAACGCTGGGCAGGCGTATCCGGGCCAGTTTGGGGCCTTCCCGGGGCAGTACGGTGCGGAACCGCAGAAGTCCTTCCTGGTCACATGGCTGTTCTCCCTGCTCCTTGGCGGACTGGGCGTGGACCGCTTCTACCTTGGCAAGATCGGGACGGGCGTCGCCAAGCTGCTGACGCTGGGTGGCTTCGGCATCTGGTCGCTCGTGGACCTGATCATGACGCTGGCAGGGAGGCAGACGGACAAGAACCGCCGGTCGCTGGCAGGGTATGCGCAGCACAAGAAGGTGGCCGTGCTGGTCACGGTGGTCCTCTTGGCGGTCAACCTCGTGATCGGCGTGTTCAGCGGGATTGCTGCTGTGGCCCTCGTGCAGCAGGCCGCCACACCGCCGATCATCTCGGCCGCACCCGTCACGCAGGAGAGCGCCGCGGGTTCCTCCGCGGAACCGGCAACCACCGGCCAAGCAGCTGCCGGGGAAGACCGGCCGCACCTGGCCGCGCAGACGCTGACGGGCACCGGCGACGCCATCAAGACCGTAGACCTCAAGGGCCTTCCGGCCGTGGTGACGTTCACCTGCAGAGCCTGCAGCGGCAAAACTTCACTGGAAACCAACGGCGCCGAAATACTGCTGGTCAACACCGCCGGCGCCTACGCCGGTTCGCACCTCGTGGACACCAGCGCCGGTGCGCCCACCACCGAGTTCAACATCAGCGCCGACTCCGCCTGGACCCTGAAGATCGAGGACATCGGCAGCGTCCGCTCCTCCACGGAAAAAGTCAGCGGCCACGGTGACAAGGTCCTGTTCTGGGATGTTGCCACCGACAAGGCCGCCATCACCCACAAGGGCAAAGGCAAGTTCGTGGTGCAGGGCTTCGGCAGCGAGGTCCCCGAACTCGCGGTCAATAAGGCCGGCAACTACAGCGGCACCGTGACGCTCACCCCCGGCTTCGTCCAGGTCAACTCCGACGGCGATTGGACCATCGCGCCGAAGTAGCGTCCCCGCATCTCAACAGCAGGCCCCGCGCGCCCAACTGACTCGCAGTTGTTGTCGTTATGAGCGCTCAAAACGACAACTACTGCGAGTTACTTGGGTGCCCGCCGCCGTCGCCAGTCAACGCGTCGGAGAGTTCCCGCAGCGACGTCACCGTGTAGTCCGGCTCGGTGAAGTACGCGGGATAGGGCGCGCCCGCACGGTTGATCCACGCGGTCCCGAGCCCGGCCCGCGCGGCGCCGTGAATGTCCCAGGGGTGGACCGCGACCAGGAGCATCTGCTCGGGACTGGTTCCGCACGCTGTGGCGGCATAGTCGTAAGCTGCACGGGCGGGTTTCCACGCTGGCGCGTCTTCGACGGAGAGCAGGCGATCGAAGCTGTCCCTCATTCCGGCGTCCGTGAAAAGCTTTTCGGCAATGCTGGCGGAGCCGTTGGTCAGCGTGACCAGCCGGTAGCCAGCGGATTTCAGGCCTGCTACGCCTTCGGGCACGTCGGGATGGAGTCCCAGGCTGGCCATGCCCTGCATGATGTGGTCCACGGCAGCGTCGGTCTCCATTCGCAGGTCCGAACCGGCCAGCAGTCCGCGTAGCGCCTCGGCCCCGATTTCTGCGAAGGGCGTGTTGTCGCCCGCCGCGGCAAGGGCGAAGCCGTCCCGCAGCAGGGTGGCGAACCACAGTTTGGCGAGCGACGACGGCGCACCGGTTTCGGCGAAACGGTCGGCCATCGGGGACATATCGGACAGCGTTTCGTTGACATCGAAGACGATGACTGAGGGTCGGGTCGGCACGGGAGCGGCTCCTTCTGCAGCGGCTGGTCCTGCCCAGTCTTTCGTGCGGCGAGGTTCAGCGGTAGCCGTCTAGGACGAACTCTCAGGCCGCCGGGCGGACGTGGACGATGATGACCTGGACCTCCTTCGAGCCGTCGTAGCGGAGGTCGTAGTTCACTCCGACGCCCTGCAAGCTCGATCAGCGGCACCCTGCAGGCTCGATCAGCGGTAGGCGATTAGCCAGCCACCGCGTAAGCCTTCGGCAGCTTCAGGCCGCGCTCGTCCATGAGGGTGCGCAGGCTGGTGGGGTAGTCGGTGATGATGCCGTCCACGCCGATGTCCATCAGGCGCCCCATGTCCGCCGTGGTGTTCACGGTCCACGGGATGACCGGCAGGCCGAACTCGTGCGCTTCGGCGATCATCTTCGGGGTGACGGACGCGAAGTTGGGGGAGATGACGTCGTAGCCCTGGGCCTTTGCGGCCCTGGCGAGGGAACCGTCATAGTCGTCGATGTCGATGCCGCCGAGCTCCGGTGCGGCACCGGGCTTCCCCACCTGCAGCCAGGCGTCGCCGCTGGAGAGTGCCACGACCGGCAGTTGCGGGGCGATCTTCTTCGTCAGGTTCAGCGTGGACCAGTCGAACGACTGCACGGTGGTCCGGCCGGACATGCCCGCCATGTAGATCTCGGTGACCACGGCTTTGGTGAGCGCCACGGAGCCCTCGCCGCCGGCCTGACCGTCCTCCACCTTGGTCTCCACGTTGAAGCGGACCTTCTTGGCGCCGTACTCGTGGACCAGCTGGAACACGTCCTTCAGCTCGGCGATGCGGTTGCCCTCGATCACCTGCTGCCCCGGGAACCCCGGCAGCTGCTGGTAGCCGCAGTTGAGCGTCTTGATCTGGGCCAGCGACAGGTCAGCCACCCGGTCGCCCGCGTAGGGGAACTGCGGATCATTGGGCGTAGCCGGTGCGGTGTCGGTGCACTTGTTGGCCTGCATCGTGTCGTCGTGCCAGACGATCACCTTGCCATCCTTGGTCAGGTGCGTGTCCAGCTCGAGCGTGCTCACGCCCAGCTTCAGCGAGTTCGCGAACGCCGCCAGGGATTCCTCGGTCCACTCGCCGCGGCCGCCGCGGTGCGCCTGCAGGTCGAAGGAGCCGTTGCGCTCGTTCATCTTGACGGGGGAGCCGGCAGGGCCGGCAGCGTTCGACGACGGCGTGCCGGCGTCCGCTGCCGGTGCGGCGACGGCGGGTCCCGCCGTTGAGGCAATGGCGGCGGTGAAAAGTGGCCCTTCGCATTTAGGCATGGTTCGTTTGTTTGATCCGGTAGGGGCGGTGGCCGCCGGCTGCGAGTAGGCACCTGAGTCTGTAGTTGGTGAAGTTCCGAAATCCGCGGGCGATGCGGCGGGTTGTTTCGATGACGCCATTGATCGCTTCCGTGGGGCCGTTGGAGGCTCCTTGGGTGTCGAAATAGGCGAGGATCGCTGCCTTCCATTGTTTGAGTGTCCGGCCCAGCCGTGAGACTTCCGGGATCGGGCAGGACGGGAATGAAGCGATCACTTCATTGACCAGTTCTCTGCCCCGTTCGGGCCTGGCGTGGTAGATGTTGCGGAGCTTCTGGTAGCACTGCCAGGCCAGGGTGACCTCATGGTCGGGGTCCCCGAGGGTGAGCTTCGCGTCGAGTCGGGCGGCTTGTTTGTCGGTGAGGTGCTCGGCGCCAACCTGCAACGTCCGGCGGATGCCGTAGAGCGGGTCGCCCTTGCGGCCACGGTGCCCCAGGGTGTCCTGCTGAACGCGGCGGCGGACCTCATCGACCATGGCTGAGCCGAGCTTCACGACGTGGAAGGCGTTATGCCGACGTCGGCATAATGCCTTTTATTCCGAGGTCCTGGTTATCCCGATGTCCGCGGGTCGGGGCTGCTGGCGTGGGATTCCGGGGGCGGACACCTCGGCATAACGCGTGTGGTGCGGGACGCTGGTTCTTCCCTGATTGGAAGGAGCAGGTTCATGTATTCCACTCCAGATCCGACTCATGTTCGGTTTGACGGCCCATTGTTCCCATTCGCGGGCGGGCTGGCGGAGGAACTCGCACGGCTCGGTTACACGGCGACGTCAGCGGTGGGCGTGTTGCGGTTCGCTGCGCATCTGTCGAGGTGGCTGGACTCCGAGGACATGGGGCTGGGCGACGTGGATGGTTCGGTCATCGAGCGGTTCCTTGCTGTCCGCCGCGCCGCCTACACCAGCCACTATTCGTTGCAGGCGCTGGACCCTGTGCTCGGCTATCTGCGGCGTGAGGGTCTGGTGCCGGTGGAACGGATTCGGATGCCGTCATCACCGATCGAGACGGTGTTGGCCCGATATCGCCTGTATCTGATCGACGATCGCGGGTTGAGCTCCCCGGTCGCTGACGCGTACTCGCATTGGGTTACCCCGTTCGTCCAGGACCTCACCGGCGCCGGGACTGCCGCGGCTCTTGCAGACTTGACCGCCGTTGAGGTCAACGATTTCCTGACCACGCATTTGCCGTCCATGACGCGGAAGACGGCGCAGATGACCGCGTGCGCGCTGCGATCATTCCTTCGCTTCCTGCACGATCAGCGGATCGTTCAGATTGCCCTTGCTGACGCTGTTCCGGCGGTCGCGCACCGCAGACTCTCCGGTCTGCCTCAGCCGTTGGACAACGAGCAGGTCATCGCGCTGCTGGACTCCTGTGATCGGTCTACCCCGGTGGGGCGACGCGATTTCGCGGTGATCACCGTGCTGCACCGGCTGGGCCTGCGTTGCGGGGAGCTCTCCGGGCTGCGACTGGACGACGTGGACTGGGAGGCCGGTCTCCTGACCATTCACGGCAAGGGCGACCGGACGGACAGGATGCCGTTGCCAGTGGATGTCGGAAGCGCCATCGTGGATTACCTGCGCGGCGGGCGACCGGAGACCACAGCCAGGACCTTGTTCGTGAAAGCCGTTGCGCCCCATACGCCTCTGGCGTACTCGGGATTGAGCTGCATCGTCGCCCGCGCGGCGCAGCGCGCAGGGCTGGGCACGATCCACGCTCACCGATTGCGGCATACCGCGGCAAGCCGGGTCCTCAATGCCGGAGCGAGCCTGGAAGAGGTCTCGCACCTGCTCCGGCATGCCAGCCCGGCCACCACGGCGATCTACGCGAAGACTGATCAGACTCGACTGGCCGCGCTGGCACGCCCCTGGCCAGTCGTCGGCGGTGTGTCATGAGCACGGTGTCAGAGGACCTCCCGGGGCTGGTCGGAGACTACTTGCGGGTGCGCCGCGCGCTGGGATACAAACTCGATGGCTCCGAGCACATCCTGAAGCGCTTCGTGGCTTACCTGCATGCCCGCGAGGCGAGCACCATGACCATCAGGGATGCGGTCGGGTTCGCGACGGCACGGCCAGCACGCACGCCCCGCACCCAGGCGCTGCGGCTGTCGGCGATCCGGTGCTTCACCCGCTGGGCCCACTGCCAGGACCCTGAGATCGAGGTCCCGCCGGCCAGGATTCTCCCGGCACGGCCGACCCGGGTCGCCCCTTACATTTATAGCGCCGGGGAGATCCAAGCACTTCTGGACGCCGCCGACGCGCTGAAGCCCGTACTGCGCGCAGCGACTTACCGGACCCTGATCGGGCTGATGGCCGCGACCGGGATCCGCACCGGGGAGGCCATCGCGTTGGATATCGCCAGCTTCGACCCGCACAGCCACACCCTCACGATCACCGGCAAGTACGGCAAGGTACGCATGCTCCCGCTGCACCCGACCGTCGCCGCGGCGCTGACGGACTACCTTGACCGGCGGGACCGGCTGCTTCCCGCGGCGGGTTGTTCGGCACTGCTGATCTCTACCAGAGGCACACGGCTTCAACCGTCCGGTGTTCATCCGACCTTCCGGCGGCTGACGAACGAGGCCGGGCTGAGACCGGCGTCCTCGTCGTGTCGTCCACGGCTCCACGACCTCCGCCACACGTTCGCGGTCTCGACCATGCTCGATGCCTACCGTTCCGGCGCCGACCCGGCCGTCGTGCTGCCGGTCCTGGCAACTTGGCTTGGACACACCGAACCCCGCGACACGTACTGGTATCTCACCGGCACCGCGGAACTACTGGCCGCTGCGACCGAGCGCCTCCAGTCCCTGGCCGCTCCCTCCCAGCCTGGCGGACGGGGCCGGTCATGACCGGGCTCGCACCGATCCTGCAAGCGTTCTTCACGACGCGGCTGTCTGACCAGTACGGCGCGAGCGAGCACACCATTGCCGCTTACCGCGACACCTGGCGGCTGCTGCTTCGATATGCTGCTACCGCGACCGGCACCGCACCGGCGGCCCTGGACCTCTCTCAACTGGATAGCGACCTGATCACCAGATTCCTGACGCACCTCCAAACCGAACGAGGCAACACTGTCAGCACCCGCAACGCGCGGCTGGCGGCAGTGCACTCACTGTTCTCCTACGCCGCGTATCAGCACCCCGAGCACGCCGACACGATCAGCCGTGTCCTCGCGATCCCCGCAAAACGAGCTCGGCGCACCGAGATCACCTACCTCACCCCGCCCGAGGTCATCGCCCTCCTGCACGCACCGGACCAGTCCACCCCTACCGGCCGCCGCGATCACGCTCTGATCCAGGTCGCTGTCACCACCGGAATGCGCGTCTCGGAACTCACCGCACTGACGGTCGGTGATGTTCATCTCGGCACCGGCGCGCACGTCGTCTGCCACGGGAAAGGCAGAAAAGACCGCATCACACCACTTGACCGCCAGACCGTCCAAGTCCTGCGGCACCTCACCGCCCGGGCCAGCGCCGACGCGTTCGTCTTCCCAGCCCGCGAGGGAACGCGGATGAGTCACGATGCCGTCGCCGCCCGGCTGACACTGCAAACGGCGGCCGCGGTCGGCGCCTGCCCGAGCCTGACGAATAAGAACGTCACCGCACATGTCCTGCGGCACACAGCAGCCATGCGGCTCTTGAGTGCCGGGATCGACAGCAGCGTCATCGCGCTCTGGCTCGGTCACGAGAGCATAGAGACCACGCAGATCTACCTGCACGCCAACATGAAGACCAAGGAGGACGCTCTCGCCAGAACCAGACCCACGGGGACCAAGAAAGGACGCTACACCGTCGCCGATGACACCCTCCTGGCGTTCCTGCAAAACCTCTGAGTTATGCCGAGGTGTCCGCCCCCGGAATCCCACGCCAGCAGCCCCCACCCGCGGACATCGGGATAACCAGGACCTCGGAATAAAAGGCATCCAGGACGGTGATGGCTTCGGGCAATTCATCGCGGATCGCGTTCGCATAGCCGCGGAACGGATCCAGCGCCGCCGTTTTGATGCCGGTCGTGAATTCCTCGCCGCGGTCTTTGAGCCAGTCGGCGTAGGCTTTCCCGGACCGGCCTGGAACGAGGTCCAGCAACCGGGCGTGAACTATGCCGTGAGCGTCGCGGGTGTGGTCCACGATCCCGGTGACCATGCCGGATCCGGGCGGGCCGGTGTGTGACCAGACATGCTCGTCGACGCCGAGCGCGTTCACCCCGGCCATCCGGTCCGTGATGCCGATGCGCCTGGTGGCCTCGGCCTTGATGGCGTCCCAGACGGTGTGCCAGGAGACGCCGAGCTGATGGGCCAGGGCTGAGACGGAGGTGTCGAAACGCTGCAGCGCGTCGGTCGCCCATGCCACCGCCCGGGCGGTGAGTTTCGCCCGCGGTCTTGCCAGCGGGTGTTCCTCGGTGAAGGTGTTCCCCGGACAGTCCGGGTCGGGACAGCGCCAGACGCGCTTGGCCCACAGCAGTCGCACCGGCTTCCCGAAACAGGGAATGTCGTGGAGCCGGACGTGGCGGCGTCCGTGGCCGATCGCTATGACGCCGCAGTCCGGGCAGCCGCTGAGGGTCTCGCCTGTTTCGACGTGCAGAACCAGGCCGTGAGCCGTTGCCGTGACGGAGTTGACGTGGAGGCCCTCGACACCGAGCAGAGCATCCGCGCGCGTGCACCAGCGGCCACCGGAACAAGACATAGAGTTATTCATGTCAGGGTCTCTTTGGGTATTGGTTTGCTTGGTCGCAACCAATTCAAAGAGGCCCTGACCTCTTTCCCACCGCACCACGCCGCACCGAAAACATCGCATGCCCGGCGGCGGCAGTCTCAGCCGACCCTAACCACGCTCATCTGCGAAGGGCCTGAAAAGTGCGACGGCGGCCGCTGCGGTCAGGGCTTTGCGCATGGTTTTGGTTCCTCCCGGATGACGGTGGCCGGCGCTGAGCCGCCGACCCGTCCACCGTAGGGACGCCAGGTGACCTGCCGTCTGCGGGGAGGTGGCGGTGAGGTTAACAGCCGCAATGCTCGGGAAAGAATACCGTGCTGGCACGGAAGTGACGGGTAGATCCGGGGACGCAGAATAATCACATCGGATTTTCCGGAATCGCATCCTCAATTGAAAGAAGTCAATTCACATGTCCGCAGCAGCAGTAAAAAAAGCAACAGGTTCTCTTCCGCGCAAGATTGGAATCGTCGCCGCCTTGTCGCTGGGTATTGGCCTGGTTCCTGCCGTCCTGGCCGCACCCGCCCAGGCGAGTGAGACCAAGTCCGCGTCGAATTCCACGACCGCAGCCATCCATGTGGTTCAAGGTAACTCGACCTGCTCGGTCACCGCCCAGACCCCTTATTGGTATTGGGCATGGGAAAGCAATAGGTATGTCAAAAAGGTAAACTATCAAATCTCAGTGTATTGCTTTGAGGGGACCTATGTAAACGTTAATCAGGACCGGTACGAGTATGACATGTACGGGACGGATTATCATCTCGGAAGTAGCTCTTGGGGGTCGGTCTATATACCGGCAAATAAGCTATACACAATTAATAGCGTTCATTATGCCCTGGATACAGAAGCGGGAAATGAGGAGGACTTCCATAGGGTCACGTTCCGCGAGTGGCACGGCGCTTGGTCGTCAGCGAAGACACTCACCAGTCATTATGCGTCCATCCCCGTTTAGCTATTCGAAAAGCTAGGCTGGACAGTCTGCACTTGCGGACGTCCAGCCTAGCTGTGTGCTCCCTCGCAGGCTCACTGCAGCCAGGCGGTGACGAAGCCGCCCCTGGACTGCTCCTGGTTTGGCTGCGCCTCGGACGCCGGCAGCCCGGGTCCCGGTTCAGCTGCAGGATCCAGCGACAGCACCCGCCCGTAGGTCGAGCACAGCTCCTCCACCGTGTGACTGCTGCAGCGCCAGCCGGACGCCTCGAGCAGCTCCATCGGGTTGGGCGGATCGGCCCGGGCCAGCAGTTCGCTCATGGGCAGCCCGGTCTGCTGGCTGAACTCGAGCAGCTTCGCCTCGATGTCGTCCGTCTTGGGCAGCGCCACTGCCCGCTCAATCACCGCACGGGATCCGGGCGCCGACAATACCGCAACTTCCGCCAGCACTGCCTGCTGGGCAGCAGAGTCGAGGTACGGCAGCAGGCCTTCGAGGACCCAGGTGGTGGGCTGCGCCGGATCAAAGCCGGCCGCGATGAGCGGCTCCCGCCACGGCACGGACAGGTCCGCGGGCAAGGAAACCAGCTCGCAGCCAGGCTCCGCGGCAAGCCTGCCCAGCACATGGGCCTTGAACTCGAGGACGTTTGCCGAATCGATCTCAATGACCCTGGCGCCGGAGGGCCACCGCAGCCGGAAGGCCCGGGTGTCGAGCCCCGCGCCGAGGACCACTGTCTGCGTGGTGGGAGAGCCGGACTGCAGGAAATCATCGATGAACCGGGTCCGCATGCCGATGTATATGGAAGCCAGCAGGAGCGGCCGCTGCAGGGGAGGAGCCTCCGCCGGATTCGTGGGCCAGACCGTCGGCAGGTCCAGGTGGGAGCGCGCGGCCACCACCAAAGCGGAGGCGAACGGATCCACCACCAGCGGGTCGGCCCGCGACGTCTCGACGGCACGGCCCGCCGCCACGGCAAGGGCCGTCAGCGGCAGCCCCTGGTCCTCGAGTTCGGTTCTGCCTGCAGGTTCAGTCATGCCTAGCCTCCGCCGTCGTGGATCACTGTTGGCGAGCCTACCCCCGCGGCCGGCGATCCACATGCCCTGTCATGCCTGCGCGGGGCTGTCGCACCAGCCTTCCCAAGGCGCGGACGTGAGGTGGCCCTGGGGAAAATCGCTGTTCGATCCCGTCTCTCCAAGCGGCGAGTGCCCATCATTGCGCGCGGAACTGAAAAACAGGTTCAAGGTATTCCAAAGCATGGCTGTTTCCTTTCGATAGACCTGCGGATGACCTTCTCTCAGGTAGGAATCAGCGTAGCCACAGCATGTTTCACGGCGTCGACCCCACGTTTCGTTCTTGTATCCGTCTGCTCACACGGCATCGCAGGACCAAATTCCAGGGACAGAAACGCCACCCGGCGGCTGGCCGGGTGGCGTTTCTGGGGATGGCGGCCCCAAGCGGGACCGCCACCGGCGTTACTTCCTGGAGTTGCCGGCGTCGTTCGTGTGGCTGATGGAGGCGACGGCGCCGGTCTGCTCGTTGAGCAGCACCTTGTCGTTGCGCTGGTGGTGGAAGTTGAACATGGCATTCACGGAGCCGGCGGCGGCGTCGGCGGAGGCGTCGCCGATCCGGCCGGTGCCCCAGTTGTCCTCGATGAAGCGCAGGATCGAGGCCTGGTCGGTCTGCGTGTGGTCCACGAAGTTTTTCTTCGCGTAGGGGGAGATGACCACCAGCGGCTGGCGCGGGCCCGGGCCGCAGCGGTCGGCGTAGCCGCCGGCCATGGGGATGCCGCTGGCTGCGGCGTTCTGGCACCACGCGGCGTCGTCGGCGGTGTTGGAGGAGTTCTTTACCTTCGCGGCGGCGTGGTCGTACCAGCCGTCCGAGTCGTCGTAGGCGAGCACGACGGCGGTGCTGTCCCAGTTCCGGGATTTTTGGATCCGGTTCACGGTGCTGGTGACGAAGTTCTGCTCGTCCACAGGGCC
>NZ_JBFTLC010000035.1:0-53500 GCF_056396245.1 Arthrobacter sp. 05T423
ACGTTCTCCTGGAAGATCACCACCACATGTTTGATCGGTGTGGTGGTGGACTCGTGGCTTTCGACGGCGGAGGCCGGGCCTGCGGCGACGCCCACCAGTCCGGCGGTCAGGGCCGAGGCAGCCAGGGCGGCAACGCCGGCCGCAGCCGCCACTCTTTTGCGGGTGAATCGTGGTGCTGGATAAGGCATGGGGTATCCGATCGTTCCTGTTGGGAAGAAGAGCTGGTGGGACCGCCGTCGTAAACCACGCGGTGTCCCTGGAGTGGTGCTTGGTGGAGGTGTTACTTGGCGGGCGTGACGTCGGCCTCGTACGTGAGGATCTCAGTGCCGTTGCCTTCTTCGCCGTTATCGGGGGCAACCTTCATGGTGAGGTGGTTCCCGTCCGCGGTCATCTTGAAGGGATTGCGGGTGGCCGCGTGCCCGGCGCTGGACCACTGCTGGAACGGCACGTCGCGGATCACGCTGCGGGACTTGAGGTCGATCATCGCCATGCCGCCGAGTTCATACGTCGCCGCCGTGCCGCCGGCCGTCGGGGTCTGCGGGAGATTGGTGACCCCGGCGCAGAGCATCCTCGCGTTGGGAACGTACTGGCAGTCCTGGTAGTCGATGAAGAAGTTGGGGTTCTCCCAGGTGGAGAGCTGCTTGCCCTTCAGGTCCCATTCGGCGAAGCGCCGCGAGCCCCAGGTGTTGCCCACCAGATGCCCCGTCTGCTTGTCCAGCACGATGCCGCCGAAGTGGTCCTTCACCTGGAACTGCTTGCGCACCGTGAGGGTGTTGGCGTCGACGCGGTAAATGATGGCGCTGCTGTTGGGCCGGTACTGGGCCACGGGAACCCAGACGCTGGTGCCGTCGAAGTCGATGCCGCCCGGGTGGTACATGTCGCCCTCGCCCAGGATGATGTCCTTTTGCAGGTTTCCGGCCTTGTCCATGACGAACAGGTGGCCGATGCCTTTGCCGGCGGTGCGGTCGTAGCCGTTCTGCGGCGTCACGTACTTCACGGTCGGTTCGGTGATCTGGACGGCCGAGAGGAAGATGTGGTCCTGGCTGTAGGCGATTCCCTCGGTGTGGAAGGTGGGGAAGTTCAGCTTCAGCTTGGACGTCTGCTTCCAGGCTGTGTTCCGGTCGACGCCGTTGAACGCGTCTGCCAGGGCCGTTTCCGTTTCGTGGTGGTTGCCGGAAGCGGCTGCCGCACCCTGCTGGCCATTGTTGCCGGCGGCCTGGGCCGCTGCCGTGCCGCCGATTGCGGATGCGGCCAGGATGACGGCCGCGGCGGCCGTCAGGATGCCTCGCGTACGAGTCGTGCTCATTGGGGGAGCCTCTCAAAGGATAGGTCTTATCAAGAGGTCGTCACGCTACTGAGCAGTAATGAACCCGCCGGGGCACGTTGGTGAACGGCATGTTGCGGGGGGCCAAATGGCGGGCACCGAGGGAGGGCCCGCCGTCGTGCATTCGAGTGGGTTGTGCGTTCCGGTGGGTCGTGCGTTCCGGTGGTTGGGCCCGTCAGAGCCCTGATCTCGACAGGCTTGATCCTCGGTTGCTCAGGATCAGTGGCAGCAGGGCTGCGGGGGTGGTGGCAACGGCGGCCGCCTGCGACGCTTCCCCGGCGTCCCCATAGCCCCAGCGTACGAATATTGTCGGGATTCCGTGGTGGGCGGCGCCGGCGATGTCGTAGCTTCGGTCTCCCACCATGGCGGGGCTGGAGGTGTCTACGCCTTCGGATTGGAGCCGGAGCAGCAATTCGGCGATGACCTCTGACTTGCTCGCTCTTCCGTCGCGGTCTGACGCCCCGCAGATGTTGACGAAGTGGCCTTCAATTCCAAACCTTCGGGCGAGCCTTATCGCTTGGTCTTCCACCTTGGAGGTGGCGACAGCCATGGGCATGCCGGCTGAGTGCAGGTGGTCCAGCAGTTCTATGATCCCGTCGTAGGGGATGCACTGTTCGGTGCCGTGATCGGCATACTCTTTGCGGTAGTGTTGGAGAGCTTTTTGGGCGGTTTTTCCGTCCAGTTGTGAGACTCTTCTGAAGGACTCGATCATGGGCGGCCCGACGAACCGGCGCAGTTCGTCCATCGAGGGGACCGGTGCGCCTACAGCTGCCAGGGCGCGGGCAGCGCTTGCTGTAACGCCGGGAGCCGAATCCAGCAGCGTTCCGTCCATGTCGAACAGAATGCAGCTAATGCCAGTAAGAGCGGGCCGAGTCTGTTGTAGAAGTGTCATTTTTCGAGGGCTTTCGGTCTTGAAGCGGGTCCCGGTTGTCCGGGCGATAGTTGCGGTGAAGGGTAGGCATGGATCGGGTGAGTCTTGATCAGATAGATCAGAGGATTCTTGCGGAGCTCACAAAGAACGCCCGCATGAGCCATGCCGAGCTGGCCACCAAAGTCCTCCTGTCGAGGAACGCTGTGCGCCAGCGGATCGACCGGATGGAACGGCAAGGGTATATCCAGGGGTACACGATTGTTGCCGGCCCGCAGGGTCAGGGGCCGGTGTCCGCCTTCCTCATGGTTTACAGGAAGGACCGGGTGCGTGGGGCGGACGTCATCAACGTATTGCGCTCGATTCCGGAAGTGGTTCTGTGCGATGTGGTGAGCGGTGACTTTGATCTGCTGGTGAGGGTTGAGGCCCGCTCGCTGGAGAGGGTTCAGGAGATCTGGGAGCAGATCGCGGCCATTCCCGGCGTCACGGACACGGTGACGGCCATGACGCTCTCGAGTTACATCAGGCGGGGCGCCGGAGGTGCCCGCGCCGCCGAGTGAAGCGGCCAGGCTTCGGACATGCGGGCTCGTCAGGAGCTGGATCAGTTCTTGATGCAGATGACCTTGGGCTGGGTCATCTCCTCATACGCGAAGCGGACGCCCTCCCTGCCCATGCTTCCGTACTTCGCCCCGCCGAACGGCATGCCGTCGAACCGGTAGTCTGAGGAATCGTTGATCATGACGCCGCCTGCCTCGAGCTGTTGGGCTGCCTCCATCGCCCTGGCCAACGAATCGGTAAAGATGCCCGCATGGAGGCTGAAATCGATGGCATTGGCGGCCTCGATGGCCTCTTCGAAGGTGCTGAACTTGCGAAGCATGACCACCGGCCCGAAAACTTCCTCCCTCCACAGGCTGCTGTCCTCCGGGACGGCTTCCAGGACCGTCGGCTGAAGCACATTGCCGTCACTGACATTGCCTGAGAGGAGTACGGCGCCGGCGCCGAGGGCGCCGTCCAGCTTGCTTTGGAGCGCCTGCAACGCCGTGGGACTGATCATGGGCCCCACATCCGTCTGTTCATCCGCTGGGTCTCCGGCAACCAACCTGGCCGTTGCCTCCAGGAAGCGACGGCGGAACTCGCCGTACACGGGGGCGGCGATGAGGATCCGCTGCACGCCCACGCAGTTCTGGCCGGCGGCCCAAAACGCTCCGGAGACGCAGGATTCCACGGCGCTTTCGATGTCGGCATCATCCAGGATGATCACGGGTGCGTTTCCGCCGAGATCCATGGACAGCTTCTTCAGGCCGGCTGTGCGGGCGATGCTCTCACCCGTGGAGAATCCTCCGGTGAAGGACACCATTCGTACGTCCCGGGAGCTGATGATTGTTTCCGTCACCTCCCGGTCGCCATGGACAACGGTGAGGGCCTCCGGCGGGAGCCCGCAGCCCACCAGGGCGTCCGTGAGCAGCTGGGCTGACAGCGGAGTCAGCGCGGAGGGTTTGAGAATCACGGCGTTTCCTCCGGCGATTGCCGGGCCGATCTTGTGTGCCACCAGATTGAGGGGGTCGTTGAACGGGGTGATCGCGGCAATGATGCCCAGCGGTTCCCGGGAGTACCAGCCCGTGCGGTCCTCTGAGCCTTCATAGGAGTCGAAGGGGATGACTTCGCCTGCGTTCCGGCGCGCTTCGGCAGCGGAGAGGCGGAGCGTGTTGACCGCACGCAGCACTTCCTTCCGTGCCTGGCGAATCGTTTTCCCGGCTTCGGACACAATTGTTTGCGCGAACTCTTCGGTGCGCCGCTCGATCTCCGTTGCCGCGCCGTCCAGTATCTTCCCGCGTGCGTTCCGGGACAGTGCCCGTGCCTTCCGGGCGCCGATGCGGGCCGTTTCGATCACGGCTTTGCCGGCGCTGGCTTCGGTCAGCGAAACGGCGCCAACCACCCTTCCGTCGAAGGGACTCGTCACGTCACGGAACTGCGGCAGCGCCGTTTCGGTCGAACACAGTGTGGATTCAGGCATTTTCAGATACTTCCGTCCTGGCTGCGTGAATGGCGATGATGTCAGAGAGCAGGGCATAGGCGGTTTCCACTCGTCCGGCCCCCGGCCCTGAGACGGTTACTGCCCCCAGAAGATCGGTCTCGAAGGACACGGCATTGGTCGCGCCGGAAACGCCGGCCAGCCCATGGTCGAGGGGGAGCGCTACAGGGGACACACCTGCAGTCACGGTCCCGTCCAGGTTCCGCCGTGCCGCACCGACGAGCTTCCAGCGGCGTCCCTCGCGTGCTGCCTTCTGAATATTCTCCCGCGTCACGGTCGAAATGCCCTGGCGCTGAACGTCCTTGAGCTCGATGCCTGCGTCGAGCAGCTGGTTGGCAAGGATGAGGACCTTGAGCTGAACGTCGTAACCCTCGATGTCCGCTGCGGGGTTTGCTTCCGCGTAGCCGTGTTCCTGTGCCTCGGTGATGGCCGTTTCGAGGTCCAGTCCGTCTTCCATCCGCCCCAGAACATAGTTGCTGGTGCCGTTGAGAATGCCTTCGAAGCCGTTCAGCTCGAGCCCCGCGAACATCTTTTTGGCCAGGCGGATGACGGGAGTGCCGCTCATGACGGCGCCCTCGAACTCGAAGTGCACGCCGTTCTGTTCGGCCAGGGCAGTCAGCTCGGCGCCGCGGAGGGCAACCGGGCCCTTGTTCGTTGTGCAGACGCTCTTGCCTGATTCGAGTGCCCAGCGCACGTGCGAAACTGCCGGCTCGCCGTCTTCCGGATTCGTGAAGGTGGCCTCGCAGATGATGTCTGCGCTGCAGTTGCGGATCACTGCTTCGTTGTTCGTGTCCGCGGACCCGCCGTGCGCGGCGAAAGTTTCGCTGCCGGCGCCCAGGCTGAGGGCGATGGAGAGGTCGATTCCTTCGGGCTGGACCAGGGATCCGAGGCGCAGATCGGTGATGGCCACGACCCGGAGGCCGAAGCCCAGATCGGAACGGAGTGTCTCACCGCGTGTTGCGATCAGTTCGGCCAGCGTCCTGTTGACGCCGCCGAAGCCGATCAGCGCAATCTCATAGGTGGTCATGGTGCTCCTTCGTCAGTTACATCGGTCCTCCAATGCTGACCGCATTCCGTGTCCGTCGGTGCATGTGATTGTGACCGAAAAGCAGGGCGAATTGACCATCGGGCTGCCGATTCGGCATTGGGGCCTGCCGTAACTTTTGGTCAACATAGGCATGTTTAAATGTTTTTAATGACCAAAACGCCGTTTTCGTGTTACTTTCGTCACCACGGCTACCGCTTACCGCACAGCTCGCGCCTGCTTGTCTCAAACGCCCGGGCAATGTGCGTACTCTTCGCATCAGACCTGCCACTCACCTGGGAGAAACCATGGAACCCTCATCATCTGTCCAGCTAGAACCACAGCCCACGATTCCGCGGTCCACCGATTCCGGCCTCCGGCGGTCCATGGGGGCGCGGCATTTGGTCATGATCGCCATGGGTGGGGTGATCGGCTCCGGGCTTTTCCTTAGCTCGGGCTACACCATTTCCCAGGCCGGGCCACTCGGGGCGGTCATCGCCTATCTCATCGGCGCCTTTGTTGTGTACCTGGTGATGGCCTGCCTCGGCGAACTTGCCATCGCCTATCCGGTCTCCGGCGCCTTCCACATCTACGCGGCGAGGTCCATCGGGCCGGCCACCGGGTTCACCACGGCCTGGCTCTACTGGCTCTGCTGGGCAGTGGCCATCGGATCGGAGTTCACCGCATCCGGCCTCCTGATGCAGCGCTGGTTCCCGGGAGTTGACGTCTGGGTCTGGTGCGTTATTTTCGCCTCGGTCCTCTTCGGCTTGAACGCGGTTTCTTCGAGGTTCTTCGGCGAATCCGAGTTTTGGTTTGCCATCGTCAAGGTCGGCGCAATCGTGGTCCTTATTGTTCTCGGCGGCGCGGCGCTGTTCGGCCTTCACCCGCTCAGCGAGGGGGCCAACCATCCATTCATGTTTGAGAACTTCAACACCTCCAGCGGCCTCTTCCCCAACGGCTTCACCGGCGTTCTGGTCACAGCACTTGCAGTGTTCTACGCCTTCTCCGGCTCCGAACTCATCGGCGTGGCAGCGGGCGAAACCGCTGACCCCGCCACCAGCATCCCCAAAGCGATGCGCAGCACCGTCATCCGTCTGCTGATCTTCTTCGTCGGGGCAATCGCTGTCATCGCCGCCACCATCCCGTTCGATCAGGTGGGACTTGATGAAAGCCCGTTCGTGACGGTCTTCTCATCCATCGGCATTCCATATGCCGCCGACATCATGAACTTCGTCATCATCACCGCGCTCCTCTCAGCCGGAAACAGCGGTCTCTTCTCCTGCGCACGGATGCTGTACTCCCTTGCCGACGAGGGGCATGCCCCCCGGGCGCTGAAGAAGCTGACCCGCCGCGGTATCCCCATGACTGCGCTCTCGGTCAGCATGCTCGGCGGCCTGGCATCACTCATCAGCAGTGTGGTTGCCCCTGAAACTGTCTATTTGGCCCTCGTTTCGGTGGCAGGATTCGCCGTCGTCGGAGTCTGGATGTCCATCACGGCCTCGCATTTTTTCCACAGGAGGTCCTTCGTCAGGAACGGCGGCGACGTCACGGCCCTTCCCTACAAGGCCCCGCTGTTCCCGCTGGTGCCGATCCTGGCCTTCTCGCTCTGTCTCATCTCGCTCATCGGCATCGCCTTTGACCCGAACCAGGTTGCCGCCCTTTATTTTGGATTTTCCTTTGTTGGCGCCTGCTATGCCTTCTTCTACTTCAAGTACGGACGCAAGGCCCTCGCAGACCGGCTGTCCTGACACCGTCGTCCGACATCGTCTGCGTGGCTTGGTGGCGGGGGAGTTTCGTCCCCGCCACCAAGCTCGCAGACCAGCTCCAGAGACGTGTGAGAATAGGCCTAGTCATCGGGCGGAAGGAGCATGGATCGTGGAATCTTCCTCGGAAGCGTCATCCATGGCCCAAGGACTTCGGATAGTCCGGCTGGTCGCGGATCGGGAGAAGCGGGGACGACGCCTGCTCGGCGTTTCGCAGATCGCATCCGAGCTGGAGATGGAACAAAGCCGTGTCTCCCGGTTGACGCAGGAGCTGTGTGAGCTTGGACTGCTGGAACGCGTGGAACGCGGGCCCTTCCGGACGGGCCCACGCTTTTTCGGCCTGGCCGCAGCGTTGAATACCGGCTGGGTCCGCCAATCAAAAACTGAACTTGAGTCTTTGGTGGCCTCGCTCGGGCTGAGAACCCGGATTTCCGTCCGCGAGGGCGTCCGCGTCATTCTCCTGCGGACCTCCGGCCAGGACGCGGTTCCCGGCAGCTTCGTCAAACCCGGCATGGTGACACCGGTGTGGTGCACCGGGTCCGGCCGGGCCCTGTTGTGGGACGAGCAGCAGCCAGCCGTTCAAGCGCTCCTTGAGGACGTCAACTTCATTGGGGTGGGCGGTCCGGGGGCGGCCCATTCACCGCAGGAAGTCGCCGAACTGATGGACCGGGACAGGGCGCGGGGCTTCATTGTCGCGGAGGAAGAATTCGAGCATGGAGTCTACGAGCTGGCCGTTCCGGTGCGCAGCGCTGACGGCTCCCTTCTTGCAGCGCTCAGCGTCCTCGGCAGTCGGGCCGAGATCACGGCCAGCACCGATGACATTGCAACGGCCCTCAGGGCGGCAGCCCAACGGCTGGGCTCCAGTGAGGGCCGCGCACGGCACGACGCCGGCCGGAAGGGTCTTGCCAGCTAAGGCACGTTTGGCGGCAAGACCTGACCCAGGGTCGAATCAAGCCACTTGCCCCAGGACACGAGAGCAGCGGCGCAGGACTCCATTTTCGGCTGCAGGCGTGTCTTGTTGCCTACCACCTGCAGCGCTGCCACTACCTCACCCTTGAAGTCCCGAACCGGAACGGCCAGGGAATACAGCCCCGGCTCGGCTTCCTCGTCCACGACGGAGTATCCCCGTGCCCGGGCCGCGCGTAGCCGCGACAGGAAGTCCTCGACGTCGTGGGGTGTATTGGGGCCATGGCGCACGAAGGCGACGCCGGAGAAGAGGGTGCGGACCTCGTCGTCCGACGCTTCCCACAGCAGTGCCTGGCCGGCATCGCTGCAATAGGCCGGGTAGGGCCGGCCCAGCCAGGAACCGATCATGTTGCTGCTTGCCGGAACACGCTCACCGACGGTGACCGTGCTGTCTCCGCTCAGAACTCCGAGGAAGCATCCTTCATCAGTTTCACCGGCCAAGCCTTCCAACGCAGTCGCGCCATCAGTCTGCAACCGTTGTTCCGTCAGCACCTGGGCGTCCGTCAGGAGCGACCAGTCCAGCGCGTAGGTCCGGTGGTCCCTGCGCGCCAGAAACCCCTCCTGCTGGCCCGTCCGCAGGCTGCGCGCAACCTGGCTGCGGTCTTTGCCCAGATCGGTTGCTATGTCCGCGACCGTACCGCCGGGCAGGCCTTCTGCGTTGCGGGAGCCGACCGCAAGAACAGCCATGATTCCCCGGCCCATGCTGGATGTCTTAGACATGGCTCCGATTCTAGTCACTGGACGGACGCGTCCTAGTGGATGGCGAAGACCCGGGCAGGAAAACCGCTGCCGCCCAGTGGCTTAGGCCAGCTGGCGATGAGGACCGCGCCCGCTTCTGGAAGTCCGTCCAGGTTGGCCATCAGCTCGATCTGCCACCGGTTCTGCGCCAGGACGTAGGTCTCCAGGGCGAAGTCCTGGCGGGACGTGGACAGTCCCGGGTCTGTGTCCGTCTGTTCATGGCCGACGGCGGTCACCGACCGTTCCTCAACCAGGAAGGTGAGGACTTCCTGCGACCAGCCAGGGGTGTGGCTGACACCGTCATCGTCCCTGTTTGCCATGGCGCCGGCGTCGGGCCAGCGGTCGCTCCACCCTGTCCGCAATGCAACGAAGGCCCCGGCCGGAATGGCACCGTTGCGGTGTTCCCAGGCCCGGACGTCCTCCATTGTGGGAGTGGCGTCCGCATTTGCCATGACGCGCTCGGAGATGTCGAGGACAGCCAGCGGAAGGACCATCTCCTCCACGGGAATCTGGTCCAGGGTCCGTCCCCCGGAGGTGAAATGCGAGGGAGGATCAACATGTGTTCCCCATTGTCCGATGATCGAGTAGCGGTGAGCGGTGAAACCGTCACCCTTCGCCAGATCAAATACGACCTCCCTGACCTCGTCGGGGAACGCCGGGAAGTGCGGCTGGCCGGGGTGGAAGGCGTGCGTCAGGTCAGTGAATGATCTGCCGGAAAGCAGCGTCTGCAGGCCGCCCCACAGCGTGGCGGTTGCGGTGGCTTCGGTCATGATGCGGCCGGGCTTTCAGCGAGCGCCGGAAGGACGGTGTTGGAGACCGCGATTGGCCCGGACAGTTCGATGACGGGCACCTCCCAGGGGTGGATATCCACGATTTGCTGCAGGAAGCGGTCCACGGCAGCGTCGTCGAGCGCTGCATCGAAATACGTCGTGAGGACAAGGGTGGGCGAAATCGTCTGCTGGCCCACCTGCCCCAGCGTGGGGTTGGCACCTTCGGTGCAGGTGAAGCCTTCGAAACCCAGGCCGGATTCGAAGACATGCCTGTAGTTGCCGAAGTCCCCGAGGTCCGGGGATTCCGCCAGGGCCCGGAGCAGGGCCACGATGCCGGCCTCCTCCCTGAAAGCTTCTGCATTGCCGCTGGCGAGCCGCGAGAAGGTGTCCGTCGCTATGGGCCAATGCACGCGCAGCTTGCGTACTGGTTTCATTTCAATCTTCAAGGGAAGCCTCCTGATCACAACGGGTGTTTGAATGCCATGGTGACATGGTGTGGTGTTCATTACAAGCATGAAAAAATGCTTATTATGAACATAGCAACAGTGGATGATGCGTCCCGGCGCCTCGTCTTCCCGGCCGGCAACGACGAACCGAACCGCTTGGAGCCCAAAGAATGCCCAGTAACACCACGCTCTCCCGCATGCTTGATGCCGGAGCAAACCTGACCCTGGACGGCGCACTTGCCACCGAGCTTGAAGCGCACGGCTGCAGCCTGGACGACCCCCTGTGGTCGGCGAAAGTCCTCCTGGAGCAGCCGCAGCTCGTCAAGCGCGTCCACCGCGACTACTTCCGCGCCGGAGCCGCGGTCGCCACCACGGCCAGCTATCAGGCAACACCTCTTGGCTTTGCGCGGCGCGGCATCGGTGAGGAAGAGGCCCTGGAGCGGGTGGCCTTAAGTGTTCGCCTGGCCGACGAGGCGCGCCGCGAGCACCTGGCCGAAAACCCGGGTGCAGGCCCCCTGCTGATAGCGGGATCCGTCGGCCCCTACGGCGCCTACCTGGCTGATGGATCGGAATACCGGGGGGATTACGTCCTCAGCCGAAGCGAGTTTTTGGAGTTCCACCGGCCGCGAATTGCAGCCCTGGTGGAGGCCGGAGCGGACCTGCTTGCCTGTGAGACGCTGCCGTCCTTGCAGGAGGCCGAGGCGCTGGTGGCGCTCATGGAAGAGTTCGACGTCGAAGGCTGGCTCTCCTTCACGCTGCGGGACGGCCGGCACATCAGCGACGGTACGCCGCTGGAGCAGGTGGCAAAGCTCAGCGGGGCGCAGCCGCTCGTTGTGGCCATTGGCGTGAACTGTGTGCCGCTGGAGCTGGTCGCCCCGGGCCTGAGCGCTCTGGGCAAAGCCACGGACACGCCCCTGATCGCGTATCCAAATTCCGGCGAAAGCTATGACGCGGTCACCAAAACGTGGGGACCGGCCGCGGCCGTTGCAGAACTGGGCTGTAAACAGGCCGCAAGTCTTGCGGACGGAACCGCCGTCTGGCGTGAACTTGGCGCCCGGCTCGTTGGCGGATGCTGCCGAACCACCCCGGAGGACATTGCCGCCGTGGTCAAGTTGACGGGACATCCCTAGCGGACTGACGTCGGCCCCCCAGCGGCGCGCAGAGCGGCGCAGTTGTCCGGCGAGGAGCATCCGCAGACGTGGACGGCTGCAATCTGGTCTGCAGGCAGGGTGGCGATGTCTTCCGGGGTGTCGCCGGAGGCCCAGAAATGCCAGAGGTCCACGCACAGTTTCGCGTTCGGCCGGTCGATCGTCTCGAAGATCTGCAGCGCCCGGCTGACGCGGTTTATGGGCGCCCACGCCAGCGGTTCGAGGTAGAGGCTGACGCCGGTGCGCATCTGCACGAACGGCGCGCCCACAATGCTCGCGACCTCGGAGAGGCGGGTGGCGTCGCGCCTGAACTCCTCGGCCGGTGCCTCCTGGATGGCGCCCACGCCCGAGGCCGGGAAGCCGTCCAGCAGCGGCACCAGATCGTGTCCCGAGTAGCCGGCGTCGAGGAACCGGAACAGCTTGGGCGTCTGGAGTTCGACGGCGTCGCAGCCGGCCGCCTTGGCCGCCGCGATGTCCCGCACGGTTGTCCCGTGGAATGCCGCCGTCGATTCATTGATATCTGCATGTTTTCCTTCCAAGAATGTGCGACGGCGTACTAGGCGGTCGCTAACACCCCAGCTCGTCTTGGCCCGCCCTGCAAGGGGAAGGGGACTAATTTTGTGAGCTTGTCATTACATAGCGAACCCGTCAAAGGCCCCGTCAACTCCCTCAAAAGGGGGTTTCATCGCTTGACTAGTCAGTTGATCGCAGGAATTCGGCAAGGTTTGGCGAATAAAAAACTTGGGTCAGCGGGTCCCGGAACAACAGAGCGGCCCCTGAGGACTTACTGCCCGGTCCAGGGGAGACCAGTCCGCCGTCCTGATCACCAAGTGACGACCCTCATCGAAAAGCTGGCGAAGCGAGCCGGCTTCCGAAGCACACACGGACCGGCGAAAGCCGATCCGGGGGATTCCTGTTATTACTGCCTTCGGCATCGTGGCCTAGGCATCTGCAGAAAGTCTGAAAAATGAAGCTATCACTCCGCCGCGTCCTGACTCTGTTCGCGGCAATGCTGTTCGCCCTCGCAACGGGTATGACTGCGGCACAAGGGGTCACAAACTTCGCCAATGCTCCACAGGCTGCCCACTACGCGAAGGGCGCTGGCGAGCCCGTCTGTACCCTCAGCGGCCTCACCGTATCCTGTACTGCCACGGCGATTTAAGGCGTCGGAAACACGAACGCGACCATGAACCTGGCTGTCACGAGCACGTTCACGGGCGTGTGCCACAACCCCGGCGTGAACAGCAAGATCGTCGATCCGTTCACGGAGTCCGAGACCACGACGACCACATCGGTGATCACCTCCACCAAGAACGGCAGGCTGACGGTGCCTGCGCAGTCCGCGACCGGAACGAGCTCCGCGGAGTTCCCAGCGAACTTCACATGCCCGAACCCGAACTGGACTCCTGAGGTCACCGGCACCAGCATCAGCTTCGTCTACACGCTGACCTTCGCGGGGTTCACCCAGCCGGCCATCACGGTCACAGGTCCGTGAACTCTCTCCTGTGAGGTAGGGCAGAGCCCCTGCCCAGCCGCATGAGAATCCGCAGCATCTCGCCCAGACCTGCGGACTGCGCGGTCCCCGAGAACCCGCATGGTGCAGCTGTGGGTTTTTGGGAGCGTGAACGCAACCCGGCTCTACCTGATCCAATCGCAAGCGGTGAAGCCCCTCGCCAAAACGGCGAGGGCTTCCCGTCTTATAGACCGCAGTGCCCGCTAATCAGTAGTTGCTCCACCGGGCCGGCGGTGCCGGTGGTGCGTGGAATAGTGTTCGAACACCTCCGACGACGTCGTCCCTGCATGCCCGAACCTGCCGCGGAGAACCTTGGCGAGATCGTCCAATGCTGCCTCAAGCATCCGGCCGGCAAACTGAAGATCGGGGTGGTCGCTGCCCTTGGCTTGGGAGGCAAGTTCCTGCGCGTAGGTGACAATTGCCGGCAGGGAGCCTCTCGGTTCGACTTCGTGGAAATAGTACGTTTCGTGGAAGGCAAGCAAGTCGATGCTGACGGAGGCGACGCTGCCGGCCAGCGCCTCGAGCAGGCCGGCGGCGTGGCTGGGACCCATCGAGAAAGTGTCGCCGGGACTTGCCGCCTCCCTGAACAAGTTCAGTTGGTGGGCAAGGGCACGACGGCGGTTCAGGGCAGGGTACATCTGAAGAATCCAGGAGACCGTGGCTGTCAGCAGACCGAAGCCCGTGACCGCCTCGGAGGCGGACACCAGCCGGAGCAGGGGATGGCCTGCCACGACTTCCCCGAACCCGACTGTGGACAGCGTGACCATGGAGAGGTAGACCGCCTCGAGGAAATCTGCCTGCCGGGGGACCCCGGCACCGTAAATGAAGCCCTCCGGCAGGTGCGGCAGGTAGAGCAGCGCCCAGCCTAGGACAGCCATGGCTGCCCAGGCGAAGATGACGGCAGCCATTGCCACAGGAGCCGCGATTGAAGAGGCCCCTCCCCTGGACAGCCTGGTGAGCTGCCAGCAACCGCGCATGATTGTCCTGCACACCGGACCGGATCCGAGCGGGTAAAGGAGTGTGTAAAAGACGTCGACGAGCATGAGCAGAATCAGCCCGGCTCCCAACACAGTCCACAAGACGTCCCAGAAGTCCATGCCTCATCTTAGGATGCCGCCACCACGGCATCCGGACCCGGCGAACGGACAGTGGTTTCGGGCGTAGTAATTCCTTGTTGACACTCCACCGGCCCTGAGTAGTGTCACCGATATCAGGACCTTTTCGCCCTGATCCCCAGTAGTTTCGGCGCTGCGCCTTCGCGGCTTCTGCTTGGCAATGGCGTCACCAAGGAGAGTCCTCAATGTCGTGGGAAATGTCCGGTACTTACGTTGCGAACTGCAACTGCCAGCTGATTTGTCCGTGCCCGGTGGACAGCACGCCCACGGGGCCGAACGGGGAATGCCGGGGCTCGGCGGTCTTCCATATCGCCAGCGGGCGGCTCGATGACACCGATCTTTCGGGCGTCGACTTCGCCTTCTGCAACTTCTTCCCGTCCAACCTGACCTCGGGCAACTGGAAGGTCGGCGTCGTCCTGGATGAGGGCGTCTCCGACGGCCAGGCCCAGGCCGTGGAGCGCATCCTCCACGGCGATGAGGGCGGCCCGTTCGCCGACTTCGCCGCCCTCTACGGCGAGTGGCTCGGCGTCGAACGCGGGAGCATCAGCTTCTCTGACGGGGACACGCCGTCGGCCTCTGTGGCGGGGCACATCAACCTGGGATTCGAGTCCTTGCCCGGCCCCGGCGGGGGGGTCACCACAGTGAAGAACGCGATGTTCGGCTTCGCACCGGAGTTCCGGATCGGCAAGGGCTCGGGTGGCTCAGACCTCTTCGGCATTGATTATGAAGCAGTCTACGGCGAGACGGCGGACTTCACCTTCGCCAGTGAGATGGCCGAAGGTGGACCCAAGGGCCGCGCGTGAGCCCCGGCCGCAAAGACCCCGCAGGCCCCTGATCCCGGGACCGGGCGCGCAGGCTGGAGCCCGCGCCGTGAGTCCCGGGACAGGACTGCGTGGACTTGGACTCCGCAGGATCGATGCGCGGGAGGCCGGGCTGATTGCCGTCCTGCTGATCCTCGCCGCGGTGGGCTGGGTGTTCACCGCGGACCGGATGAGCGGGATGGACATGGGAAGCTGGACGGATCCGGGGCCTCTGGACTTCTTCCTCACCACGTGGGTGGTGATGCTGGCCGCCATGATGTTTCCCTCGGTGGCGCCCATGGTGACGGCGTACGCAAAGATCAGCCGCCGTCGTCGGGAAACGGGGCGGTATGCCCCGCGCGGTTCCACCGCGCTGTTCGTGGCAGGGTATCTGGTTTCGTGGACGGCGTTCGGGCTCATGGCGTTCGGGCTTTATGGGGCTGCCGCGTCGATGGTGCCGGACGGGCTCGCCGCGGAGCCCGGAGGGCGGTACGCCGCGGCCGGGGTGATCCTGGGGGCTGCGGTGTACCAGCTGACGCCGGCCAAGAACGTGTGCCTCACCAAGTGCCGCACGCCACTGGACTTCATCCTGCACCGCATGCGGACCGGATACGGCGGGGCGCTGCGGATGGGAATCGAGCACGGCGCCTGGTGCGTCGGATGCTGCTGGGCGCTCATGGTGGCGTTGTTTGCGCTGGGGGTGATGAGCGTCGGATGGATGGCGCTGGTGGGTGCGTTCATCGCCGTGGAGAAGATGCTGCCGTGGAAGCGGCTGGCCAACCGGTCGGTCTCGGCGGCGCTGGTGCTGATCGCGGTGGGCCTTGTGCTGATGCCCGCATCGATGCCCGGCCCGGCGATGTAACGTCTTCGGGGTTTAGCCAGCCGCTCTGAAACTTCAGCCCCGTGTCATCTCCTCCAGCAGTTCCAGCACGTGCCTGTAGTCCTTGCCGGTGGCCCGGGTCATGCCCAGTTCGCAGGTTCTGTTGCACGAGGCGTGCGCAGATGCCCCCATCTCCGCGACTTCCCGGCCCTGTTTCTGGGTGGCGGAGGCCGTGAGCTCGGGATGGAGCATGCCGCGGTCCCCGGCGAAGGCGCAGCAGCCCCAGTTCTCCGGAACTTCCACGCGCTCCGCCACGGCCTGTGCAATGGCATTCAGCGAAGTGTTGATGCCCATGCGGGTGGAGGAGCAGGTGGGGTGCAGCGCCAGGGACTCGAGCTTCTGATGGTCGGGCAGTTTGGGAAGGATATGTTCGGCGGCGAAGTCCACGGCATCCATGATCCGAAGTGCACGCTGCCCGGGCAGGGGAGTCTCGGATTCCACCGCCTGGCGCAGCCCCTCGGTGCACGAGGATGCGTCGCAGATGATCGGGAGTTCGCCGTCGCGGGTGGCCCGTCGCAGGGCCGCCAGGGTCTTCTCCCGCATGGTCGCCTGGCCTGCAACCATGCCCTTGGAGGACCAGGGCGTTCCGCAGCATAGGCCGTCGATGCTGTCCGGCACCAGCAGCGTCACCCCGGCGCGCTCGCAGAGCTGCTCGAAGCTGTACTGGACGCCACCACTGGCGCCGGCGCCGCCCCCAACGGAACCGGAGCCGCCCGAACCCGCGGGGCCGAACATCGTCCCCACGCACGCCGGAAAGTAGACAGCGTCCGGTGCGCCATCCGGCGTCGGCCGCTTCCGTGCGGAGCCGCCGCCCGGCAGCTCGGGCGAGTACAGCGGAATGATGTCCGTCCCGAGGACCGCGCGGGCTGCCTTGTTGGGCGGAGCCACCGCCGCAGCGGGAAGCTTGTTCACCACGGTGAGCGCCAGCGATGCCCCCCGCGTTACTCCGCCCCAGTGCTTCGCCGCCGCATTCCACACGCCGTTTCCCCCCGGACCGGCCTCGGACCGCCGGATCCGCTTCACCAGCAGGCCGGTGTTGATCTCCACGGGACACGCCGTCTGGCACATGCCGTCCACCGCGCAGGTCTGCACCGACTCGTAGTCGTAGTCCTTCTCGAGCTGCCTGGCCAGCGAGGAGTCTCCCGCCAGCCGCGCCGACTCGATGGCCCGAAGCGTGACAATGCGCTGCCGCGGTGTCAGGGTCAGGTCCTTGCTGGGACACACCGGCTCGCAGTAGCCGCAGGAGACGCAGCGGTCCACCTCCTCGGCCACCGGCGGTGCCGTCTTGATGTGGCGGAGGTGCGCCTGCGGGTCGTCGTCCATGAGGACGCCGGGATTGAGCATCCCCGACGGGTCGAACAGCTGTTTGATCCGGCGCATCACCGCGTACAGCTCATCGCCGTACTGCCGCCGCACATAGGGCGCCATGACCCGGCCCGTGCCGTGTTCGGCCTTGAGGGAGCCGCCTTCACCCAGGACCAGGTCCACCATGTCCTCGGTGAACGAACTGTAGCGGTCCAGCTCCTGCTGCGTGGCGAAACCGTCGGTGAGCATGAAGTGGACGTTGCCGTCCTTTGCGTGCCCGAAGATGACGCTGTTGCTGTAGCTGTACTTGTCGAACAGCACCACCAGTTCCCGGCAGGTGCGCCCCAGCACCGGAACCGGAACCACGATGTCCTCCAGCAGGGCCGTGGTTCCCGGCGGACGTGCCCCGGCCACTGACGCATACAGGCCTTTGCGCAGGTGCCACAGCCGGGCCCGGGCAGAGGCATCGCCGGTGAACTGCGCCGGCGCGGACAGGCCCAGGGTCCTGAGCATTTCCTCGCCCCGCTGCCGGAGCGCAGCCAGCTCGTCCGGCCCTTGGGCCGAATACTCCACCAGCAGTGCGGCGTGGTCCCGGACCGCCAGGTCCTGTACGACGGCGGGAGTCCCCTTGAGCGTCTGGCCCACCTTGAGGGACAGGGCATCCATGAGCTCCACCGTCGCCGCGCCGGAATCCACCAGGGCGGGAAGGGCGTCGTTCGCTGTCTGCAGGTCCGGGAACACCAGAAGTCCGGTGGCGGCGTGGGGCAGCCGGGGGATGGTCTTGAAGACCGCCTCCGCCACGAAGCCGAGCGTGCCTTCGCTGCCGACGATCAGGTGGGCCATCATCTCCACCGGGCTGTCGTAGTCCAGCAGGGAGTTCAGGCCATAGCCCATCGTGTTCTTCATGGAGAACTGCTGCCGGATCCGGTTCACGGAATCGCCGTTGCCGCGCACCCGCCGGGCCAGCTCCGCCAGCCCCGCGTACAGTTCCGGTTCAACGGTACGCAGTTTGGTGTCGGCGTCCGGGGCGCCGGTGTCGATCACGGTGCCGGAGGGCAGCACCACGGTGAGGGACTCGAGCGTGCGGTAGGCATTGTCCACCGTGCCGCAGTTCATACCCGAGGAGTTGTTGGCCACCACGCCGCCCACGGTGCAGGCCGATTCGCTGGCAGGATCCGGGCCGAACTTCCGCCCGTACGGTGCCAGCCGGGCATTCAAAGCGCGCACGGTGACGCCCGGCTGGACGCGGACCCGGGCACCGCCGTCGAGCACCTCGACGTTTCTGAAGTTGCGGCGGACGTCCACCAGGACGCCGTCGCTGACGGCCTGTCCGCTGAGGCTGGTCCCGCCGGAACGGAAGGTCAGCGGGACGCCCTGGGCCGCGCCGGCGCGCAGCAGGCGGCCCACCTCGTCCGCGTTCCCGGCCATCACCACTGCCTGTGGGATGAGCAGGAAATGTGAGGCGTCGTGGGCGTTGGCGTGGAGGTCGATGGACCGGGTTTTAACCTGGGCGGGATCGGCCACGGCCTCGCGGAGCCCGGCAAGTTGCAGTGTTGTCATCAGGGAACCATCCAGCCAAGTACGGGAGTGGACTGCAGGAGGATCAGGACGGTAATGAGGGCGAGCAGCCCAACGCTCCATCCGATCAGTTTACGGAATAGGGTCCCTTCGGAGCCGTCGAGCCCGACGGCGGCGGAGGCCACCGCAAGGTTCTGCAGTGAGAGCATCTTGCCCATGACGCCGGCGGAGGAGTTGGAGGCGGCCATGAGGACCGAGGGCAGCCCGGTCTGCTGGGCCGCGGTGGCCTGCATCTGCCCGAACAGGGAGTTGGAGGAGGTGTCGGATCCGGTCAGCGCGACGCCGATCCAGCCGATCAGGGGGGAGAGCACGGCGAAGAAGCCGCCCGCGGAAGCTAGCGCAAATCCCAGGGTGGTGGTCTGGCCGGACAGGTTCATCACGAAGGACAGCGCAAGCACCGAGGTCACGGTGACGATGGTCCAGCGGAGTTGGACGATCGTCTCGCGGTAGATCCGCCAGCCCTGGCCGGCCGTGATCCTGTAGAGGGCCATGGTGATCAGGCCGGAGAACAGCAGCAGCGTGCCGGTGGCTTTGAGGTGGTCCAGTTTGAACTTCGTGGCCGCCACCGGCTTGCCGGCAGAATCGCTGATGTCCAGGCCCGGCCAGTGGAAGGTCACGGTGCCCACCTGGTTCAGCCAGGTCTTGACGGCCGGGATCTGTGCAAGGGAGAACACGGTGATGATGATCAGGTAGGGGGCAATGGCCATCCAGATGTGGCGCGGTTCCGGCCGGGTGTTGCCTGCCGGCGCAGTGCTGCCGGCGCCCGCTTCCAGCCGGCCGTCATCGGCCGAACCGCCGTCGTCGCCGCCCCCGGATGCGACGGCGGCCGTTCCAGCGGAACGGCGGGAGGCCGCCGTCGTGCCTTCCCGGGAAGCAACAGCGCCGCGGGAGACATTCGCCTCGACGGATGCGGCCCCGCCGGCAACAGACTGCACGGCACCGGATTGCACGCTGCCCGCCTGGACACTGCCTGCCATGCCGATGGTTTCCGTCGGCTTCCAGAACCGCAGCATCACCAGGACAGCCGCGACCGTGACGACGGCGGCAACCACGTCGGTGAGTTCCACGGCGAGGTAGTTGGAGGTGATGAACTGGGAAACGGCGAAGGCGGTGCCGGCCACCAGGGCGACCGGCCAGGCCTGCTTCACGCCCCGGCGTCCGTCCACGATGAACACGAGCAGCAGCGGCACGATCAGCGCAACGAAGGGGGTTTGCCGGCCGGCCATCGAGGACAGGTCATGCAGCGGCAGGCCGGTGACGCCGTTGAGCGCAATGATGGGTGCTGCCATGGCGCCGAAGGCGACCGGCGCGGTGTTGGCCAGCAGTGAGACCACCGCGGACTTCAGCGGTTTCATTCCGGCGGCCATCAGCATGGCCGCGGAAATCGCTACCGGGGCGCCGAATCCGGCCAGGGACTCCAGCAGTGCGCCGAAGCAGAAGGCGATCAGGATCGAGAGGATGCGCAGGTCGTCGGAGATGGAGCGGATGGTGCGGCCCAGGGCCTTGAACCACGGCGTGGCGACGGTCAGCCTGTAGATCCACAGGGCGTTGACCAGGATCCAGAGAATGGGGAAGAGGCCGTAGAAGATGCCGGCAGCCGTGGCACCGAGGGCCTGGCCGAGGGGCATCTGCCAGCCGACAATCGCGAGGATCAGCGAGACGGCCAGGCTGGCAATGGCTGCCTTGGGTGCCTTGACCCGGAAGACGCCCAGAAGGACAAAGAGCAGGACGAGCGGTAGCGCGGCACAGAGGGCCGAGAGCATGAGCGACCCGCCGATGGGGTCGAGGATCTGTTGAAACATGAGGGTCTCCAGAATGTGTGAGGCGTCACAGCTCCGTGGCGCCCTTCGATTGTCTAACAAGTACACAAGTCGGTCAAGACTACTTTCTGGTCTTGTCTGGCAAAATGAAGAAAGCCATCCCCTCAAGCGACGTGTAGAAGCGGAGAGCCGTGAGCCGTGTTTCAGCTGTATCGATCGTGGAAGCGATCGCCTCGGACATCAGGGCCCGGGTCTTTTCGGGCGAGCTTCCGGCGCTGCATGCGCTGACGGAGACAGAGGTGGCTTCCTCCTACGACGTTGCCCGGCCCACCGCGAAGGCCGCGATCGAAAAGCTCGTGGCCGAAGGGCTGCTGGTCAGGGGAGTGCACAAGACCGCCCGCGTCGCCGACCTTGGCCCGGAGTCGGTGCGCGACATTTACCTTGCGCGGGCCTACCTCGAGAGCGAAGTGCTCCGGCGGCTGGCGTCCAGCCGGACCGTCCCCGACGAAGCGGTGCGGGCCAACAATGACATTGCTGCCCTGAAGACAGGCGCGCCCCTTGATGTGGTGGAGCCGGACATGCGGTTTCACACCGGCCTGGTGGATGCCCTGGGCAACCAGCGCATCAGCAAGATGTACCTGTCGCTGGTGGGGGAGGTCCGCCTCTGCATGTCCAGGGTGCAGTCGCTGCACCTGCTCGACACGACCCTTATCCAGGCGGAGCACCAGAAGCTTCTCGAACTCATTGAGGAGGGGAGAGGCGATGACGCGGCGCAGCTCCTGGACCAACACCTCGGACGCGCCCGGGAGCGGCTGGTGGCCGCGATGGGCGGCGAAGCGGGCCCCGAAGCGGACCTGCCGTCAAAGCTGACGGGTTAGGTCTCAGCTGCCGGGGTAGGAGGGCCGGCGCTCGCCGTCAGGGGCTTTCGACGGCGGGACAGCCGGCGGCATCAGGCAGCGAACGCGCCGTTCCCCAGGAACTGAGCAGGGCGAGGCCCGCGGCCACGGCAGCACTGAGCACCACCGCTCCCAGCCACAGCGAGACCGGCCAGCGGATAGCGTCCGTCACCGCGAGCGCCACGAGTTGCCCCGTCCACAGCAGCGCCCCGATTCCTGCCGTGACCGCGGGCAGCCGCCTGCCCAGCCAGAGGTCCGGCACGCGGGTCAGCAGCAGATCGACCACGACGGCGGCCACCGTCGCCCCCGCCGCCCCGGCAATGGAGTAAGGGCGCAGGCCGATCATCACCACGGGCAGCCAGGCCGCTGCCACGACGAGCAGGGTAACGATCCAGCGCGCCGGGCGCCGGGTGGCCGAAAGCGCAAACAGGAAGGGCGCAATGATCAGCGCGGTGGTCAGCAGGTAACTCATCAGGCCGATGATCACCGGCATCTCCGACTGGACGCGGCCGGGCGTGCCCACCGGCGCCGGGACGAACACGGCCGTCGGCCCCGGGCGGACGAAGATGGAAGCGTAGACGAGGAAGAACGCGCCCAGCCCGGTCATGAGCACGACGGCGAAGAGCGCTGCAGGGGTCCAGGTCATGTTCCCGACGCGGCCGGCTGTGCCGTGGTTGGCTGTGACACGACCGGCCGCGCGGGCGCTCCGCACCCCGGTGCCGAGGATGAGGAAGAGGCTGAAGCCGAGCAGCAGATGGGTGGGGCTGACCAGAGCATCCAGTGAGACCTCGATGCCCAGGATCTCGTGCCACAGCAGGTCCAGGCCGCCGGCCACGGCGAACAGGACCACGCCCACGGCGGTCGCCTGGTAACCGGGCGGGATCGCCTGCACGAGTGGCTGCCCGGGCGTCCGGTTGCGCCAGATCACGACGGCGGTCCAGGCCGCCGTCGCCAGCATGCCTGAATAGAGGGCTGCGTGCCACGGGGTGAAGAACGTCTCCAGGCTGGGGAGGTTGATGTGCGCCCACCCGTCAAGGAAAACGGCCAGCACCAGCCACAGGCCCAAGAGTTCGGTGACCAGGTCGCGGCGTGCGTCCGTTCCGGTGTTGCGCGCTGTTTCGAGCATCGTTGCCCACTTCCACGGAGTCGTCAGGTGAGGGGATGGTACTGCCGCGGCTGGGCGCTCACAAGGGAAGGACATATACGGGCTCGGCAGAGTTTCCAGAGGCCGTTGTCAGTGCGGTCAAGAGAGCCTACGCTGTGCGCACGGCCCCATTCGGGGACCGTTCCAGGACCTGCCGGCGAGGTGCCAGGCGCGCCCGCGGGTGCCTGGGTCCTGGACATTGCGGAACAGGACAAGACCATGACCAAGTATTTGTTTGAAGCCAATTACGTGGGCGAGGGAATCAAGGGGCTCATGCGCGAAGGCGGCACGGCGCGGCGTGCCGCGCTGACCGACGCCCTCAATTCCGTGGGCGGCTCGCTCGAGTGTTTTTACTACGCCTTCGGGGACACCGACGTCCTGGGCGTCTTCGATGTCCCCGACCCGGCCGGCGCCGCTGCCCTGTCGCTGATGATCAATTCGTCCGGCAACGTGAACGTGCGGCTGAAGCCGCTCCTGACCCCGGAAGAGATTGACGAGGCGGCTAAGAAGACGCCGTCATACCGGGCACCGGGTCAGTAAGGCCGGGACCGCAGGGCCGCGACCGGCTCGCCTCCCCATATAGAGGGAAAGTCCGACGGCGTTGGTCGGCGGCGTGCGCCGGTCCGGACCGCTGTCAGCTGCTGAGGATCTGCTCGCGCAGGATGTCCGCGTGCCCGCAGTGCTGGGCGAGTTCGCGCAGCATGTGCAGGTACACCCAGCGCAGCGGGAGCGGGCCGCGGCGGTTGCCGCTGACCACGTCGTCGAGGTCCAACCGCGACGCCGCCTGGCGCGATGCCGCGCAGGCGTCGCGGTGGGCGGCCTGGATGCTGGCGATCGTGTCCCGGTCCTCGAGGATGAATGACTCGTCCGGCGTGGCCGGAATGCCGATCTCCGCGCGCGAACGGCATGTGATCGCCTCGTCGAACCAGACCTTCTCCACGAAGGTTGCGTGCTTGACCAGGCCCAGCAGGGTCGTCCGGGATGGCACCAGGGACCGGCGTGCCTGCTCCTCGGTCAGCCCGTCGAGGCAGGCGTTGAGCATGGCGCGGTGTTCGTCGACGAATGCCTCGAACTGGGCTCGGAGCGGTTGGCTGAAGACGTCCGGGGCGAAGGAGGCGGGGAAGGAAGGCATGCAGGCAGTATGCCAAGGGCACGGTGCACGAGCAATGACGGAGCCGGCAATGCAGAGGGCGTCAGCAACACCAGCCCAACGGGAGTCCGAAAGCGATCCAGATCGGGATCGCGCTTCTGATAATGACGAAGGCCGCCCCGGAGCAGATTTCCCGCTCGAGGGACGGCCGTCGTTGGTTTTTCCATGGACCGTGGGTGGCGCTATGGAGCGCTTCCCCTCGTCCTCTCCATGGCATCCCTGCCGAGCCAGAGGCCCAACCCGACCATGGCGACGCCGAGGATCAGATGCAGCCAGTTGTCGGCAGTGTTAAACGGGACGAAGTTGGCGCCCCCGTCCATGTTAATGACCAGGCCGTAGATCCACAGAACCAGATAGATGATGCCGCCGCCGAGCAAGAACCAGCGGGCCCTCTGGGCTGTCCGGGCCATTGCGACGCCGGCCACGCCGAACAGCAGATGGACGATGTTGTGCAGCACGGACACCTGGAACACTCCCAGCAGCATGGCGCCGGAGTCATGTCCGGCAAAGCTCATGGCACCGTAGTTGGTGGTGATTCCCGGGATGAACCCGAGGACTCCCACCAGCAGGAAAACCACACCAAGACCCAAGGCGGTGTTGTGAAGGGACAACCCCATGGCGTGGTGGTGGGCGGGGTGTGAAGCGGTAGTCATCAGTCTCCCTTTCGCGGTGACTGCCAGCTCTTCAGATGGAGAACCGGCTCGCGGCAAGGAGTCGCAGGAATCCTGCCGACGCCCACATCCTACTCCTGAAAACCCCATGTGTGCAGGGAAAAAGCGCTTGCCACGGCGTTACGGGCAGGGGCGGACGAGGCGCGTTTTGCGGTGCCTTTCCGGTCGCGGACCGCCGTTGTGCCTAACCGGCGGAGGAGGCGGATCCGCCTTCCGCCATCCCCATGAACATCGTCCGGTGCAGGATGCCCACGCGCTTCCGCCAGATTCGTCGGGCAAGGTGGATGTGCGATTGAAGCCACTCCTGACGCCGGAAGAGATCGGTGAAGCGGCCAAAAAGGCACCGTCGTACCGGGCGCCCGGACGGTAGAAGGACACTAGCCGCCATCGAACTTGTTCCGCGGCTGGCTTGCCAGCCGGCCGAAGGCATAGACGAAGACCGCCTCGATCGTCACCATCAGGCCAAGACGTGGAGTCGTTTTGCAGCCCACAGAGAATTATTTTGTTTTTTTCGCTAGATAATCGATTGTAGTTACGATAGTGTTTTCTAAGTAGCAGATTTGCGGATACCGCGGTCTGAAAGGGCCTTGCAACGAGTAGGAGACATGGATGTCTTGGGGATTGATCAGCGCCATGGGCCACGTCAGTATTCAAACGACGGAGCTCAGTAAGTCCGTTTTTGATGCAACTCAGATTCTTGGACTCCGCGAAACCGAGCGGACGCCCGATGCCGTGTACCTCGCTGCCGGCAATGTCCACCACGAACTCGTCTACGTGGAATCGGACGTCGACGGCGTGGATGGGTTTGGTCTAGTTGCAGCGAATGGCGATGCGCTGCGCGAGATCCGCCGGCGCGTGGAGGACGAAAACTTCATCATCCTCAGCAATAAGCCCCGTGGCGTTGGTATCGAAGACGGCTTTTCGTTCATTGGGCCGGAGGGCTTCGTGTTCGAAATCTACGTCGGAATGCAGCAGAACATTGCCCTTCAGCAGTCCTTCGGACCTGACCGCTACGGGCATGTCAACTTCCACCCCCGGGACGTCGGCGGAATGATGCGGTTCCTGCACCGGGTCCTGGACTTCCGCCTCTCGGACGTTATCGGCGACGACTTTGCCTATTTCATGCGCTGCAACCCGGATCACCATGGCATCGCTCTGGTCCGTGGGGAAGGCACCCTGCACCACCATGCCTGGCAGACGCAAAGCATTGCAGATCTCGGCAAGCTTGGTGACAGGCTGAACAAGTTGGGCCGGGAGCTGATTTGGGGTCCCGTCAGGCACGGGGCCGGCCACAACATCGCCGCCTATTATGTGGAAACCTCAGGGGCCGTCGTCGAACTTTATACGGACCTGGAGCAGATCTACGACGACTCCCGTCCTCCCGTTGTGTGGGGCGAGGATGAGAACTGGTACAACATGTGGGGCGAATATCGCCCCCTGGATTTCCGCACCTTCGGGCTCGCTCCCGTAGGCCGCCGGTCCCTGAGCAGCCTCCACCGCTGACGCGCTCCGCGGGCTTGCGTCCCCACCCCCCACGGGCGCAGATTAAACACTTTTGCCACGGTTATGCTTAATCGATTGGTCTTCTGCTGTGATCTGCGTCATGCCTGGAAGGGCGAATGAAGGGGTTGCTTCGGGACCTGACCAACGTCGCCGTCGGTCATCGAACTCTCACAGCTTTTGAAAAGAGATCATGTTGAACCCGAAAACCGCCCAGGATCTCCCGTCGAGCAGGAAAGCACCTGCGGCTGACTCGCTGAATACCAAGGACATGCGCCGCATATTGGGCTCCAGCCTGATCGGCAGCATCATCGAGTACTACGACTTCATTCTTTACGCCACGGCGGCATCCCTGGTGTTTGATCGCGTTTTCTTTGCCAACCTCGGCCCTGGCCTTTCCCTTTTTGCCTCCTTTGCAACCCTTGCGGCAGGATACGTCGCCCGGCCGCTGGGCGGCATCATCTTCGGCCATTTCGGCGACCGCTTCGGCCGGAAGCAAATGCTGGTCCTGTCGATGGTCATGATGGGCGGTGCCACGGTCCTGATCGGGCTCCTGCCCACCACGGCACAGTTAGGCGTTGCAGCGCCAATCGTGCTGGTCCTCCTGCGCGTCATCCAGGGCATTGCGGTCGGCGGGGAGTGGGGCGGGGCCACGTTGATGGCCCTGGAGCACGCCCCTGCAAACAAGCGCGGCCTCGCCGCAGCCTTCGCCAACGCCGGCGGACCGGCCGGCGGGCTGCTGGCCACACTTGCGGTTTCCGCTGTTTCGGCCCTGACCGGGAACCAGTTCCTCGTCTGGGGCTGGCGGATACCGTTCCTGCTCAGTGCACTGCTGATCCTGATTGGCATGATCATTCGCCTCAGGGTGGCAGAGACTCCCGTATTCCAAAAGCTCGACGCCGAAGCCGCCAAAATTAAGCAGCCGCCTTTGATGGAGGTGCTCCGCCACCATCCGCGCCTCGTCGTGGTCACGCTCGTGGCGACGCTGGGTTTCTACGCGTGCCAAGGGCTGCTGACTGTTTGGGGCGTTTCTATGGCTGTGGGAAGCGGCGTGGACCGCTCCGGCGTCCTGAACTGGAAGGGGGTTGCCGCCGTGGTAACGGTGGTGGTCTGCTTCTATTCAGCACGCCTCAGCGACCGGATCGGGCGGCGCGCTGTGCTCACTGCCGCCGGCGCGGCGGCCATCCTTCTGGCCTTTCCCCTGATCATGCTGCTGACGAACGGGACTCTATGGGGCTTTGCGGTCGCGGTGGTGATCGGCAACGGCCTGGTCCAGGGGGCCCTCGCGGGACCCATCGGCGCTTACATCTCCGAGCAGTTCCCCACCAGTGTCCGTTACACGGGAGCGTCCCTGTCCTATCAGGGAGCCTCGATGATCGGGGCCGGTTTTACTCCAATGATTGCTACTGGCCTGGTTCTCGCAGCGGGCGGCGGCGTATGGATGGTGGGAGCGTTCTGGATTGTCGTCCTGGCGGCGGGTCTTGCGGCGGTGCGCCTGACGCGCGAGGGCTCACGCGTCAAGCTCGACGCCGTCTAAGGGCTCCGCACACGGCAACCCTCAGTGGGTCTGCACCTAAGCTTTGTCGCTTCCGGTCGAATCTTCACGTCGAGGACGTTGTCAGTTTAATTGAACTTGTTGCACTGAAACTTCTCCATTTACCATGCAACGGCCGACTGCCATGCTGGAGGCAGCGAGGCGCCCGGATTGGCGCACATCACGAAAGGAACCAGGCGATGAAGCCTAAGAATCACATGGTGCTCACCACCTTCATGCTGCCCGCGGGCTACCACAAGGACAGCTGGCGGATGGAAGGAAGCCGGGCCGAAGAACTGGGCAACCTGGATTTCGTGGCGGATCTGACCGCCATGGCCGAGGCCGCAAAACTTGACGCCGTATTTTTCGGCGACATCGTCCACGCCAACACAGTCATGCGGGGCGACATCAAGATGAACGGGTTCTATGAACCCATGACCGTCCTTGCAGCGCTGGCCGCCAGGACCAAGAACATCGGCCTGATCGGGACCATGTCCACCTCATTCTCCGAGCCGTACAACCTTGCCCGGCAGCTGTGCGGACTGGACCACATGTCCAAAGGCAGGGCCGGCTGGAACATTGTCACGTCGTCGGACGGTTTCAGCAATTACGGAGTGGAAGACGTCCCGGACCCGGCTGTGCGCTACCGGCGGGCCACCGAGTTCGTGGACGTTGTACAGCGCCTCTGGGACAGCTGGTCCGATGACGCCATCATCGTTGACAGGGCCTCCGGCGAATACGTGGACCGGAGCAAGCTCAGTGCGATCCGGCACAAGGGCGAGTTCTTTGAAGTTGAGGGGCCCATCAACATGCCTCGATCCCCGCAGGGACGCCCCGTGCTGGTCCAGGCTGGTTCCTCGGGCCCCGGCATGGACCTGGGTTCGTCGGTGGCCGACGGGATCTACACCGCCCAACCGTTCAAGGAGCCGTCCATCGAGTTCTACACCAAGTTCAAGAACATGGTGGCCGAGAAAGGACGGAACCCCGACGACGTCAAAATCATTCCGGGGATCCTGCCGATTCTCGGTGACACTGAGAAGGAAGCGCAGGACCTCGCCAACGAGTTGGCTGGCTACGTGCACCTCGGCAACGGCCGCAAGCAGGTGGGTGCTGACCTCAAGATGGACCTTTCCGAGTTGGAATTCGATGAATCGATCCCGGCCGAGTGGTTCTCCGACGACCCCAAACTGGGCAGCCGCTACCAGATCTACCGTAAGAAGAGCGTGGACAGGGGAATGACGCTGCGTGAGCTGATCGTGGACCTGGCCCGTTCCACAGGACACCAATGGATGGCGGGCACTCCCTCCCAAGTGGCTGACCGCATGGTGGACTGGTTCGAATCGAAGGCCTGCGACGGGTTCAACCTCAATGCTCCCTTCAACCCGGGCGGCTTCAAGCTCATCTGCGACAAGCTGGTCCCTGAGCTCCAGGACCGCGGCTACTTCCGATCTGAGTATGAGGGCACCACCCTGCGTGACAACCTCGGGCTCTCACGCCCGACCGCGTAGAAGTCCCGGCAGTCCCCTGCACGGAAGCTGCCGGCTTACAGCCGCCCATCTTCTGAGCCGGCAGAACCAAACCGTTCGACGGCGACATCCACCCATGCCTGGGCGCGGGCATTCAGCCGCATGCTCCGCGTCCAGGCCAGCGAAACGGTGGCCTGGACTCGGGTGTGGACACGGGGCTCCGCAATCCGCTTCAGGACAACCTTCAGCTCTTCATAGGGCGCGTCCAGCATGGGTTGCTGGAAGAGCACAGCAACCCCACGGCCACTCGCCACCAGGGACCGGACCGTGGCGTAGCTGCGTGAGCGGTGCCGGATGTCGGGAGCCAGCCCGGCATCGCGGTACATGTCGAGGATGCGCGTGGAAATGGGCGGAGCGTCGAAGAAGATGAGTGGACTCGTTGCCACGTCCCTGAGCGAAACCACCTCTGCGTGGCGCAGGGGATGCTCTGCCGGCAGCAGGATGTAAGGCTCCACAGACAGCAGCGGGGCCGTCTTCAGGGCAGGGGAAATGTCCATGTCGTAGACGAAGGCGGCGTCGATGGACCCATTGAGCAGGCGGTCCTGGAGATCCTCGTGGTACCCCTCGATGAAGTCCACCTCCACATGCGGGCATTGGTCAGCAAAATCAGCCAGCATCGGGGGAATGATGGTGGGTCCCAGCGGCATGTAGCAGCCGATCGTCAGCGGACCGCGGATGTCCGTCCTGTCCCTTTTGGAAAGCGACGCGATCTCGTCCGCGAGATCAAGCAATTGGCGCGCCTGACGGAACACGACGATGCCTGTGGACGTCAGCGTGAGCCCCTTTGACTTGCGCTTGATGCACAGCTGCGCCCCGACGATCCGCTCGAGTTCCGCTATGGACATGGAGATGGCCGACGGCGCCATGTGGAGCCGCCGTGCGGCCTCGCTCATGGTGCCGGTTTCCGCCGCCACCACAAAGTGGAGTACCTGGCGCAGCGTGATGGAGGGGTTCAGGGTGATGGTCACATTGTCAATTCTACTGACAACCATAAGCGGAAATAGACGATTTACTTGAGGACCCTATCTCGTCATGATGAAAGAAACGGCTCCGACGACGGCGCCACAGTTACCGCCGCAGCTATGCCACCCCCTGAAAGTGATGTGAACGAAAATGGACGCCCAAGCCAGATTCCTCGACCAGGCAGAAGTCATTGTCGGCGGAGACAATGTTGTCCGCGCCACGCCCAAAGAGGGCTATATCGATCCTTACCCGCTGAACACCGGACGCGCGAAGTGGCCCGGCGTGCGTCCGGGGACCGTGGCGGAGGTCCAGGCCGTCGTCCGGCTCGCCAATGACACCCGCGTTCCGCTGTGGTCCTTCTCGCAGGGCAAGAACCTGGGCTATGGGGGACCGGAACCGCGCACCAAGGGCATGGTGGCGCTCGACCTGAGCCGCCTCAACCAGATCATCGAGGTGAACGACCACCTTAATTACGCCGTCATTGAGCCCGGGGTCACGTTCTTCGACCTTTTCGAACACATCCAGGAGAAGGAGTTGAAGCTGTGGATGTCCGTTCCTGCGCTCGGATGGGGATCAATCCTTGGCAATGCGCTGGACCGCGGCTACGGCATGACGCCGATGGGGGACCATGTGCAGTCCATTTGCGGCATGGAGGTGGTTCTGCCGGACGGTGAGCTGGTGCGGACAGGAATGTGGGCCATGGATGGAACTGAACTCGGGCCCATCTTCAAAGGCGGCTTCGGCCCCACCCTGGACGGTATCTTCACTCAGTCCAATCTTGGCATAGTCACCAAGATCGGCCTCTGGCTGATGCCCTGGCCGGATGTGTACATCAACGGCGACGTTGTGGTGGAGCGCGAGGAGGACATGCCCAAGCTGGTGGACATCCTGACCCAGCTCCGGCGCGAGGACGTCATCCAGAACAACGCCCTCTGCGGCAACGTGGTTCGGGCGGCCACCATGAACGGGCCGCGATCGCGTTGGTACGAGGGGGAGGGGTCCATCCCGGACGACCGCCTGGAAGAAATGCGTCAGGAGATGGGCATAGGCCAGTGGAACGCCAAGTTTGCGATCTACGGCGACAAGGGCCTCGCCCAGCGCAGGCTTGAGATCATTCGCGAGCGCTTCGCCGGGCTTGAAGGGTTCACCGTCAAAGCCCGGCTCTATGAAGGTGCTGAAGGCGTGCAGGTCGCTTATGGCGACATTGCCGATATGGACCGCACCCAGATGGCTGGAGTACCCACGCTCAAGCCACTGTCCACGGTGGCTTGGGCGGCGGAAAACGGCGGGCATATAGACGCAGCCCCCATCATTCCCGCGCGCGGGGAAGAGGTGTGGGCGTTCTACCGGGAAGCCAAAGAACTGTACCGCCAGTTCGGCTTCGACCTGTACATCGGCTACCACCTTTACCCGCGCCACATGGTGCACGTGACCATGATTTTCTTCGAAAACGACAACCAGGAGCAGCTGGCGCGCGCACGGGCACTCTACTCGGCACTGCTGGCGGCCGCCCGCAGCCATGGTTACGCGCCCTACCGCAGCCATGTCGACTACATGGACGTCATTGCAGACGGTTTCGACTACAACAACAACGCAGTCCGCCGGCTCCAGGAAACGCTGAAGGACGCGCTGGACCCCAACGGCATCCTGTCGCCCGGCAAGCAGGGTGTCTGGCCCCGGCGCTACCGCGAAGTTGAGTCGGAGTCGGGTGCTTCCGATGCGGGCGAGTCACTATATATTCTGTGACGCTTGCCACAATCTTATATAGTAGATATATTTTTAGAACATTATGCATTCTCAATGAGGAGATTCTGGATGGAAAAGCCCACGTTTTATTCCCGCTTCACGCAAACCCTGGTGCCGGTTGTTGCCGGACTAGCCCTGCTGTCGCTGGCCGCCTGCGGGTCGCCCAGCGAAGCGGCCGCCGGCGGTGAGTCCGGTGGCAAGTCCGCCATCAAGGTGGTGGTGGCCCCCATCCACTTCGAAACGGCCTACGTCGCTGAGGAGCAGGGCTACTTCAAGGAAGTCGGCCTGAACGTTGAGATTGTCCCCGGCGCGGATCCCTCCGCCAACCTGGCACAAACGGTCAGCGGGCAGGCGGACATCACCACGGCGTCGTGGGGTGTCATGACCAGCGCCACCGCCAAGGGCATGCCGGTCAGGGTAGTCTCCGGGAACGGCGTGGTTGATCCGAAAGCCGATAATTCCGGCATCGTCATCCCCAAGAACAGCCCCATCAAGACGGTGGCGGACCTGAAGGGCAAGAACGTTGCCGTCAACGGCGTCAACACAGGGGGAGACATCCCGATGCTGCAGGCCGCAAGGGCGGCAGGCATCGAGCCGAAATCCATCACGGAGGTGGCGGTACCGTACGCCGGGATGCAGGCCGCCCTCGAGCAGGGCACGGTGGATGCGGCGTTCGTGGCGGACAGCTACTACCACCAGCTCGTCGATGCAGGGTTCAAGAGCATTGCCAGCCCGGTCCGCGAATTCCAAGGCAACATGCCGGTCACCGTGTGGGCCGCAACCGAGCCGTGGCTCAAGAGCAACCCGGGCACCGCCAAGAAGTTCAATGAGGCCATGGAAAAGGCGGCCAAGTTCTACTCGGACCCGGCCAACTCCGCCTCCATCGTGGCTATCTCAGCGCGCGTCAAGCAGGTGGATGCCGCGAAGATCAACCCCAAGGCGTATGTTCCGGTAAACACCTCCATCAACCTCACCTCAGGCCAGGCAGGCATCGACGCCATGGAGGAGCTCGGATTCGTCAAGGACCCGCTGACGGCGGAGGGCATGCTCTGGAGCGGCGCCCCCCGCTTTGCGAAATAGCGGCCGCGCAGGCCACGAGACGCTGACTGAGAGACGAAGATGAAGACACAAATACGAGCGTTCGATGTGGGGCTGACCGGCCAGCGGCTGTTGGCCGTTGCCGGGCTCCTGGTGGTGTGGCAACTGGTTATTTGGAGCGGATCGCTGCCCTCCATGACTCCCGGAGTGCCCGCAATAGTCACGGCCATCGCCAATGCTTTCACCTCCGCGCTTTTCTGGACTTCACTTGCGCAGACAATGACGGCCGCCGTCAGTGGCTGGGTGGTTGCCGTGACTGTGGGCACGGTGCTGGGCCTGGTGGTTGGCTCCGTCCCTATGCTCGACCGCTCCACATCCACCCTCGTCGACTTCGGCCGGTCCTTCCCGGTCCTGGCGTTGATGCCGGTTGTCATCATGCTGTTGGGTGCCACCGCGCAGATGGAAATCTTCGTCGTTTCGCTTTCCTGCCTCTGGCCGGTGCTGGTGCAGACAATTTACGGCGCAAGGCGAATGGACGCATCGGTAGTGGACACCGCGCGGACTTTCCAGATTCCCCGACTGCTCTGGTTCCGCCGAGTCGTTCTGCCGAGTGCCACTCCGTTCATTTCGACGGGTATCCGAATCTCCGCCTCGATTGCCATCCTGGTGTCGGTGGGTGTCGAAGTGCTCAGCCAGGCACCGGGCATCGGACGGCAAATCACCCTTGCCCAGCAGGCGCAGCGATGGGACCAGGCTTTCGCCTACCTCTTCTTCGCAGGCCTGGTGGGCTGGGGCATCGCCGGCCTCCTGAACCAGGCTGAAGGCAAGATCCTCAAGTGGAACAGGCAAGCCAATGACTGATACAGCACTCCGCACGCGTCCGAAGGACACGCCGGGCACGAATTCACCAAAAAGAGGGAGCGCACGGCAGTTCGGCGGGTTTCGCGAACGCAGCCGCTTCGCGAAGGTACTCCTGAACGTTCTGCAGCGGACCTGGCTGATCGCCGTCGTCTTTGCCATCTGGTGGATCGCGTCGGCCAACAGCACCAACATTTTCATACCGTCCCTTGAGGACATCCTGCTCAGCCTGCGGCGGGACCTGTCCAACGGAGTCATCGGATCCGGGGCAAGCTACAGCCTGACCAACTTGGGCGCGGGGCTTCTGCTGGCTGTGGTGGTCGGCATCGCTGGCGGGCTGGTTCTCGGTGAGACCAGGCGGCTGCGGGAGATCGTTGACCCTGTCATCCACTTCTTCCGTTCGGTGCCGCAGGCGGCGCTGGTGCCATTGATCATCGGCGCGTTCGGTATCGGGCAGGGCCCCAAGATATACACCATCGCTTTCGCCTGCATGTGGCCCGTGCTGCTGAACACCATCGACGGCGTCCTGGGCGTGGAGCCCACCATCCGCAAGTTCTCCAAGGTCTACCGCATCCCGGCGGGGCTGCATTTCCGCCGGGTGGTCCTCCCGGCCGCCCTCCCGCAGATTGTTGCCGGCATTCGCGTCGCCCTGCCCATCGGCATCACCGTCATGGTGGTCAGCGAACTGTTTGCCGCCAACAAGGGCTTGGGCTTCTACATCCTCAATTCCTCCGCTACCTTCCAGGTGCCGGAAACCTGGGCGGGCGCACTGCTGGTCGGCGTCATCGGCTATATCCTCTCGCTTCTGTTTGTCGTCTTCGAACGCAGGATCCTGAGCTGGTACTTCAAGTCGGGCGCCAAATGACACCCACGATTCAACACCCGAAAGAAGGAGCCACCATGGCCGTTCAGGCAGCACCCGAGCAGCAAAAGGTAGCGACGGCGCCACTGCTCCAGGTCCAAGGACTGACGATGAGTTACGGCTTTGGTGAGTCCGAAAACAAGATCCTCGACAACCTCAACCTCGACGTAAACGATGGCGAGTTCGTTTCTATCGTCGGGCCCTCCGGCGTCGGCAAAACAACCTTGCTGCGGGTGCTGTCCGGTCTGATCAGGCCCAGGAGCGGCACGGTGAGCGTGGGCGGGGAGGCAATCAGTGGCCCGCACCGGGATCTCGCCGTGGTGTTCCAGGACTACAGCCGGTCCCTGATGCCATGGATGACCACTCTCGAAAACGTGGCGTTCCCGCTCCAGGGGCGGGGAGTCGGCAAGAAGGAGAGAAACGAGGCGGCCGAGAAAAATCTCGCCGCCGTGGGACTGGGCGGGCAGGGCCACAAATATCCCTGGGAGATGTCCGGCGGAATGCAGCAGCGTGTTGCGATCGCCAGGGCGCTGGCCTACAACGCCAAAGTCCTGCTCATGGACGAGCCCTTTGCCTCCGTGGACGCCCAAACCAGGTTCGACCTCGAGGACCTAGTGATCGATCTTCAGTCCAACCTGGGCGTGACCGTCATCCTGGTGACCCACGACATCGACGAGGCCCTGTACCTCGCGGACAAGGTCATCGTTCTCGCCGAAAAGCCGGCCACGGTGGTGGATGTGATTGAGACGGGTTTCGGCGACCACCGCGACCAGGTGGAAACGAAGGCCGATCCGCGCTTTGCCGAGGCTCGGGCACGCATTCTGCACCGCCTCCGCAGCCACTGATCCGGCTGTTGCTCTGCTACCGCCTGTTCCGCTGATCCGGTAGCTCGAAAAGAAGCCCTACGGGATCCTCTGGGAGGTTCCCGTAGGGCTTCTGCGTCCCTGGCGGTCAGACCTTGGCAGGCGCCTTTCCGTCCTGCGCCGAGCTGCCGTCAATGCCGGACTTGAGTATGGCGTTGAGTGTTATCTCGTAGTGTTCCCGGATCAGGCGCGAGGCGCCCTTCGCATCCCGTTCCAAGGCGGCGTTGAGGATGTTCCGGTGCTCCCTGGCGATGTCCCGCTTGGTGCCACGGGTGGCGTTGCCGGCCCAGCGGCCGTACAGCTGGGAGAGATCGGACAGGGTTGAACAAAGGTCGATCAGGACAGGCACCCCGCAGGCTTCCAAGAGCTTGGCATGGAACGCCTGGTGGGCGTGGTTCCACGCCTCGGTCAACTGGGCGTCGGCGGTGTCCCGGTAAGGGGTCCGCTCCAGGGTGTGGTGGGCTGCGATGAGGTCGGATTCCCATGCGAGGTCGCCACGCTCAATGGCCAGCCCGATTCCGAATTCCTCGGACCTGCAGCGAAGCTCGTTAATGTCCTTGAGTTCCGCCAGCGAGAGCGTGGGCACGAAGAAGCCCCGGTTTGGCTTCAGGAGCACCAGGCGGTCGCCCACCAGTCGGGTGAGGGCCTCGCGGATCACTGTGCTGCTGGTCTGGTAGTGCTTCGAGAGCGCCGCCAGCTGCAACTTCTCCCCGGGAGCCCACCGGCCGGACAGGATGTCGTTGCGCATGGAATCCCTGATGTGCTTGCTCAGCGTCTCAGAATCGGTACTTTTCGCCATATGCATAATAGTACCCGCTAGCAAAGAATATTTTCTTGGTTGACTTATGCAAAATCGCTATTAGAATGGACTAAGCCAGCAGGAGAGACCCGGATCACGTCGGTCCCTGCAGATCCCGCAATTAACGAGGAGAACCGCCTTGACCAACTCCAGCACCGAAGCAGTCCAGGCCCCAGGGGAGGCGGTAGTGGATGACCTCTACTGGCGCGAGAAGTACGAGGGCATCACCGAAGACGACGCCTTCCTCCGCAGTGTGGTGGAGCACTCAGACCTTCCGGCACTGATGGTGGCCCTCGCCACCGTCACGCGTGACTTCTCACTCCTGCGCGAAGACCTTCGCCCGGCGCAGCACCCGGCTGATATCACGGGACTGCCCCACGGCGGCATGGACCCCGAACAGCAGGGACGGGCGCGGGACCTGGCATTTGCGGCCCTGAAACGCGTCCGGGATGAGAACCTGACCGGCGTGGGCACACTCACCGAGGCGCAGGCGCGGAACCTTCTCACCTGGATCACGAATGCAGCCAACCCCGAGTACCATCCGATGCTCATGCATGACATGGCCCTGGTTGAGGGCCAGGGCGGCAAGCCAAAGTGGAACTTCCGTGACATCGCCGTCGGCCGCGACTTCAGCGTCGCCGTCATTGGCTCGGGTGTCTCCGGCATGGCGGCGGCTTACCGCCTGAAGCAGGCCGGCGTGCCCTACACGGTGTTCGAGAAGGGCCACACTGTGGGCGGCACCTGGTGGAAAAACACTTACCCCGGCGTGCGGCTGGACACTCCCAACTATGCCTACAGCTTCTCCTTCGCCCAGCGGGATGACTGGCCCCAGCAGTTCTCCCAGGGCCCCGAAATCTACGAATACACCCGCCAGGTGGCCGAACGGGGCGGCATCCTGGAAAACATCGAATTCAACACCGAGGTCACGTCCGCGGACTATGACGAAGCCACGGGCCTGTGGAACGTTGACACCATCGACGCCGGCGGCCGCCCGGTCACCCGCCGGTTCAATGCCGTCATTACTGCCGTCGGGCAGCTTGACCGGCCGAAGTATCCGGACGTTGCCGGCCGTGAATCCTTTGCCGGCATCCAGATGCACTCGGCGGAATGGGACAACGGCGTGGACGTGACGGGCAAGCGGGTCGCGGTGATCGGAACCGGTGCCAGCGCGTACCAGATTGTTCCGGCCATCGTGGACCAGGTGTCCGCGCTGACGGTATTCCAGCGCAGCTCGCCCTGGATGCTCCCCACCAAGGGCTACTACGACGACATGCCGGATTCGGTCCAGTGGCTGGTCCGCAAGCTTCCGCACTACGGCCAGTGGCTGCGGTTCTGGCAGCACTGGTTGGGAGTGGAGGGGCGCCAACACACTGCCGTTGCCGAGCCGGGATGGAACAAGCCAGGCAGCGTCTCTGCCGTGAACGAGAAAGTGCGCCGCGAACTGACGGAACTGCTGGCCAGGCAGTACCAGGATCGCCCCGACCTGCTGGCCAAGGTCACGCCCAACTACATCGTGGGCGGCAAGCGGATGCTCCGGGACAACGGCGTGTGGGCGGAATCGCTCAAGAAATCGCAAACAACGCTGGTCACCGAGGGGCTGGAGCGCATGGTGCCCGAGGGCATCGTCACCAAGGACGGCGTGCTCCACGAGGTGGACATCATCGTCTACGCCACAGGCTTCCAGGCATCCGAATTCCTCGAGCCGCTCCAGATCACCGGCCGCCAGGGCCTGGACCTGCACGAGTACTGGGGCGGCGACGCCAAGGCCTTCGCCGGCATCACCGTTCCCAACTTCCCCAACCTGTTCATGGTCACGGGCCCCAACACGGGCCATGTGGTCAACGGCAGCCTGTACTCCATGATCGAATACGGCGTCGAGTACATCCTCGAGGCCATCCGGATCATCCTGGAGAACGACCTGAAGGGCCTTGACCTCAAGCAGGAGGTACTGGACGGGTTCATCGAAAAGCTGGATGCCGCCAGCGCCACCAAGGCCTGGGGCCATCCCTCGGTGCAAACCTGGTACAAAAACAGGTTCGGCCGCGTCTCGCAGATCTGGCCGTTCCGTGTGGTGGACTTTTGGAAGATCACACGCGCCGTGAACCTCCACGACTACAACCGGCTCGCATGAGCGCCAACGTCATTGCCGGCCCGCCGGTCTTCGCCACCGAGGCTGCGGCTTACTTCGGAAAGGCAGCCGACGGCGTCGTCCATGTTCCCGGAGTCCGGTACGGTGAGCGGCTGGATGCCGCAGATCGGTTCTCGCCGCTGGGCGATCCCTCACCCGGGCATGCGCAGGCCAGCACCACGGTGTTTCCGCAGTTACCAGGATCCCTGGACTGGCTCATGGGCCCGGCGCTGTCCCGCATCCCACAGGACGAGGACTCCTTCCTGCTGGACATCTGGACGCCCGAGGGCGCCAGGGACCTGCCGGTCCTCGTTTTCCTCCCCGGCGGAGCCTTCATCAGCGGCGCCGGGAACGTCGGCTGGTACGACGGCGCCCGGCTAGCCGCCGAGGGCAACGCCGTGGTGGTCACCGTCAGTTACCGGCTGGGCGCGGTGGCGCTGCTGGGTGGATCCGGGGCGCCGCTCAACCTCGGGGTGCAGGACATCCTGCAGGCGCTCACGTGGATTTCGGACAACATCACCGCATTCGGCGGAAACCCCACCGCCGTCACCCTCGCCGGCCATTCCGCCGGGGCCTGGTATGCCTACGTTCTGAGCCTTACGCCTGCTGCCAGGGGACTGTTTTGCCGGACAGCGCTGTTCAGCCTGCCCTGGCAGCCGCCGCTGAGCGCTGCCGACTATGAGGAGCGCCGGGAATTGTTCAACGGTTTCCTTGAGGACGCGCTCGACGGCGGGTCCCTGGCTACCGCGCCCATCCCGGCCATCCTTGAAGCCCAGGCAGCAGTCGGCAAGGCATACGCGGGACGCGGTCTCGGCCTGGTGCCGGCTGCGGATGGCGAGCTGGTGCCGGATTGGGCCATGGACTTCCGCCGCGCTGCCTCGTCCCTGCATGTGGAGTCTTTGCTGCTGAGCAGTACGGACAACGAGGCGGCCGCCTTCCTGCACGCTGTGCCGGTAGCGGCAGTGGGCCCGGAGCAGGTGGCGGGCTTCGTGGCTGCCCACTTCGAGGAAGCCGGTGAAGTCCTGAATTTCCTGGATTCGCGGCTGCCTGCCGCAACGCCCCACGCAAAACTCGAGGAGGCCATGAGCCTGCACCAGTTCCACCTTGCCGCGACCGAACTGGCCGGCCTGGCCAACACCGCCGGAGTGGCATCGACGCTGCTCCGGTTCTCGGTTCCCAGCAGGCTTGACGGGGCTGGCAGCCCGCACTGCTTTGAACTCCCGTTCCTCTTTGGAAACAGGGAGGACTGGCAGGACGCTCCGATGCTCCGCGGCTTTAGGGAGGACAACTTTGATGCTGTCTCCAACCAGCTGCGGCCGCTGCTCCTCAGCTTTGTGGCCAAGGGGCGCGCACAAACCGCAAGCGGCGAACGGCTGGCCCTGTTCACTGCGGATCATCCGCAGCTGCACGCCGTGACCGCCGGCGGGGTAGCGCCGGGCACCCCCGAGCCGGAATTCCACGCGCGGCGCTAGCCGCAGCCATCCCGGCCGCCGCGCCGTACGGGACCGGGCCGCCGGACTAGGCAAACCATTGTCAAAGTCGGCCAAGTTATATAAAATCGAATAAGAATATATTTTCAGTTCAAAATGTACCCGACCGGCCAAGCGCTGGATCAGGCTGAGAAGGAGATCACAGTGACTGCACGCACCGGAGCAGAGTACAAGCGGGGCCTGGAGGACGGCCGCGAGGTGTGGCTGGGATCGGAGCGTATCTCCGTTCTTGAGCACCCGGCCTTCAAGGGTTCGGTCGAAGGCATGGCCGGCTACTTCGACTACCAGCACAAGTACGGGGCGGACTGCCTGACCACCCATCCGGAGACCGGCGAGGCCATGAACGTGAGCCACTCGCTCCCCAGGAACGAGGAGGACATCGCCCGCCGCCACCGCGCCTTCGACCGGCTGGCCCGGTACTCCAACGGCATGCTGGGCCGCACACCGGACTACGTCAACGTGGTCCTGGCCGGCCACGTGTCCCGCAAGGACATCTTCGACCGCTCCGGGGATCCGGTGTACCACCAGCGGCTGGCGGCATACCAGCGCGAAGTGATTGAAAAGGATCTCGCGCTGACCCACACAATCGTGCACGCCGCGATCGACAAGAACGTCGGCGAGCTCCAGGGCATGAACGAGGAACTCACCCTGCGTGTAGTGGAGCGGACCGAGCAGGGCCTGATCGTCAAGGGAGCGAAGATGCTCGCCACCCTCGGCCCGATCGCCGACGAGCTGTACGTCTACCCCGCGGTGCCCATACAAAAAGGGTACGAGGAGTACGCCATTTCCTTTGCCATCCCGGTGGCCACCCCTGGCGTCGTTGCCATTTGCAGGGACCACTACGGCGTGGACGCCGAGGTTGCGGACAAGCCGTTCTCCGCGCGCTTCGACGAGCAGGACGCCGTCATCATCTTCGACGACGTGCTGGTGCCCTGGGACCGCGTGTTCATCGACGGCAACCTGGACGTCTACAACTCCATCAACGCCGGCACCGCTTCGGGCAACACCCAGCAGCAGACTGCCATCCGCGCCGCCGTGAAGCTGGAGTTCGCCTACGACCTCTGCACGCAGATCGCCAAAGTGACCGGCACCGAAAACAAGCCCGACGTCGGCGCGATGCTCGGTGAAATCTACACCTACCTGCGCCTCACCCGCGCAGCCATCCACTCAGCGGAACTGCGGGCCTCGGACTGGGGCGGCGGAGCGTTCTTCTGCCACGACGACATCAGCTCCCTCCGGGCCATCATGCCCGGCTGGATGATCCGGATCAACGAGATCATCAAGTCCATGGGCTCGCACAATCTGCTGGCAACCCCCACAGGCGGTGCCTTCAACGATCCGCGCCTGGGCCCGCTGCTGAAGAAGTACCTGCCCGGGGCCAACGGGATCAGCGCCCAGGAACGTGCCCGCATCATGCGCACCGCCTGGGACTTCGCCGGCTCGGCATTGGGCGGTCGGATCGAGCTCTACGAACGTTTCTACCTTGGCAGCATCGGCCGCGCCCGTGCCCTGGACCACCGCAAGGCCCAGGCTGCCGGGGAGACCGGCGCTTACCAGGCCATGTTCGCGGAAATTGACGGTATCCCCGCTGTGCCGGAGGCCCCCTCTGCTGCGTCGGACAGCGTCCTTGCTGCATCCGCCAGCGACCGGATCGCCGTCGGGGCGCGGGGTTAGGTTCCGCAATGACGGCGCAGATATCAGAGGCCGCTGGCCTAGAGGACGGCTTGGAAAAAATGACGGGCACTGTGGCCCGGCATGTCGCTGACACCAGCTTCGAGGCCTTTGACGCCGGTACCGTGGCCCGGGCCAAGATCCGGATCATCGATGCGCTCGGCAACATCGCCGCGGGCCACCGCGCCCAGGGCAACGACGCCCTCCTGGACCTAGCACGCCGCTGGGGCGGAGCCCCGGAATCCCGGGTGTTGGTTCACGGCATCCGACTGCCGGCCCACAATGCGGCAATGGTCAACGCGGTCATGATGCGGTCCTACGATTTCGAGCCGATTGGTGCGGAGTACGAGGACCAGACGCAGTCCGCCGCCCACATCAGCGGGACCACCGTTCCGGTGGCCCTGGCCGTCGCCGAGCAGCAGCGCTCCTCGGGCCGGGACCTGCTCACCGCACTGATCCTGGGGGACGACCTCACCTCGCGCCTCGCCGCGGCGTCGGGCTTTGACGTATACGGCGGCCAGGACAACACAGGCACCGTTAACGGACTCGGAGGGACCGCCGTCGCTGCCAAACTGATGGGCCTCGACGCGGACCAGGTCCGGAACGCGCTGGGACTCGCCGTGAACCAGCTGTCCGGGACGGTGGCCAACATCTTCGACCAGACCCTCGCGTTCAAACTGCCCATCGCCTTCGCGGCCCGTAATTCCATCGTGTCCGCGGAGCTGGCGCAGATCGGGTTCAGCGGGCCGGCGGACGCCATCGCCGGTCCGCACGGATTCCTCGACATGTACTGCTCCTCACCGGCACCCGGGAGGGTGACACGGCGGCTGGGCCAGGCCTTCTATGCAGACTGTGTGATCAAGCCGTGGTCCTCATGCCGGGCGAGCCACCCCTCACTGGACGCCTGCGTGCGGTTGGCCACCGAGAACATGCTCAACGAAGATGAGATCGAGGAGATCCTCATCCACGTGACCCCGCGGACCCTGAAGGGTTTCGTGGGCCAGCCCTTCGTGATCGGGGAGTGCCCGGAGGTTTCAGGCGCCTTCAGCATCCGTTTCACCGCTGCCACGGCCCTGATGTACCGGACCGTTCGGCCGGAACACCTCACGCTGGAGCATATGCAGGATCCGCGCCTGCAGCGGCTGCTGGACAAGATCCGGCTGGTTGCTTCGCTGCCGCCGGCGGAATCACTGACCTCCGAGGTGGAGTTGCGGCTTCGGGATGGATCCGTGCTCAGGACGCGGACGGACGTGCCCAAGGGCGATATCTACGCCAGCCCGATGAGCGAAGCTGAAATTTTGGACAAGTACTACGCCAACGCCGAGTTCGGCGGCAGGACCCCGCGCAGGAATGCGGAGGAAGCTGTCCGGCTCGTTCAGCACCTTGAGGAGCTGGACAGCCTGGCACCTCTCATCAAGCTCTTCACACCCCACTTTCAGAAATAAACCCAGGAGGATCACATGAATACACAACAGGGCGTTGCCGCCGCGGAGATCACCGTCGATCCCGCTGCCTTCCGTCACGTGGTTGGCCATTTCGCCAGCGGCGTCACGGTGATCACCACCGTCGGGGACGGTGAGCTTTACGGAACGACGGCGTCGGCCGTGTCGTCGCTGTCCATGGAACCCCCCATGATGCTCGCCTGCCTGAACCGCTCCAGCTCCACGCACGACGCCGTGCTGAAGGCCGGTGTGTTCGGCATCAACATCCTGGCCGAGGACCAGAGCGATCTCGCCATGAAGTTCGGACGCAAGGGCGGAGACAAGTTCGACGGCGTCTCGGTCACCATGTCAGCCGAGGGAGTCCCCATGCTGGACGGCGCCCTGGCCACCATCGTGTGCAGGGTTGCGGAAACCCCTACCGGCGGCACGCACACTGTATTCCTTGGCCAGGTCACGGACGCCAAGGCCCGTGCAGGCGAGCCGCTGGCGTACTTCCGCGGCGCCTTTGGACGACTCGAAAGGGTCAAGGAGCTGGCCGCGTACGACGCCGTTCGTGACTGGGTGCTGGGCCGCCGCACTCCCCTGCACCAGGCACTGGACCCGGTTGAGATTGCTGCCGAATCCAAGTCCGATCCCCACAACGTGCACAATGCGCTGGTTAAATTGACGGCCGAATCCCTCGTTACCCGGGGGGACAGGGGTGAATTCCTGTCCGCGCCCATCACCCGTGAGCTGACGGACAGTGTTTACGACGGCCGCCTCACCATCGAACTCGGCGTCCTCGCGAGCCACTTCGAGAAATTCACGGACGAGGACATAGCGGAACTGAGCCGGCTTACCGACGAGCTGGCCCTGCTGCGCCAGGGCGGGAAAGAAGCGCTGGACAAATTCCTGAAGACCAACGCGAAGTACCACAACCGCCTGGTGAGCGTGGCGGGTTCTGCCCAGCTCACCGACGCCTTCCGCAGGCTCGGAATCGGCACGGTCTGGCGCGAGGCCCTCAACAGCGAAGAGTGGGCCCGGAAGATGGACCATGGCCACATTGTCGAGCTAACCGCGGCGCTGAAGGAACATGACCACGCGCGGGCAGCTGAGGCCCTCCGCCTGCACACGTCCTTCGGCAAGCAGCTGGCCAGCGACGTGATTGAACGCCACGGCGGCGAAGTCTAACCAGCAGAGCCACCGTGACGGCGGGGCCGCACCCAGGGATTCCGATCCCGGCGGGTGCGGCCCCGCCGTCGTTCGCGCCTTTCCCAACTCAGTAGCAGTTCAGGGCGTTCTCAGCGCTGGGACCGCCCTGAGCTGCTGCTTAGTTGGGCATGCGGACAACAAAAAGAGCGGGGAGGCCGCTTGGCCTCCCCGCTCCTTCCCCGTGGTCTGTCAGCGTATAGCCGGCACTCCAGCTGCGGCGTATCGGAGGCGGGCCAGCTGCGGCACGTAGGCGGCCAGCGCTTCAAACGCCGCCTGCTCGGTGTCGGGGGTGGCGGCCGCTGCGACATAGCGGTCGGGCCGCACCACGAGGGTTGTGCCGCTGCCCGCGACAGCCGCGAACGCGCCGCTGGTGTCCATGACGGCCGTGACGTCTGTCAGCACGAGGTGCGCGCCGTCGTCGTCGGTTTCCACGGTGCCCAGCCGCCGGACCTCAAGGGGTGCGCGGCGATCGTAGGGGAAGCGCAGCAGTGCCCAGCCCGTACCCAGGACGGTGTCCAGCGGGACGGCGTCGCCGGTGGACAGCGTGACCTGTGGCTGGGAAAGGGAACGGCCCACCAGCGCGGCTGCCCACCTGGAAACTGAACTGCCCAGGTCCGCCACGCAGCCGTCGGTGAAGTGCGGCTGCTTGAGGAACTTCATGCCGGCGAGCCAGCCCTTGGCGGCGGGAATGATGCCGGATGCGGTTATGACGGCGTCACGGATGGCGGTCAGCGCTGGGTTGACGTTCATCACCACGTTGCCGATCCGGTGCGAGAGGCGCACCATGTCCACAGCGTGCGGACGGCGCTCCGACTGGTAGGTGTCCATCAGGGCCTCGGTGCCGGTGCCCTGGATGTTTGCGGCGACCTTCCAGGCAAGGTTGGCGACGTCGCGGATGCCGGCGTTGAGGGCCTGCCCGGCGAACGGAGGCATCATGTGGGCGGCGTCCCCGGCGAGGAGGACGTGCCCCACGCGGTAGTTCAGGGCCACGCGCTGGTGGGCCACGTAGACCGCCGCGCGGCGGATGTCCGCGGCACTAATCGTCTGGAACGGCGCGATGAGCTTGATGATGGCGTCCGGGGACGTCACTGCCGCGGCGTCCTCACCGGGGAGGAGCATGAACTCGTAGCGGCGGCGGCCGTGGACTCCGGGGACCACCACCACGGGACGCGTCCCGTTGCAGTGGAACTCGGAGAACCGCTCCGGATCACCAGGGGTGTTGATGATGTCCACCACGATCCACTTCTGGGTCTGGGTGGAACCTTCCATCGGGATGCCGAGCTGGGAGCGGACCGGGCTGCGGCCGCCGTCGCACGCCACCACCCATTTGGAGCGGACGGTGTGTTTGCCGTCGTCGTCGATCAGCACCGTGTCGGCATGCCCGGGCCCGTCCGTGATGCGGAACGCTTCAGTGCTGAAGCGGACGTCGATCAGCGGACGGGCGCGGGCGGCTTCAAGGAGGAGTGATTCCATCACGGGCTGGTCGAACTGCGACTTGCCGGGCTGACCCAGCCTCGGGCTCGCCGGGTAAACCTCCGCCAGCAGCTGTTCCTTCCGGCCGAAGTAGCGGGCGCCGGTATCCATGAGCATCTCCGGCGCCAGCCTGTCCAGAATGCCGATCTGCTGCATGACGCGCAGCGTCTCGTCCGTGGCGCTGATGGCCCGTGGTTCGTCGCTTGTACCGGCATGGCGTTCAACGAGCATCACGTTGACGCCCTGGTCCGCCAGCAGGTTGGCCGCAGCCAGGCCGATCGGGCCTGCCCCGATGACCAGTACATCGGTCTCGATGATTTTGTCCATGCCTATCAAAGTTCCGTTCCTAGGATGAGTGCAGTCGGGGCGGCGGGAACAGGGTCCCGGTCAAGAGACCAGCTCCACCGTATTTTTCAGGGTGCCTAGGCCGGTGATTTCCACCTCGACGACGTCCCCTTCGGAGAGCAGGCCGGACGGCTCCATGAACAGGCCCACGCCGCCGGGGGTGCCGGTGACGATCACGTCGCCCGGGGAGAGCTTGGTGAAGCCGGTGACGTAGGCGATCAGCTGCGGAATGGTGAAGTACAGGTCGGCCACGGAGGCCTTCTGGCGGATGTCGCCGTTGACGCGGGTTTTCAGGGTGAGCCCGTTGACGTCGCCCAGGTCGGTGGCGGGCACGAGGTAGGGGCCGAAGCCGCCGGTGCCGGGAAAGTTTTTGCCGGGGATCCACTGCGAGGCGGCAAGCTGCCAGTCACGGACGCTGAGATCGTTGTAGGCGGCGTAGCCGGCAACGTAGTCATAGGCGTCGTCTTCGGCCACGTGGAACGCCTCCTTGCCGATGACCAGGGCCATTTCGCCTTCGTAGTCGAACTTGGTGGTAGTGGCAGGCATTTGGGCCGGCTGCAGGTGGCCCATCTGGGAATCGGCGAAGCGGGTGAAGATGGTGGGGGCCTTCTGCTCCGTCTTGCCGGATTCTTCCTGGTGGCTGCGGTAGTTCACGCCGATGCAGATGATCTTGCCCGGATCGGTGACGGCGGGGAGGAAGTCGATGTCCGCTTCCGCACGGGAGGGGGCACTCCTGTATTCTTCGCCGACTGTGCCGAAGATGCCCTGCTCGACGGCGGCACGGAGCGTGCGGGCAAGGTCGGCCCCGCTGGGGCCAAGATCGTACGCCCGTCCCTCAGCAATGATGCCCCAGGTAGGGGAGCCGTCTGCGGATACGAAGCTTGCGTAGTTCATGATGGTTCCTTTCGCGGCGGCGGCGCGCCGGGAGGTGGTGCAGTCCCATCCCTGGCGGCGGCTTTGCCGGGCAGGAGGAATGTGCATCCTTTGACAAGGAATACATTATCTTGCTTTTACGCATTCTGACTAGGCGTGCTGCCGGAGGGTGCCCAGGCTCGTTGCCGCATGCATCAAGCGGATTCCGAGGTGCCTCCGCCTTCCGTCAGCCCCATGAACATCGTCCGGTGCAAAATGTCCACGTGCTTGCGGGAGATTTCGACGGCGGTGTGCCCGTCGCCTGCGCGCAGGGCCGCCACTAGCTCGACGTGGTCGCAGTTGGATTTGTGCAGCAGCTCGATGGGGTAGGGGATGAAGTAGGCATAAAGCTCGGCCAGCGTCTCGTGATAAACCCCGACGGCGGTCCCCAGGCAGGATGCTGTTCCCACCAGTTGGTGGAACTGCTCGTCAGCCTGGTGGTACGCGGACCAGTCGGTGGACTCGGCCATGTCCCTGGTCAGCCGCTCGAGTTCGTCGAGCTGCTCCGCCGTCGCGTTGGCAGCCGCGTAATGGGTCACCGCGCATTCGAAGAGCAGCCGCCGGTCCACCAGCCGGTTCACCGCCTGCGATTCGGCCGGCGATGCTGTCAGTTCGGCCAGCACCTGACGCGGCGGCTGGTCCGCAACGAAGGTCCCGCCGGCTCGGCCGCGGCGGCGGACCACCACGCCTTGGTCCGCCAGGCTCGCCAGCGCCCGGCGGGCGGTGATCGGGCTGACGGACAGGCCCAGCGCCACGTCCTCCTGGTCCGGCAGGCGCTCGCCGGGCTTCAGCAGCCCCAGCGAAATCGCCATGCCGATACGCAGACGCACGGCGTCGATGGCGCTCCGGCGGTCGATGCCGGCCAGCGCTCCGGCACCAATGCGGGAAGCATCAGTGCGCGAGTCACCGCTGGCAGAGGCGGGGGAGGCGCCGGCGGCGTCCTCCAACTGACGGGTCATATCCGCTACTTTACGGCCCATCCTCAGCCCCTTCCCATAATTGGATCATTCTGATCTAATATAGTGCAGATCACATCCCAACACGAGAGACAACCCATGCCTCGCATCCTTCCCCTCGTCGCTGCCCAGGCGCGGCCGCGGCTCATCGGCGAACCCGTTTCGGTCTTCGCGGACGAGGTCGCGGCTGCCCTCAAGACCAAGCCGGACAGCAGACTGGTGGTCTTCCCGGAGCTCCACCTGTTCGGCGACGGGAACCCGGACCTGCAGCGCACCGAGGCGCTGCAGGACTCCGCCGAACCGCTGGACGGGCCCCGCATCAAAGGGCTAAAAGAGCTCGCCTCGGACCTGGGCATCTGGCTGGTTCCCGGCAGCGTCTGCGAGCGCGGCCCGGAAGGCCAGCTGTTCAACACGCAGCTGGTCCTATCGCCGGAGGGGGAGCTGGCCGGCTACTACCGGAAGATCTTCCCCTGGCGCCCGTTCGAGCCCTACGACCCCGGCGACAGGTTCACCACCGTGGACCTGGCCGGGATCGGCAGGGTGGGCCTGAACATCTGTTACGACGCCTGGTACCCGGAGGCTTCCCGACAGCTCGCCTGGATGGGCGCCGAGGTCATCCTCAACGTCGTCAAGACCACCACCCCGGACCGGCGGCAGGAACTGGTGCTGGCCAAGGCAAACGCCATCGTCAACCAGGTGTTCATGGTCAGCGTCAACTGCGCCGGCCCCACCGGCCAGGGAAAGAGCATCATCGTCGACCCCGAGGGCAACACCATCGCCGAAGCCGGGAATGACGCCCCGGTGCTGCTGACAGCGGACCTGGACCTGGCCGCCGTCGAGCACGTCCGCACCCACGGGACCGAGAACCTCAACCGGCCCTGGTCCCAGTTCCGGGACGGCGAGGCCGCCGTCGAACTGCCCGTCTACCAGGGCCGGATCAATCCGGTGACCTGGACGCCCCAGTCCTTCACTTCCTAAGGAACCACCCTTGACTACAACTCTGACCCGCACGCTGAAGCTGCCGTCGCTGGTGCTGTTCGGCCTGGCGTACCTGACCCCGCTGATCGTCCTGGCCATCTTCGGCCTCATCGCCGAGACCACGGGCGGGGCGGCGCCGTCGGCCTACCTCCTGGCGATGGTGGCCATGCTGTTCACGGCCCACAGCTACGGCCGGATGGCGGTCGCCTACCCGGTGGCCGGCTCCGCCTACACGTACGTGCGAAAGTCCATCGACCCGCGGGTGGGCTTCCTGGTGGGCTGGGCGATCCTGCTGGACTACCTGTTCCTGCCCATGGTGATCTGGCTGATCGGCGCCTCCTACCTGAGCGCGCAGTTCCCGGCCATGCCCAAGTGGCTGTGGATTGTCGGCTTCATCTTGATCACCACGGTCCTGAACATCCTGGGCATCAAGGTGGCGGACAAGGCGAACTACGTGCTGATGGCGTTCCAGCTCCTGGTGATCGTGTTCTTCGTGGTGCTGGCCATCGGCAACGTGGTGTCCGCCTCCGGCGCGGGCGGCCTGGTGAGCACGGAGCCGTTCTTCAACGGCACGTCCAGCTTCGCCACCATCTCCGCCGGCGCGGCCATCGCGGCGTACTCGTTCCTGGGGTTCGACGCCGTAACCACCCTCACCGAGGAAACCGTGGACCCGCGCCGCAACGTGCCCCGCGCCATCATGCTCATCGCGCTGATCGGCGGCGGCATCTTCGTGGCCGTCTCCTACGTCACCCAGCTGGTGCACCCGGGCGGCGTGTTCGACGACTCGGCATCAGCGGCCAGCGCCATCGCGCTGCAGATCGGCGGGCAGGTCTTCGGCGCGGTCTTCCTCGCCGGGCTGGTGGTGGCGCAGTTTGCCTCCGGCCTCGCCGCGCAGGCGAGTGCCTCCCGCCTGATCTACGCCATGGGCCGGGACTCGGTGCTGCCGAAGGCAATCTTCGGGCGGCTGCACGAGAAGTTCCACACGCCCGTGGTGAACCTGGTGATCACCGGCATCGTCGGGCTGATCGCGATCTTCCTGGACGTGGCGACGTCGACGTCGTTCATCAACTTCGGTGCCTTCACCGCCTTCACGCTGGTCAACGTCTCCGTGGTGTTCCACTATGTGCGCCGGCGCCGTGCGGGGGAGCAGCTGAATGCCGTCTCCTACGTGGCGGTCCCGGCGGTGGGCGCCATCGTCTGCGCCTACCTGCTCTCCCAGCTGGACAGCAACGCCATTACGCTGGGACTGTCGTGGCTGGCGCTCGGCATCGTGGTCCTGGCGCTGATCACCCGCGGCTTCCGCGCCTCGCCGCCGGAGATGACGACGACGGAGAAGGCCACCGTGGAGGCCGCCGTGGAGGCCGCCGCGTAGCGGCCCTCTTGTACTGCATGCTTACGGGACGGAAGGAACCGGTGTGAGAATAGCCCTCGGGCAGCTGGAGTCCGGCACGGACGTCGTGGCGAACCTGGCCGCGATCGACCGGTTCGCCGCGTCCGCTGCCGGCGACGGCGCCACGCTGGTGGCCTTCCCGGAGTACGCCACGTACGAGAAGAAGATCGTGGATGCCTCCTTCCCGGCGGCGGCCGAGCCGCTGGACGGCCCCGTTTGCCGGGAACTCTCCGCCACCGCGGCCCGCCACGGGATCGCGCTGGTGGCGGGCGTGGTGGAGGCGTCCGACGAGGAGGACCGGGCGTACAACACGCTGGTGGCGTTCGGGCCTTCCGGTGCACGGCTTGCCGTGTACCGGAAGATCCACCTGTTCGACGCGCAAGGCTTCGGGGAGTCGACGTACATCAAGCCGGGACCGTCCACAGAGCCCGTGGTGTTCGAGTCCGGGGGAGCGTGGTTCGGCCTCATGACCTGCTACGACCTGCGGTTCCCGGAACTGGCCAGGTCCCTGGCCGACGCCGGAGCGCAGGTGCTGCTGGTCTGCTCGTCGTGGGTGCCGGGCACCCACAAGACGGAGCAGTGGCTTTCTTTGAATGCTGCGCGGGCGATCGAGAACAGCGTGTACGTGGCCGGCGTCTGCCAGGCGCCGCCGGTGTCCGTGGGCCGAAGCCTGCTGGTGGATCCGATGGGGTACGTTGAGGCAGACCTTGGGCTGGAGCCTGGGGTGCGGGCGGTGGAGGTTTCTCTGTCTACCGTGGCGCGGGTGCGGGAGCAGTTTCCTATGTTCCGGCAGCGGCGGCTGGGGTAGGAGGAAGGTCACACTGCCGCTTCGAATGTATCCGGCGTGCCCTACGACCAGTGAAAGCAAGACGGTCGTTTGGCCAAATGCAACTCTGGCCGCCACGTCACCTCCTGGAGATCCCCTGGCTTACCCGGAAGGGAAAGACGTGTCCGGGCGGCTCTGGGTGGCGGAGGTCGCCGTTGTATCGTTCGGTGTAGCAGCACCCACTCATGAGCCGTCCGCCGCTGGTACCTCGCCTTGCAGCTTGTCGAATCCGTTCCGTACTTTGGGCACCTCCTCACTCAGAGTCTTGAGCATGGATGAAATCATTGAAGGGGCCTGGGCTATGTCTGCGGTTAAACAGATGCGTGCGTGCTCAGTCAGTGATTGGCCGTTGGCGGAGTGATTCTCGGTCGTGACTACGGTGTGGGCGCGGATTTGCTCATCGTCCAAGGCCTGTATTGCCATTGATGCTGTCAAAGAAGCACCCAAGGAGGACGAGACGTGCTCCACGAGACAGCTGAAGCCCCCCTCCCAGTGAATCCGCTCACCGGAAACGCCTGGCGCCCTGGACCGCATGGCTGCTGGGACTGCCGTCGTGCTTGGGTGCACCCTGACTATCGACTCCGCCCACGTGCGTGTGGCCGCAGCGATGGCCTCAACGCCGATCTGAATGGAGCGAAGCAGCTCTGCACAGCGGATGCCAGCTTCCTCCTTTGCCTTGGCGGCGGAGGCCTCGGCAACGTGCAGGGCATTCAGCCGCGCGGCAAGGGAGCCGGCCCGTACCGGGAGTGCCCAGGTTGCCTCGTGGCCGCCCGCTTCTGGTTCGGGTGGCATGTAGGGAAAACAGTTGAGGATGCGATTGTGAAATTGCAGCTGGAAGATTTCCACGCTGGGATAGCCCTTGAGGGCAGCCATTAGGGCTGGCATCCGTCCAGGTGGGAAAGCATCCCCCAAAAGTACTCCTGTCAACGCCTCACGGATGTCGAAGTAACTGGGGAGAACGGACTGATCCAGTAGAACTAGCCGATACTCAGCTTCATTTTCCCAGTCACGATGCTTTCTGAAGAACAGATTGTCCTTCTGTGCTTCTGCATATGCCGTTGCTACAGCATCAACCCCAAACTCCCTAACCTGGCCGAGGTCGATGCCGTATGGCCCTGCTCCCAAGGTTGCTGTCCGATATATAACGGGGCCGTGGAAACGGTGGAGGGCGGATTCGCCCGAAGAATTCAAGAAAGCCTGGATCAGCTTTTCGCGGTCGAACCTAAGGCAGACTCCGGTGTGGGCGCCGCCGTAGTGGGCCCAAAGAGAAAGATGTGCCCAGCCCCGAAAAGCTTCTCGACTCATGGGCCCCTCCGGAAGTTCCCAATCTTGCGTCAGGCAGGTGACCTTGGCGTGGAGCCTGATATTCCGGTCGATCGCATCCCAGAGTTTTGGTCCGACATCCAGGCTCTCCTCGTCGTGGCGGGCCTCGATGTTTGGGTAGAGCGGGCGTGATTCCCATAGGTCATTGGTCGAATCGAAGGGTGACAGCCTTAATTTCCCGGTGCTGAGGATGCCCAAGATGGCTGCGTCCGAACTTGTGTAATGGAAGAGTTCGTTAGAGAGCTCCTTGGGCGCGTTGGCGAGCTCCAGGTCCAGATACGCCTCAAATTCATGCATACTGTCCATCAAAGCATGGCTGCCCTCGCAATGATCCGCCCAGATCGTAAGACCGCGCAGGGGACCGGCAGCGGGAACCGGGCAGGGGAGGGACGAGCAGCCTCGGTAGAGCGCAATCGCAAGTACTCCGGGTTACCGCAGGTCCTGTTCCAGTCATAGGGCCCGCAGCTTCGACTCATACTCGCGAGAGCTCAGTCCTCACTCGTTTGGCGGTGAGTCGGCTCTGTGCGGAAGACTGTTGCCGTGAGCAACTCTCCCCGCACCGGCAACCAAACCCGCCACCGCACCGGCCTCGCCGTGGCTGGCCTCAGCTTGGGCACGGCGCTGAACCCGTTGAACTCCTCCATGATCGCCGTCGCCTTGGTGGTGCTGCGCGAGGACTTTAGGCTCGACGTCGCCACGGTCACCTGGGTGATCACAGCCTTCTACATCACTTCGGCAGCGGGCCAGCCCCTCATGGGACGGCTGGCGGACCGGTTCGGGCCGCGGAAACTCTTCATGCTCGGCATGGCGCTGGTGGCGGTGTCGTGCGCGCTGGCGCCTTTCTCGCCCAACTTTGTGTGGGTCTGCGTAGCCCGTGCGCTCATGGCGCTGGGGACGGCGACGGCGTACCCAAGTGCCGTCGTCATGGTCGGCGCACTGGCCAAGCTGGCCGACACGACGTCAACGAGACCACTCGGTCGCATTCAAATGGCAAACACCTCCGGGGCGGCGGTGGGCCCCGTGGTCGGCGGGCTGCTGGTGAGCCTCGTCGGATGGCAGGCGCTGTTCCTGATCAACGTGCCGCTCGCATTGGCCGCCCTGCTCATCGTGCGGAAGGTGGCTCCCGCGGATGAACGGCGGGAGCAGGGCAGCATTGCCACCCTGCTGCGAGACTCTGACATCCCGGGCATCCTCGCGTTCGTCGGCAGCCTGGTGCTGCTGCTCATGGGGCTGCTGAACGCGCTGCCCGGCTACCGCTGGTGGCTGCTGGGGGGAGCCATGGTGCTGGCGGTGCTGTTCGCATGGCGGGAACTGCGCTTCGACCGGCCGTTCCTGGACCTGCGGCTGCTTGGCAGGAACCGGCCGCTGCTGCTGGTGTATTTGGGCTTCACGGTGTTCAGCGGGGTCTACTACTTCGCGTTCTTCGGCCTCCCGCAGCTGCTGCAGGAGGCGGCCGGATACAACCCGGGCCTGGTGGGAGTGCTGATGCTGCCGCTGGCGGCCATGTCGGTGGTCGTCACCCCGCTCGCCGTGAAAGCGATCGACAACTACGGCGTCCGGCGGGTGCTACTGGCCGGCGTCGTACTTTTGGCGATAGCGGCAGCGGCACTCTGGCTCCTGACGGCGTCGTTCTTCGTTCCGCTGGTGCTGGTGCTGACCGCCCTGATGGGTGTGCCGTACGGGTCGGTGAGCATCGCCTCCAACCAGGGGCTGTACATCTCCGCCGCCCCCGAGGACAGGGGAGTGGCCGCCGGGATCTTCCAGACTTGCCGGTACGTCGGCGCCATCAGCGCCA
>NZ_JBFTLC010000036.1:0-53071 GCF_056396245.1 Arthrobacter sp. 05T423
GAAGGAACCCGCCCAGGAAGCCATGGAAAACGTCAAGGCCACCGCCACCGACGCCGCCCAACACGTCAAGGAAGAAGGCCAAACCGCCGCCTCCGACGTCAAAGCAACCGCCACCGACGCCAAAGACCACGTCCAAAACACCTAACGGCGACAACACCTAAAAACTCGAAGCACCACGACGGCCGGCCCGCCCCAGCGCGGGCCGGCCCTCTGTTTCAGCCCAATTTTGGCCCGGCCTTGCTCTGGCCCGGCCGTCACCTGAAGCGTATTCTGGAGACACGCTTTTTTGGGGTGTGAACCGCAGTGATGGTACGCAAAGGCTTGGTATCCCGATCTCACACGGCCCTGGCAAGGTTGCTCGGGTTCGTAGTCCTCAGTTGCGTCTGCGGCGCGCTTGTTGCCGCCTACTTCGTCCCCCAGCTTGCCGCCGCAGGCGCTGCCGTGAACGGATCGCTCAACTTCTATAACGGCCTGCCGTCCGATCTCGCCGTGCGGCCGCCGGCGCAAACCACCAGGATCCTGACGTCGGACGGGAAACTGATCGCCTCGTTCTACGAGGAAAACCGCGTTCGGGTTCCGTTGAAAGAGATGTCGCCGTACATCAAGGACGCTGTGGTTGCGATCGAGGACAGCCGCTTCTACGAACACAGCGGCGTCGACCCCGTGGGTGTCCTGCGGGCACTGGTCAGCAACGTCTCTGGCGGGGACCGGCAGGGGGCATCCACGCTGACCCAGCAGTACGTCACCAACGTGGCGAACGAAGCAAAAGTTACCTCCGGCCGCGAGGACGAGGTGGTCCTCAGCGGGGAGAAGACCCTTGGCGACAAGGTGCGGGAAATGAAGCTCGCCATCGAGCTGGAGAAGAAATTCACCAAGGACCAGATCCTCGAGGGCTATCTCAACATCGTCTTCTTCAACCGCAGCGCCTACGGCATTGAAGCGGCGGCGCAGCACTTCTACAGCGTTCCGGCCAGCAAGCTCACCCTCCCCCAGGCCGCGCTGCTGGCGGGGCTCGTCAACAGCCCCACCCTCTACGACCCCGTGACGAACCCCGAGAACTCCCTGAAGCGTCGCAACCTGGTCCTGGACGCCATGCTGGCGCAAGGCAAAATCACCCAGAAGCAGCATGACACCGCCGCCGCCACCGGCGTGGGCCTGAAAATCCGTAGCTCGAGGCAAGGCTGCGCCGCAGCCACCCTCGCCCCCTATTTCTGCGACTACGTGTCCCACCTGATCCTCAACAACCGGGCCTACGGCGCCGACACGGATGCCCGCGAGCGGAAGCTGTTCCGGGGCGGGCTCACCATCGCCACCACCCTGGACAGCAGGCTTCAGGCGGCGGCCCAGGCCCAAGTGAATTCCACTGCCGGAGCCAACCCGGGCAGGTGGGGAGCTTCGCTGCTGACGGTCCAGCCCGGCACCGGCAAGATCCTCTCGATGGCGCAGAACACGGTGTTCCTCCCGGAGGGCGGCAGGTTCGACACCCAGCTGAACTTCAACGTGGACGCGAAGGACGCCAACGGCAACGACCTCAACGGCGCGGGCGGATTCCAGCCCGGATCTACCATGAAGCCGTTTACGTTCGCCGAGTGGCTGCACCAGGGACGAAAGATCACCGACGAGGTGGACGCCTCACGGCGCGAGTACCCGCTGGGATTCCGCTGGCGGGACTCTTGCGCCAAGGTGGTTGGCGCCTACAGCACCAAGCAGCGCGCTGCCGGCCTTGAAGCTGCTGACGACCTGCAGAACGCGTCGGAGGGCTACTACCGCAGGATGCCCGCAAACTACGGGCTGTACAACTCCATCAACACGGCCACCTTCGCCGAGGTTGCCCAACTGGACATCTGCGGGATCCAAAAAATGGTTGACACCATGGGCCTGCACAGCGGCCTGGACGGGTCCGAGATCAACATGCACCAGCTGGGCAACGTCCTCGGCGGAACGGCCGTGTCGCCGCTCAGCATGGCCACAGCCTTCGCCACCTTCGCTGCCGACGGCAGGTACTGCGCGCCGATTGCCATCCAGCGCGTTACCGACTTCACCGGGCGGGCCCTGTCCAGCCAGCAGCCTGCGTGCCGCACGGCCGTGGAGCCGGAGATTGCCCGCGGGGTGAACTCGGTCCTGCAGGACGTGCTGAAGAAGGGGTCAGGCGTCTACATCAACCCCAAAGTCCAGAGCAAGGTCCCCGTGGCGGCCAAGACCGGCACCAACAACAGCAACGGCGCCACGTGGGTGCTGGGCTACACCAGCGGCATTGCCACCGCATCGTTCTTCGGCGACGCCCTGGACGGCCAGAAACGGCCGGGCAGGAATATCACCATCAACGGCAAGCACTACGACCGGATCGACGGTTACATGATCGCCGGGCCGCAATGGGCCGACTACATGCTCAAGGTGGCCAAGCTATACGCGGCCAAGCCGTTCCCCAAGCCCCCGGCGTCCATGATCGGCAAAGGGGCCAAGTAAGGACCTAGTCGAAGTGTGTCTCCACGCCGGATCCCGAGAGCCTGCCCAGGAGTTCCAGGGCCACCTCCCGCAACTTCTGGTTCCGGTTGCTCGAGACTTTGGCCAGGATGTCCATCGCCTCTTTCTGCGAGCACCTGTTCTGCGCCATGATCACGCCGCAGGCAACGTCAATCGCGGTACGGCTCTGCATGGCGGCCTCCAGGTTCTGCGCCCGCGCCTGCGCCGCTCCGATGCGGACCGACAGCTGCATGGTACGGCTTGCCAGATCGCCAAACTCGACGGCCCTCTCGAACAGCTCCGCGCTGAACAGGCCCGGCGCGGGGCCGAAGAAGTTCAGCGCCGCGCTGGCGCCTTCCCCGATATCCAAGGGGACGCCCAGCGTGGAGTACACACCGTGGTCAGCGAGCTGCTTCTGGTATTCCGGCCAGCGTTCGTCCTTGTTGACGTCGTTGAGCAGTTCGGGGGCCATGGTGAACAGCGCCCGGATGCAAGGACCGTCGCCGACGCGCTGCTCAATGTGGTCCAGCTCGATGGCCCGGGCACTGCTGCCGGCAACAGTGGCGGTATGCCGGTGCCGCTTCAATGTCACGGCGCATTCAATGCCGGTACCTGCCAGACCTGTGAGGGTGGATGCGGCAAACCCAGCCAACCCGTCGAGGAAGCCGTCCACGCTTTCGGCCCCAATAAGGATGTCCTGCAGCTGCAGAACTGCCGAATCTTCGCTCGCTTCAGTCATTCCCTAATGCTAAACGGGAAACGGCCAGGTTGTTCGGGGAAATGAAAAAACGGAGGGTCACCGGCCGCTGTTCCCCTTAGGCCGACGCCTGTTGCTCGGCCTGGACCAGCTGCACCTGCACACCGGCCTCCCGGAACAGCGCAACCTGGCCCGGATCGGCGCCGGAGTCCGTCACCAGCGTCCACGGCAGGGCGAGCTTTGCCCAGGCGTGGAACGGGCGCTTCCCGAGCTTGCTGGAGTCGGCCAGGACGTAGACCGCATCACCCCGCCGGGCCATGAGCTCCTTGAGCCGGGTCTGTGCGTGGTCCGCCTCGCAGAGCCCGTCGTCGGAGGTGACGGCGTCCGCGCCCAGGAACACCCGGTCAAAGCTCATCCGCTCCAGGGCGGCCTCGGCGAGGGGACCCACGAAAGTCTGGCTCACCCCGCGCAGCCGGCCGCCGAGGCAGTCCACCTGGATGCCCGGCGAGTCGGCGAGCTCCTGCAGCGTATTGATGCCGGGCGTGGTGACGGCGAGGTTTTCCCGTCCGCGCAGGGCGTTCGCCAGCGCGCCCGCGGTGGAGCCGCCGTCGAGCAGGATGTTCTCGCCTTCCTTCACCACGGCAGCCGCCCAGGCCGCGATGGCGTGCTTTTGCTCGTACGCCTCGCCGGTGCGCTGCCGCAGGGACGGCTCGGGGTGGGCGCCCAGCGCCACCGCCCCGCCGTAGGTCCGGGCCAGCTTCCCCTGCTCGTTGAGGTGTGCAAGGTCGCGCCGGATGGTGGAGGCGGTGACCCGGAAATGCCGCGACAGTTCCTCCACAGACGCCAGCCCCGTGGTGACGGCGAGGTGGTAGATCTCTTCGCGCCTGGCTTTGGCGGTGGTCATCTGTGGCTCTCCTTTGCTGTCACCATCGTATGGGGCCGGCGGCTGCTCGCCCCACAGGTGATCGCCTCACAGCGAGGCGCCGCCGCAGATCACATAGTTCTGTCCGGTGATGGACTTGCCGTGCGGCCCGAGCAGGAAGCCGGCGAGCGCCGCAACGTCCTCCGGATCCACCAGCCGGCCGAGCGCCGGCAGCTTGGGCGGTGTGGCCGCCCGCCCGGGGTCCGCCAGCATGGGTGTGTCAGTAGGCCCCGGCGAGAGAACGTTCACCGTGATGCCGCGCGGGGCAAGCTCCTGCGCCCACGTCCTGCCCATCCCCATGAGCGCCGCTTTGGTGGCCGCGTACTGGCTCTTGCCCGCTGCACCGGTGGAGGTGCGGCTGCCGATCAGCAGCACCCGGCCGCCGTCGGGCATCCGCGGCACCACCTCATTGGCCAGCGCGCTGGCCGCCCCCACGTGGACCGCGAACATCCCGGCGAGCGCCTCCGGGTCCAGCTCACCCAGCCGTGCGGTGCGCTGGTACCCGGCAGCGTGGACCAAGGCGTCCGCGGGATCAATCCCTGCCGCTGTTTCCGCGAGCGACGCCGGGCTGGACAGGTCCGCGTGCAGCAACCGGAACCCCTTACCCAGCGAGGTCTCGCTGCGGCTCAGCCCGGTGACGTTCCAGCCGTCGGCCAGAAGCCGCTCCGCAATCGCCTTGCCAATGCCGGAGCTGCACCCCGTGACTATCGCGTGGAGAGGGCCGGTCACTGCTGGTCGCCGGCTTCGTTGTCCCCTCCGGGAGTGGTGCCGCCCTCGTACGCCCACTGCGGGTCCACGCGGACGTACTTGATGGCCTGCCGGAAGTACGTGTACGCGATGTTCAGCGCGCCGTCCGGGCCCTGGTGGATGGACGGGTAGGAGTACTCCCTGTTCAGGCCGTCGCGGGAGTTGTTGGAGAGGCAGTAGCCGTCCCCCACGTCGAGGTTCCGCCGGATGGGCCAGCTACGGCCCGAGTCCTCGGAGACGGCCAGCGTCATGGGCGAGCGCGGTGTCCCCCAGAAGGCGCGCCGCCCGCCGTCGTCCGTTCCGGCGCCGGCAGCCGGACCCGGTTCGGTGAGCTGGCCCTGTTCGGCGGCCAGACCGTCGTCGTCGATTTCGTCGTAGAGCGAGAGCCGCCGCTCGGTGTTCTCCTCCGCGCGGCTGTGGTTGTAGACCAGCGCCAGGCGGCCGTCGGCGAGCGCCGTGAACTGGATCGACGAGTTGTTGTTGGGCAGCTCGGTGGGGACCGGCTCGCTCCACGTGGTGCCGTCGTCGGTGGAGCGGGATTCGTAGATCGAGTCGGCCCAGCGGCTGCGGAACAGCGCCAGCAGCGATCCGTCGGCCATGGGCTGGATGTTCATGTGGACGCAGCCCAGGCTGCCGGGGAGGATGTGCTCGCTCCAGGTGGCTCCGCCGTCGTCGGAAATCATCACCGCACTGTCATCGCTGTTGCCCACCCACTTCTCCCCCGGCGTGGTGATGCAGCGGAAAATCGGGATGATGAGGCGGCCGGACGGCAGCAGCACCGGCAGTTGGCGGACGAACACGCCGCCTGTTTCGTTCGCGGGGAACAGCGTTTCCACCGGTCCCCACGTCCGTCCGCTGTCCGTGGAAGTACGACGGCGGACCTCGGCCGTGTCCTGGTTGCCCGCGGTCTGCGCGGTGTACAGGAGCCAAAGATCGCCGTGCTGGCCGGCAGAGCCGGGTGCGGTGAACAGGATCGGGTTCTGCTCGGAGCGGGTGGAGTCGTCCGACAGCTGCTCCGCCGGCGACCACTGACTGCTGCCCGGCTCCAGGGCGGAGAACCAGATGGAGATGTCCGGCACGCCCTCTTGGGTCCCGCCGAACCAGACGCAGCCGAGGCGGCCGTCCGGCAGGGTCAGGAGGTTGGCGGCGTGGCTCTGCACGGTGGGCGCGGGCAGGTAGGCGAAGTCTGCGCCGTCCGCGCGCTTCACGGCGCCGTCGGGCGTGATGGTGCTGTAGCCGGCATTGGTGGTCTGCATGCGTCAGCCCTCCGCCCTGGCCGCGGCCAGGTGCGCCTTGGCTGCCAGCTCCAGGTGGGTCAGGTCCGAGGCGACGGTGGTGAACGTGTAGCCCTGGCGCAGCCGCTGGGCCGCAATCTCCCCGGCGGCGGTGTGGATGCCGGCGGCGATCCCTGCCGAGGCGGCCGCGTCAGCGATGGTTTCCAGCGCAGCATTGAACTCGGCCTCGATGGCGGGGTCACCCGGGAAGGCGCCGCCGACGGCGATGGCCAGGTCCGAGGGCCCCACGTAGATGCCGTCCAGGCCGGGAGTCGCGCAGATCTCCTTGACGTTGGCCAGTCCGTCGGGCGTCTCGATCATGGCGAAGACAAGGGTGGCAGCGTTCGCGTCAGCCGGGACGGGCCCGATGCGCAGCGCCGAGCGCATCGGACCGTAGGACCGGCCGCCCATCGGCGGGTACTTGGCAGCAGCGACTGCGGCCGCTGCGTCCGCGGCCGTGTTGACGAGCGGAACGATGACCCCGACGGCACCTGCATCCAGGGCCTTGCCGATCGCCGTGAGGTTGTTGTCTTCTACGCGCACCATGCCGACGGCGGTGTGCCCGGCGTCGATGGCCATGAGGCCGTTCAGCACGCCCGAGTACCCGAGCAGCCCGTGCTGTGCGTCCAGGGCAACGTAGTCATACCCGAGCCGGCCGATGCGTTCCGTTGCCACGGGCGCGTCCAGCACCGCCCAGTAGCCGACCGCCTGCTCACGGGCGCGGATCTTGCGGGCGAATTCAATGGCCAGGTCCGATGTCATCTGTATCCTCTACCTTCAGTTCGTGGGGTGGTCTTGGCGTTGTGCGCCGGCCTTGTCCGGGGGCGGACGTCAGCGGTTGTAGGCCGGCATGGGCCCGCGGAGCCCGGAGCCGACGGCGTCGCACGCGGCGGTGACGTCCTCGGGCAGCGGCCCGTTGGCCACGGCGGCGATGTTGGCGCGCAGCTGCTCCACCTTGGAGCCGCCCAGGAGCATGGAGCCGACGCCGTTCCGGTAGGCGAGCCAGCGCAGCGACAGCTCGGCAAGGGTGATGCCTGCCCCGCCGGCGATGCCGGCCAGGGCGTTGACGGCGTCAAACAGCTGCTTGTCCCAGTAGCGCTGGGTGTACATGGCGGCAAGCTTGGAATCACCGAAGCGGCCCTCCGAAGGCTTGGCCTCGAAGCTGTGCTTGCCGGTGAGCAGGCCGCCCCCCAGCGGGTTGTAGACCATCGTGTGGACGTTGTGGGTGGCGGCGAATTCGAGGTACTCCTCCTCCACCCGCCGGGCCACCAGGTTGTAGAGCTGCTGCGCCACCACAGGCGTGGGCGCACCCACTTCGCGGGCAACGTGGATCACGTCGGCAATCTGCCAGGCCGCGAAGTTGGAGACACCCAGCGCCCCGATCTTCCCTTCGGCCGCCAGGTCGGCCACGGTGCGAAGGGTGTCCTGCAGCGGGGTGGCACGGTCCGGCTGGTGCAGGTAGAAGAGGTCGATGCTGTCCACACCGAGCCGGCGCAGGCTGCCCTCCACGCTGTTGCGCAGCCCTTCCGGGGACAGCGGCGTGTGCTGGCCGTGGTCCGCGTGCGGCATGCCGGCCTTGGAGGCGAGGATGACCTCATCCCGTCGCCCCTTGAGGAGGCGGGCCAGCATTTCCTCCGTCACGCCGCCCACGTAGGCGTTGGCGGTGTCGATGGTGGTGATCCCGGCGTCGAGCGCCTCTTCCACCATGCGTCCGGCGGTGGCCTCATCGGCGGTGTCGCCGAACGTCATGGTGCCCAGGACCAGCCGCGAGATGGGAAGCTTCAGTCCTTCCACCGGGGTGCCTTCTGGCTGCTTGCTCATGCGTTGATTCTCCGTGGTTGAGTATCGGTTGGATTCGGGCGGTTCAGGGGCGGCTAAAGGGCCTGGTCAGCCTTTCAGCGCCAGGGACCGGACGATGTGCCGCGGCTTAAGGCCGCGCATGGTGGACGGGTCGAGGGCGGCGCGGCGGAGCTTGCGGGTGTAGTCCTCCTGGGGCGCGGTCAGCACGGATGCAGTGCTGCCGGACTCGACGAGCTTGCCGCGCTGCATGACCATGACGTTATCGCTGATCTCCTGCACCACCCCGAGGTTGTGCGAGATGAACACGTAGGTGATGCCGGTTTCGTCCTGGATGGACTTCAGCAATCGCAGCACCTGGGCCTGGACGGACACGTCGAGTGCGCTTGTGGCTTCGTCACAGACCAGCAGTTCCGGCTTGGAGGCCAGCGCCCGGGCAATGCCGATGCGCTGCCGCTGGCCGCCGGAAAATTCCGCAGGGTGCCGGTCCAGGGACTTGGCCGGCAGGCCCACCTGGTCGATCAGTTTCGCGGCTTCCTTGTGCCGTTCGGCCTTGGACCGGACGCCCTGCAGCTTCAGTGGTTCGGCCACGATCTCCTGGGCGGTGAGGTGCGGATCAAGGGAGCCGTACGGATCCTGGAAGACCATCTGGAACTTGGAGCGCAGCGGCCGAAGCTTCGCTTCGCTGAGCGCGGCCAGGTCCGTGCCGTCCAGTTCGATCCGGCCGCTGGCAGGCGTCACCAGGCGCATCAGCGCCTTGGCGATGGTGGACTTTCCGCAGCCGGATTCACCGACGACGGCGATCGTCTTGCCCTTGTCCACCGAGAAAGAGACGTCGTCCACGGCGCGGAACGTTCCGCCCGGCACGTGATAGTCCACCACGAGGTTCTCGACGGAGAGGAACGGCTTACTCATGGCTGGCTCCGGTGTTGGTCAGGGCGGCCGCTGCCGCTGTGTCAGTTGGGGTGTTGCCGCCGGGAGTTTCGTCCCACGGCCCCAGGACCGGCACGGCGGCCAGCAGGTTGCGGGTGTACTCGGTAGCCGGCTGCTCCACGACCTGCTGGACGTCGCCGGACTCCACGAAGTAGCCGTCCTTCATCACGTGGATGCGGTCCGAGATCAGCCGGGCCACGCCGAGATCGTGCGTGATCATCAGGATGCCGATGCCGCGCTGCTCCTGGAGCTCCAGCAGGAGGTCCAGAATGCCGGCCTGCACCGTGACGTCCAGCGCCGAGGTGGGTTCGTCGGCCACCAGGAGCTGCGGTTCGCTGGCCAGGGCGATCGCGATCAGCACGCGCTGGAGCATGCCGCCGGAGAGCTGGTGCGGGTACTTCTTCAGCTGCACCTCCGGTGTGGGAATGTGCACCTGTTCCAGCAACCGGATGGCACGGGCCCGGACGGCGTCCTTCTCCTTGGAGGCGGCGCCGGCGATCCGGATGGCCTCGGACAGCTGGCTGCCGATGGAGTGCACGGGGCTCAGCGCGGTCATCGGGTCCTGCGGGATGAGCGCGACGGTCCGGCCACGGACCTTGTCGATGGACTTGGGAACGGCCACCACGTCCACTCCGTCGATGAGCACGGTACCGGAAAGCACCGCCAGGTCGTCCGGGAGCAGGCGCAGGATGCCCATCGCCGTCGTCGATTTGCCCGACCCGGACTCACCGATAATGGTGACCGTCTCACCGCGGTGGATGCTGAAGTTCACTGAATCCACGGCCCGGATGATGCCGGCGTCGGTGATCAGCTCCACCTGGAAGTCGCGGACCTCAAGCAGGGCCTGCCCGGTGTGGCCGGAGTCGGTGTGACCTGTGTTGGTTCGGCCAGGGCCGGGTTGTGCGTTCATGTCAGGCACCCTTCTTCTTGCGGCGGGGACGGTCGCGGAGGCCGTCGCCCAGCAGGTTCACGCCCACCACCATCAGCACGATCACCAGGCCGGGCAGGGTGACCATCCACCAGGAGGTGGTGATGTAGTCCTGGCCGTCGGAGATGATGCGCCCCCAGGTGGCGAACGGCCGCTGGGGGCCGGCGCCAAGGAAGCTGAGGGCACTCTCGAGCAGGACGGCCTGGGCCAGGAGCAGCAGCACCACGAGTGTTGCCTGCTTGATGACGTTCGGGATGATGTGCTGGATGAGGATCTGGATGCGGTGCAGGCCCAGGATGCGCGCCGCGGAGACGTAAGGTTTTTCCCGTTCCACGAGCACCATGGACCTGGTTAGCCTGGCCACTTCTGGCCATTGGGCAATGGCAATGACGAAGGTGATCACCGGGATGGACGGGCCGAAGAGGGCCACCACCAGGAGCAGCATCATGAGGAGCGGCAGGGACATCTGCGCTTCGAGGAGACGGGAGACCACCGTGTCCACCCAGCCGCCGAAGTAGCCGGCGGCGGCACCGAGAATGATGCCGATGGCGCCGGACACCACCACGGCCAGGACGCCGATGGTCAGGGAGACCTGGCCGCCGTGCAGGACGCGGGAGAGCAGGTCACGGCCCAGCTGGTCGGTGCCGAACAGGTGGCCGTCCACCAGCGGGGCGAGGCGGCGCGCCGAGAGGTCCTGGTGGTTGGCGTCCGGAAGCGGAAGCACCTGGGCCAGCAGGATGGGGATGATGACGAGCAGCGTGCAGACGGCGCCGATGCGCAGCTTCCACTTAGATGCGATGCGGCGGCGCGTGGCGCCGGCCTTCGCGACGAGTTCCTTGGAGACGGCGCTGGGTGAGGGCGTCCGGGACGGTTGTGCGGCAGATGCCGCCGGTGTTGCGGTGTCGCTGAGGCTCATGCTGCTGCCGCCTTTCCAAGACGAACGCGGGGATCAAGAAGCGGGTAGGCGAGGTCGATGACGAGCTGAACGGCTACTGCCAGCAGCGACGTCAGCAGGACGGTCGCCTGGATGAGCGGGTAGTCGCGGGTCTCGAGGGCCCGGACAATGAGGGAGCCGACGCCGGGCCAGGCGAACACCACTTCCACCACCACCACGCCGTTGAGCATGGCCGCGAAGCGGGTGCCCAGGGCTGTGAAGACCGGAATGGCTGAGTTTCCCATCGCGTAGCGCCAGGTCAGCGCAGGGTTCCCCACTCCCCGGGACCGCGCCACTGTCAGGTACGGGGCGGCGAAGTTGGACGTCATCTCCCGCCGCACCATCCGCGAGATGAGCGCGATCTGCAGGATGGCGATGGTGACAGTGGGGAGGACCAGTCCGCCCCAGGTGGCGAAGCCGGAGGCCGGGAACAGCGGAATCAGGACGGCGAAGCCGGTGAGGAGCATGATGCCGGTCCAGAAGTCCGGCATCGACTGCCCGGCGATGGTGAGGACGTTGACGCCTAGTTCCCGGTTGGTGTCCGGGCGGCGGGCCATCCACACACCCAGCGGGATGGCGATCACGGCGGTGAGGAGGATGGCGGCGGTGGCGAGGGTCAGCGTGTACGGCATCCGCTCCGCCACCACCTGCATGGCCGGCGCCTGGAACGAGTAGGAGGTGCCGAGGTTGCCGGTGAACAGCTGCTGCAGGAAGATCCAGTACTGCTCCAGCAAGGGACGGTCCAGGCCGAACTGTTCGCGGACCTTGGCCAGCTGCTCGGTGGTGGCCAGCGGACCCGCGTAGGACACCGCCGGATCGCCAGGGGCCAGGCGGATCAGGACAAAGACCGTGGAGACCGTCAGGAACACGGTCAGCAGGCCTTGGCCCAGCCGCTTGAGGATGTACGTGGTCATGGCTCAGGCCTCCAGCCGGACGTCAACAAGGGGGTAGGAGTTGGTGGGCGCCAGGGCCAGGCCCGCCACGCGCTTCTGGTGGGCCAGCACCGACTTGGGAACGAAGGCCCAGGCACACGGCCAGGTGTCCCAGATGGCCTTCTGTGCGGTGGCGAGCAGCTGCTCCCGGCGCGCCGGATCCACCTCGGAGGACGCGGCCTGGATCTTGGCCTGGACGTCCGGGACCACATAGCCCTGGTAGGTGTCGCGGGTCTTTTCCTTTTCCGCGGTGCCGGCGTACATGCCCTGCATCATGGTGATGGCCAGGCCGGTGGGGCTGCTGAAGCCGTTGCCCAGCAGGTCCCAGTCGCCCTGCTTGCCCTGGCGCCAGGCCAGGATGTTGCCGCCGGGCTCGAACTGCTGCAGCTGGGTTTTCACGCCGATGTTGCCGAACATCTCCACGAGCGCCTCCATCACGGAGGTGTCGGAGGCGAATTCGCCGGTTTCCCAGATGATCTTCAGGTTCAGGTTGGTGACGCCGAGGCTCTTCAGGGTGGCCTTGGCCTTCTCCGGGTCGAAGGTGTAGTTGCCGGTCTTGGCGAAGCCGGTGAGGCTGGACGGGACCACGCCCTCGGCTTCGCTGACCGAATCGACCAGCACGTCCTTGACCAGGGCCTCGCCGTCGACCGCCCAGCTGAGGGCCTGGCGGACGCGGACGTCGGACAGCGGGTGGCTGGATGGCTTGCGGAAGTTGTAGAAGATCTGGTTCAGGCGGAGGCTGGAGGCCTCTGCCAGCACGACGCCGGGAAGTCCGGCCAGCTGCTCGCGCGAGTCGGGCGTGATGGAATCGATGACGTCCACCTCGCCGCTGCGCAGCGCGATGACGCGGCTGGATTCCTCCGGCAGGAACCGGACCTCCACGTTGTCCACCTTGGGCGCGGGGCCCCAGTAGTTCTCGTTGCGCTTGAGGCTGTAGGTGCCGGCGCCGCGGTTGAACTTGGTGACGACGTACGGGCCGGTGCCCACGCCTTCCTGCAGTTCCTCCGGCTTGTTCTTGGCGGCCGGGCTGATCAGGATCATGCTCATGAGGGAGTCGAGGATGGGGATGGGGTTCTTTGATTCCATCCGGAACGTCCGATCGTCCACCGGAACCACGGTGGGGAATTCAGGGAAGAACCCGGCGACGAAGGAACCCTGCACCTGCTGGTACATCTTCAGTGCCGTGGCGATGTCCTCGATGGCCACCGGAGTGCCGTCCGAGTAGCGGACGCCCTCGCGCAGCCGCACGGTCCACGCGGTGGGTGAGGTCATTTCAAAACGGTCCGCGAGTACGAGGATCGGTTTGGTTTCCGGGCCGATGGCCGTCAGTCCCTGCCGCACTGCGCGCTGGACGGTGACGGCGGCGTCGAACTGGTTGAGCTTGTTGTCCAGGCTGACGAGGGACCTGTTGAGGGCCAGCGTCAGAGTGCTGGGTCCCGGCAGGCCCGTGGGGCCGGCACACCCGGCCAGGGAGCCTGTGCCCAGGAGAAATCCGGCGGCTGCGCCAAACTGCAGGAGGCGGCGCCGTGAGATCTCACTTCCTTGAGGAAGAACGGTCATCGTTGACCTCTCGGTTGAATGGGACGGCTGGCGGCCGGATGGCCTGCGCCGTGTTACATGCATCACTGTGCCACCTCTGCGCGAAATGCGCAACAGATATAGCGCAATTCGCGCAGTCATGCCATGATGGTGCTACCGACGACCCAACGAAAGGAGGAGACGTGGCTGCAATCCTCATCCAGGCCGATGACTTTTCCGGCGCAGCAGAAGTGGGGCAATGCTTTGCAACCCAGGGGCTGGACACGCGCCTCCTGCTGTCCGCGGATGCGAACACCGGGAGCGCCGCCGATGTCCTTGTGGTCGATACCCACTCACGGGCCCTGACCCCGGAGACCGCCGCGGCGGCTTCGGCAGCCGTCTTCGGCAGCCCCAGTGCAGACGCCGCAAGCGTCCTGTTCAAGAAAATCGATTCCCTCTGGCGGGGCAACATTGGCCCGGAGTTGGCGGCGTTGACCTCTCTGGGGCACCACGTTGTGGTGGCCGGCGCCCTCCCCCAGCTGACCCGCACAGTCGTAGGTGGCCGGCCCTTTGCCGACGGCGTCCCGCTGGACCGTACGGACCTCTGGCGGGCAGAGCCTGCCGCCCCGCCCGCGGGGGTTGCGCAGCTGCTGGGCCCTGGCTCTGCGGTGCAGCTTGCGGAGCTGCCTGTGGTGCGGTCGGGCGGCCTGGCGGCCTTCCTCGGTGAAGCACTGGCGGAAGCATCATCCGCCGGCACTCCGGCCACCGTGATCGTCGACGGTGAGACTCAGGCCGACCTGGATACCGTCGCGGAAGCGCTGCTGGACCTGGACTTCAGGGCCGGCGGACGGCGCATCGTGCTGGCCGGGACAGGCGGCATGGCCCTGCTGCTCGCCACGAAACTGGCCAGGACCTTTGCGCAGAACGCGCAAAGGCAGGCGCCATCCGTTCAGACGGTGGCGGGCGGCCCCCGGCCGGTGCTGGCCGCCGTCGGCTCCGCCTCGGGGAAGGCCACGGCGCAGCTGCGGAACCTGGAAGCCGGCGGTTTCACGGCCCTGCGGATAGCTCCCGACGAACTGAAGCGTCCTGAGGACTTCCGCCCCAGTCTCGCAGAAGCCCAGCAGCTGCTGGCGGCGGGCGCGCCGTCAGCCCTGGCTGTCAGGGCCGGCGTCGTCAATCCGCAGGAATCCGGCAGGATCGTGCGGAACCTCGCGCGGCTGGCTGCCGACGCGGCGACAGGTCCGGCGGCAACAGGTCCCGCAGCATCCGCAGACCTGATCCTCACCGGCGGTGAAACGGCCCGCGAGGTACTCGACGCGCTCGGCGTCCGCTCGCTGACCCCGCTGGCGTCCGTGCAGCACGGCGCCGTGGTCAGTCTGTCCGACGACGGGCGGCTGGTGGGCACCAAGCCCGGCAGCTTCGGCGACGACTACGCCCTCGTGCAGCTTTACTCCGCCATCAAAGACCTTCGGTCTTCCCACAGCACTGCCCATCCCTCCCACAAACCTGGAGCTCCAATGACATCAGCAGCGAACGCAACCGAACAGGACACCCGGCCCTTCATCGCCGTGACCATGGGCGACGGTGCGGGCGTGGGCCCCGAGGTGACCGTGGGCGCCCTCCTCGACCAGAACGCCTACCGCGACTGCCGCCCGGTGGTCATCGGCGACGTCCACCGGCTGCAGCTTGGCGCCAAGGCGCTGGGCGTCGAAGCGGACATCGTCGAAGTGGAGACCGTGGGCGACGCCGTCTTCGAAGCCGGCCGGATCAACGTGATCGACCCGAAGCTGCTCTCGGCCGATCTGCCGTGGGGCCGGGAGTCAGCCGAGGCCGGCAACGCGGCCTACCACTACATCCGGATTGCCTGCGAGCTGGGCATGGGCGGCCAGGTCCAGGGCATCTGCACGGCGCCCCTGAACAAGGCGGCGCTGCACAAGGCCGGTCACGTTTACCCGGGCCACACCGAACTGCTCGCGCACTTCATGGGCATCGAGGAAGTGTCCATGATGCTGTCCACGCCCAAGGTCAAGGTCATTCACGTCACCACCCATATCGGCCTCATCGACGCCATCAACAAGATCGAGCCCGGCCTGGTGGAGCGGACCGTGCGCCGCGGCCACGGTGCCATGCAGCGCGCCGGCATCACCAACCCGAAGATCGGCGTGTGCGCCATCAACCCGCATGCCGGCGAGAACGGCCTCTTCGGCTGCGGCGAGGAAGCCGAGAAGATCACCCCGGCCATCGAGAAGCTCCAGGCCGACGGCATCGACGCCCGCGGCCCGCTCCCGGCGGACACGGCCTTCTTCCTGGCAGGCCGTGGCGACTACGACCTCATCGTGGCGATGTACCACGACCAGGGGCACGGACCGATCAAGGTCCTCGGCATCGAGGCCGGTGTCAACATCACGGTGGGCCTGCCCGTCATCCGCACGTCCGTGGACCACGGCACCGCCTTCGACATCGCGGGCAAGGGCATCGTGGACGTCCGCAGCATGATCGAGGCGCTGCGCCAGGCGGCGGAGATGTCGCCCAGCCCCGCGGCAGCCCCAGCTCGGCAATAGCCTCAGCCAAGCCCGTCAGGAGATCTGCAGGCCGCCGTTGATGTCGTAGGTCGCGCCGGTGATATACCCGGCGTCCTCGCCCATCAGGAACACCATGAGGGCGGCGATGTCACGGACCGTGCCCACGCGGCCCATGAGGATGTCCCTGGACATGTCGGCCTTGCGCTCATCGGTCAGGGTGCCGCCCATGATGTCGGTGTCCACGGGCCCCGGGGCGATGCAGTTGACGGTGATGTTGTGCCGGCCCATCTCCCGCGCCAGCGCCCGGGTGAATCCGATGATGGCGGCTTTCGACGAGCTGTACGCCACCTTGGAGTAGGTGCCGCCGCCGCGCTGCGCGGAGATGGAGGACACGCTGACCACGCGGCCGAGCCTGCGCTCGATCATACCGCGGAGCACGCGCTGGGTGACCAGGAACGTGCCGGTCATGTTGATCCGGAACACCCGCTCCCAGGCCTCCAGCGTCTCGTCCATGAACTCCGTGGGCGAGCTGATGCCCGCAAGGTTGGCCAGTGCCGCGATCGGCGGCATATTGGCCTCCACCTCGTCAATGGCGGAGTTCACGGTGGCCTGGTCGGAGACGTCGGCACCCACGCCCCGAGCCAGCACGCCGTAGACGGAGGAGATGTCCTCCGCCGCGCGCCGAGCCGCGTCGCCGTCGATATCGAGGATGGCCACCGACCAGCCCCCGCTGGCGAGCATTTCCGCCGTCGCCCGCCCGATGCCCCGTGCAGAGGCGGCCCCGGTCAGCACCGCGGTGCGTTCGGCCGGGAACGTGTCGTGGTGCGTCATAGCTGTGATCTCCTCTAGTAATTGGTGTCGTCGAATTCGTCAGCCGCCACTGCTTCTTCACCGACGGCAGCGTGCGTGCCCGGCTTCACGTGCCCTTCCGGGCGACGGCGGGCGTACAGGTATGTTGCGACGGCGGTGACAGCCAGGCACGCGGCGAGGAACATCAGGCCGGAGCGGTTGTCGCCTGTGGCGTCATTCAGCACGCCCACGATGTACGGTGCCACGAAGCCGCCCAGGTTGCCGAGTGAGTTGACCATGGCGAGGCCGGCGGCCGCCGCAGCTCCCACCAATGCCGTGGACGGCATGGCCAGGAACGGGGCGATGGCGGAGTAGATGCCCATGGCCGCAAGGGTCAGGGCGATCATGGCCAGGATCGCGTTGACCTGCACCAGGCTGCCGGCGGCGACCAGCCCGACGGCGGCCATCACCATGCTGATGCTGGCGTGCAGCACGCGGTTGCCGGTGCGGTCTGACCGGCGGCCCCAGAAGTACACGAACACCGCGGCGATCGTGTAGGGGATGGCGACGATGAAGCCCACCTGGGTGGTGTTGAACTTGCCGAGCGCTGCGACGATGGTGGGCATCCACAGGCCCAGGCCGTAGATGCCGCAGACCAGGCCGAAGTACAGCGCCGAGTAGGCGACGGTCCGGGGATCCTTCAGGCCTGCCAGGAAGTGGTGCGGCTGGCCTTTTTGCTTGTGGGCGAGCTCCGCGTCCATGGTCCGGGTGAGCCATTCCCGTTCATCCGCGGCAAGCCAGTGCGCATGGCTTGGCTTGTCCGTCATGAGCGCAGGAGTGAGGAGACCGAGGATGATCGCCGGAATACCTTCGACGATGTACAGCCACTGCCACCCGTGCAGGCCGGCGACGCCTTCCGTCTGGAGCAGGAGGCCGGATACCGGGGCGCCGAGCGCGTTGGAGACGGGCTGGGCGAGGATGAAGATGCCCAGCACCAGAACGCGCTGCGGCGCAGGGAACCACAGGGTCAGGTAGAAGAGGATGGCCGGGAAGAACCCTGCCTCCGCCGCGCCGAGCAGGAAGCGGACGACGTAGAAGGTGGTCTCCCCGTTCACCAGCGCCATGGCCGTGGCGAAGATGCCCCAGGAGATGAGGATGCGGGCGATCCACCTCCGGGCACCGAACCTGTACATGCCGGCGTTGCTGGGGATCTCCAGCAACGCGTAGCCGATGAAGAACATGCCCGCTCCGAGGCCGTAGGCCGCTGCGCTCAGGCCGATGTCCGCGCTCATGGTCAGCTTGGCGAAACCCACGTTGTTGCGGTCCAGGTACGCCACGAAGTAGAGGAGCACGACGAGCGGCATGAGGTGGCCGCGGACTTTTCGAAGGGTCCGGTGGCCCAGTTCGTCCAGATGATTCGCAGGATTCGTAGCGCTCATGGTGCACCTCGCAGGGAAAGACGGGTCCGCCGGGGTTCCTCGACGGAACAATTAAGGTGTACCACTCCTAATTCCTGCTGCCCAGCCACTCCATCAGCCGGTTCAACGGCCAGGTGGTGATGATCCGTTCGGCCGGCACACCGTTGCGTTCGGCCCGCTCGGCGCCGTACTGCAGGAAGTCGAGCTGCCCCGGGGCATGGGCGTCGCTGTCGATGCTGAACAGGCAGCCCGCCTCGAGCGCCAGCTGTATCAGGTTGTCCGGCGGGTCCTGCCGCTCCGGCCGGGAATTGATTTCGACGGCGACATTGGCGTCCGCGCAGGCCGCAAAGACGCGCTCGGCATCGAATTCGGACTCGGGCCGGGTGCCGCGGGACCCCTGCAGCAGGCGGCCGGTGCAGTGGCCCAGCACATTGGTGTGTGGGTCACTGATGCCGCCAAGCATCCGTTCCGTCATGGTGCGCCGGTCCGAGCGGAGCTTGGAATGCACGCTCGCCACCACCACGTCCAGGCGGTCCAGCATCTCCGGCGTCTGGTCCAGTTCTCCGTTTTCCAGGATGTCCACCTCGATGCCGGACAACAGCCGGAAGTCCCCGCCGGTGCCGCCGTTCAGACCGGCCACCACGTCGAGCTGCTCGCTGAGCCGCTCGGCAGTCAGCCCGTTCGCGATCTTGAGGTTCGGCGAGTGGTCCGTCAGGGCGAGGTATTCGCGGCCCAGGGAGCGGGCGGCGCCGGTCATCAGCTCCGGGGGTGAACCGCCGTCGGACCAGTCGCTGTGGCTGTGCAGGTCGCCGCGGAGCAGCGGGCGCAGCCCGTCTCCCCCGGCGGCGAGGGGCTCGGCGCCGCCCTGCCGCAGCTTTTCCAGGTAGTCGGGCACGTCGCCGTCCACAGCCTGCCGGATAACGTTGAAGGTGGTGTCGCCGATCCCCTTCGTCCGTTTGAGCCGGCCGTCGCGGGCGCGCTCGGCCACCTCGTCCGGCGTCATTGCGCTGATGACGCCGGCTGCCTTCCGGAAGGCCTGGACCTTAAACGTCGGCGCGGCGGAGCGCTCGAGCCAGAAGGCGATCTCGTTGAGGGCGTCGGCGGCGTCCATTCAGTCCCTTCCGGGTATCGGTGGCGAGGGCCGCAGTTTTCAGTCCTGGTGCAGCTGGATGAAGTTGCCGCAGCCGTCGTCAAACACGGCGGAAATCCCGGACGGATCCTCGGCAGGTTCGCCGCGAAACGGGACGCCGGCGGCGGACAGCCGCTCGTACTCAGCCTTGACGTCCGGCGTGCCAAAGACGATGGCGGGTATCCCGGCGGCGTACAGCCCCTTGCTGTACGACGCCGCGATGGGATTGTCGCTGGGCTCCAGCAGCAGGCCCACGGTGCCGGCCGCTCCGGGGTCCTTGACGATGAAGAGGTTGTGCTCGGGCATGGCCATGAGTGTGTCGAAGCCGAGGGTCTCCGTGTAGAAGGAGTGCGCCGCGGCAGGGTCCTGGACGTGGATGCTGCACATTTTGAGTCGCATGGCGCCTACGCTACGCCGCCCGGCCGCCCCTGCAAACCAGCCCATTGACCGGCGCTTCTGCATAGGCTGCAATTTAAGTGCGGCCCGAATTGCCGGGCAGCGCCCGTCCTTGGGAGGTGCAGTCGTGCCCGCAGTTTCCGAAGCCGCCCCCTTGGGGTTGCTGCAACTGGTCCTATGGAGCGCAGTGCTGGTGGCCGCCGTCGCCTGCACGGTTTTTGTTGTGCGGCACCATTCAAGGACGTCCGACGGCGACAGTTCAGACGTGCTGTTCTGGGACCTTTTTGGCGGCGCGGTGGTGATCGCACCGGCCCTGCTCATTCCGGCCGTGGCCTCGCCGACGGCTGGCTTGGCCCTGGCCGCCGTCGCGGGAGTGAGCGGCATCGCCGCCTACCGCAGCACCCCTGCGGTGCTTTCCTGGTACGACGCCCGGCGGCGCCGGCGGGCGGACGGCCCGCGGTGCCGCGTGGCCGCCGTCGTGCATAATGAGGTCCTCGGCCGCTGGGCGCGCTACGAACTAGACCCGACGCTGGCCATCAGCTACCCGGACCTGGCCGACGTCGGACGGCCTGAAACCGCCGCCCTGGCGAAGGCGCTGCGGGAGGCTGAGACGCTGAAAGCCACTTGGGACCCCGGGTATCCGCACGCCGTGGACCGTCTCCGTCAGGCGCTGGACCTCGCAGAAACGGCCGCTGGAGTCCCGGCCAGCCTGCGGCCGGTGGGGTTCACAGCACAGCACAGCGGCGGTGAAGCCGCGGCCGTAGGATGAGCCCATGTCAACGTACTCAGTCACGCGCAGCACAGTCATCCCCGCCCCCGCCATGGACGTGTTTCCGCTGGTCAACAACTTCCGCGAGTGGCCGAAGTGGTCGCCATGGGAGACCGTGGACCCGGACATGCAGCGGACCTACTCCGACGCGGAATCCGGCGTCGGCGCGAAGTACGCCTGGAGCGGCAACCGCAAGGCCGGCGCCGGCAACATGGCGATCACCGAATCACGGGAACCGGAAGTCGTTCGGATCCGGCTGGAGTTCACCAAGCCGTTCCCAGCGGTGAACCCCACCACCTTCACCTTCGCTCCGGAAGGCGGCGGCACCCGCGTCACCTGGACCATGGCCGGCCAGCACAAGGGCATCGGCAAGGTCTTCGCGCTGTTCATGAATATGGACAAGATGGTGGGCGGCGACTTCGAAAAGGGCCTGGCATCGCTGGCTTCCATCGTCGGGACCGGCAAGGCCTAGTCGCCCTCGCACGCCGTGGGTTCTTCACCCGGCACTTGTTCGGCTGGTCTTTTTCTAGAAAGGTAATAAGTACCCTTAGCAGTTCCGGATATCGCAAAGGAGAACACCATGCAGATCGACAAGTCCCAGATCCTCGAATTCCTCCGGTCCCAAGGCGACAACGACAAGGCCGCCAAGGCCGATTCTGAGCTGCCGGACCAGGTGGACACCGACCAGCACGCCGGGCTGCTCTCCCAGCTCGGAATCAACCCCGCAGACCTCCTGGGCAAGCTTCCCGGCGGGTTGGGTGACAAGCTCGGCGGCCTTGGGCTGTAGCTCGGAGCGCAGTACCAGAAGGCGGGTTCCCCTGGGGGCCCGCCTTCTCTGCGCCCTTCTCAGTGTGCGCAGACGCTGGATTATCGTAAAAGCAGAGGAATTTCGTCTTTTGGACATCAACCAATGGAGGGTCAAGACGCATGAAGTCAGAAGCTGCGCCACGGCAGCGTCGCCTGCGTCAGGATTCAATCCGCAACCAGCAGGAACTCGTCGTGGCTGTCGGCGAACTCCTTCGTGAGGACCCGGACTCAGCAACAATGCCCGCCGTGGCTGAGCGCGCAGGCCTCTCATTGGCCACTGCCTACCGTTACTTTCCAACGCTCGATGAGCTTCACCGCAAGTTCATGCTCAGCGTCATCGACGAACTGCACGAGTCAACCAAGAGCCTGAAAAGCAGCGGGATTGCCCTTTTCAACGACACCATGGCGCAGTGGCTGAAGGTGGTGGCCGAATACGGCCCCGCCATGGTGCTTGTCCGTTCCCGCGAAGGGTTCCTGACGAGGTTGCAGGCGAGCGAATCCCACGCCCGCGCCCTTGAACGGGTGTGGGGGCCGCCGATCCGGCAGCTGCTCGATGAAGCCAACATTGACCGGAACCAGTTGCCTTACGCACTCTCCCTGTTCAACGCCATGTTCAACTCCCGGGAAATCCTGGACTTTCGCGCCGTGACAAGCATGCCGGATGAGCAGCTCGTGCAGCGGTGCAGCCGCCTCTACTGGAGCGCCCTTCAGGGACTGCGTGACCCCAAAGACTAGTCGGCCACCCTGGCACCCAAGCCCCTTCCAGCGCACCCGGCGCTAAATAACACCGTAGTCTTAGATAAGCGCCGACCATCCGGCGTCGTACTGGCGAAACAGACGATTGAGGATTGCGGCTTGGATGGAGTCTTAAAGGGATTCTTTGTGGTGGGCATGGTCCTGCTCGTCGGCTACATTTTGGCCAGGACGAATGCCCTCGGGCCGCACGGGACGAAAGTGCTGTCCAGCCTGACCTTCATGGTCGGGCTGCCGAGCCTGATGTTCTCCACGATCGCATCCCGGCACATTTCGGAGGTCCTCAGCCAGACAGGCCTCATCTCCGTCGTCACGGCACTGTGCGTGATGGCGCTCTTTGCCGTCAGCGGGGCAATCGGCCGGTGGGGCGTCCGGCGCACCACGGTCGGCGCGCTGGCCACGGGAATCGTCAATTCCACGAACCTCGGCGTTCCGTTGTCCCTGTACATTCTCGGCAGTGCCACGTTCGTCACCCCGATCATGCTGTTTCAGCTGGCGCTCGTGACCCCGGTGGCGCTCACCATCCTGGACCTGACCGATCCTGAGGGGAAAAGGGCGTCCGTGTGGAGCATCCTGTCAACTCCCCTGCGGAATCCCGTCACGGTGGCAGCCATTCTCGGCGTCATCGTCAGCGCGGCCGGGGTTGAACTTCCTGCCCTGGTGCTGGACCCCTTGAAGCTGGTGGCCCAGCTGACGGTCCCCCTGATGCTGATCATTTTCGGCATGTCGCTCCATGGCCTCTCGCCGCGCCAAGGCACGGTGGACCGCGTCCCCACCCTGTTCGCCGTCATCCTCAAGTCGGCCGTCCAGCCGGCACTCGCCTGGCTGCTGGCCGTGTTCGTCTTCCACCTCGACACCTTCAGCACCTTCGTTGTCACGGCCTGCGCGATCCTTCCGACCGGCCAGAACGTGGTTCTCTACGCCGTCCGGTACGGCGTGGGCCAGAACCTGGCGCAATCGACGGCGGTGGTTACCTCGGCCTTGGCAATCCCGCTCCTCTTGGGCGCGGCCTGGATGTTTGGCTGAGTCCTCTCCGCGCTACTGACGGCGGGCCCCTTCCCGGAATAAACTCGGCCATGGACTTCGTGAACACTGATGTGCCGTCGCTGGATCCCTTCCCGCGCTACGAAAGGATGCGGGAGTCCGCCCCCGTCTTCCACGACGAGGCATCCGGAAGCTGGCATGTCTTCAGGTACGACGACGTCCAGCGGGTCTTGTCCGAACACGGGACGTTTTCGTCGAGGATGGGAGGCGAGGATCCCTCCGAGACGGGCCAGCTGTTCGCGGCGAGCCTGATCACCGCCGATCCGCCGCGGCACCGGCAGTTGCGCTCCCTCGTGACCCAGGCGTTCACCCCGAAAGCAGTGGACGCCCTTGCGCCGCGCATCTCGACCCTGACCGGGGAACTGCTTGACGGGATTGCCTCCGAAGGATCGGCAGACCTCATCGACGAGTTGGCCTACCCACTGCCGGTGATCGTGATCGCCGAGCTGATGGGAGTCCCTGCCGAGGACCGCGACCGCTTCAAACACTGGTCCGATGTGATCGTCAGCCAGACGCAGTCCGGACCCCGGACCGTTGACCACAGCTCCACCAACCGGGAGATGACAGAGTACTTCCTGGCCCTCATCGAACACCGCAGGCGCCAGCCCGGCAATGACCTGATCAGCAACCTGCTGGTGGCCGAAATCGAGGGGCAGAAACTGAGCGTGGCCGAGCTGCTGGGCTTCTGCAGCCTGCTGCTCGTGGCCGGAAATGAGACCACCACCAACCTGATCGGGAACGCCGTCCTCAGTTTCACCGAGACGCCGGGAACAATTGGACGGCTCCGCACCGAGCCGTCCCTGCTCCCGCAGGCGATAGAGGAAGTGCTGCGCTACCGATCTCCCGTCCAGTCGATGTACCGGGTGACAGCTGCTGGCACAACGTTGGGCGACGTCCAGGTTTCTGCAGGCGCCCCGCTGGTGGCCTGGATCGGTTCGGCCAACCGCGACGGGCGGCAATTCCGTGATCCTGAACAGTTCGACATCGGCCGGACACCAAACCGCCATCTCGCCTTCGGCCACGGCATCCACTTCTGCCTCGGTGCTCCGCTTGCCAGGCTCGAGGCCAGGATCGCACTGCAGGCCGTTCTGGAACGCCTCCCCGGCATTAAGCTCACCCCGGGCTCGCACCTCGAACGGATGGACAGCACCATCGTTTACGGAGTCAAGGAGCTGCCCGTCAGCTGGACAACCCCTTGACCGGGCCGGGATTGGAACGGATGCTGGTTCCTTCGTTTACCGCCCCGCCGAGGAAGGCCGATGATGTCCGCTACTCGATCTGTTCTGTCCAAATTCCGATGGCTTCCGATCCTGGCCGCCACCACCGTCGTGCTGATGCTTCAGTCCGTCCCGGCAGAGGCAGCCGCGGCGGGAGTCGGCAATGATGTTTCATGGCCCCAGTGCGGGAAGGCACTGCCGAAGGGACCGGCTTTCGGGATAGTGGGGGTCAACGACGGCCTCGCGAACACCACGAACCCGTGCCTGGCCACAGAGCTTAGCTGGGCGGGGTCCTCGTCGGGCACCACAGGACAGCCCAAGGTGCAGCTATACGTCAACACCGCCAACCCCGGACTGGCCGGCAGCTGGTGGCCCACCAGCAACACCTACGCCGGAACCAAGGTCTTCAACCCCTACGGTGACTGCAAGGCGAACGACGTCGGCCCGGCCTGCTCCTACATGTACGGCTGGGCCAAGGCCTACGACGACGCGTACATCCGCGGCATCAGCAACCCGTCCGGCTACACCTGGTGGCTGGACGCGGAAACCGGGAACTCCTGGTCCGGTGACAAGCTGGCCAACCGGGCAGATCTGGAAGGAATGGTCGCCTTCTTCGGCAGCATCAACGCGAAGACAGGCATCTACTCCACTGCCACCCAGTGGTCGCAGATCACCGGCACCGTCCCGGCAACCAGCCCGCTGTACACGCTCCCCAGCTGGCTGGCCGGGGCCAGGACACTGACGGCGGCCACCCGCAACTGCTCCGGTACTCCGCTGACCGGCGGCGGCAAGGTCTTACTCACCCAATACGTCTCCGGCGGCTCCGACTACGACTACTCCTGCATCTAACGCCCGCCAGCTATCCCACAAACTGCAACGCGGGGTCACTTAGCGCCGCATCCGGACCCCCGGAAGGGCGCTAAGTGACCCCGCGTTGCAGTTCGGGAATTACAGTTCCACGGTGCCGCTTTCGCCGACGCTCATGCGGCTGTGCGTAACCTTCGCCTTGACCCACTGCAGGACCGTCGCGGCGGTGCCGCCCGGGCTGCTCCAGTACTCGGCGGAGTCGGAGTCCACGCGCAGCAGGACCACCTCGGGGGTGTCCGGACCGTCCGGGAACCAGGCCTCGACCGACTGGTTCCACAGTTCGTGGATCTTGGCCCGGTCGCGCACCACTTCAGCGGTGCCCGCCACGGACACCCACTCGGTCCGCTTGCCGAAGGACACATTGACCCTGGCGTCGGCGGAGACGTGGGCCACCTGGGAGGTTCCCTCGCCGGTGAAGAACCACATGTCGCCGTCGTCCTTCACGTCCTGGACTGCCAGCGGCCGGCTGACCAGCGCGCCTTCCTCATTGATGGTGGTGAACATTCCGATATGGGAATCGTTGATGATGTCCGTGATCTTGCTGATGTTTTCTGTGCCCGTCATGCTGTCACCTCGTTCTGCTCGAGTACGTTCTCACTACGTTCAGTTGAACCGGGTCATTGCCCTGGCCTCCACCCTATTGGTAAGCGTGCTTACGTTCCAGTCAAAGCAGCAGGGCGCTGAAGCCCACGAGGAAGACCGCCGGCAGGTGCACGCCCACCTCGGACACGGTGGGTCCGAGGTGGGCGTGTACGGGGATGCGCGGCCGGTCTATTAGCCGACGGCGGCCGTTGCGTCCGCCAGTTCAGGCTCGCCGGCTGTTGTGCCCGACTTGGCAGCTTCCGTGATGCGGGCCGCCGTGGACTGGCCCATGCGGACCGCCCCGTCCACATGCTGGTAGCCTTCGGCGGCGAGGTCGGAGGAGCACCAGTAGATGGGGCCGACGGCCGCGTGCTGGTCCTTGCCGTAGCGGTGCAGGCCGCCGAGGTCGTAGCTGGCGGCGTAGGCGCCGCGCGTCCATTCCTCGGAGGCCCAGTCGGATTCGTAGTACACCTCGGGCTCCAGCGCCTTGTCCCCCAGGAAGCCGGCGATGGATTCCAGGATGGCGCGGCGGCGGTCGTCGGCATGCAGTTCGAAGACGGCGTCGGCCTTTTCATCGGACACGAAGCCCACGAGCGTACCGCGGGTGTCGCCGTGGTTGGTGTTGTCGTACACCTCCTGGACCAGCGAGCCGGCGCCGAACCCGGTGCCGGAGAGCCCGTCCTCGCGCCAGAAGGGGGTGCTGTAGACGGCGTGCACCTTGATGACCAGGCCCAGCGACTGGTGCTGGTGCATCTGGTGCTGGCGGCGCGGCAGCGGCGGAGTGAAGGAGACCCTGGAGTACAGGTTGGGCGGCACGGCCATGATCACGAATCGCGCGTTGACAGTGGCCCGGTCTGACACGACAGTGACGCGGTGGCCACTGCCGCCGTCGGCCTCCCAGTGGATGGTGCGCACCGGGCTGTTAAGAACGACGTCGGCCCCCAGTTCCGCTGCCTGCAGCAGTGACACCTGCTGCATCCCGCCGATAACCCGCTTGTCCAGGATGAAATCCTCATCCGTCAGGTGGCTGAAGGACCCGGCGGAGGCAGCCATCAGCACGGCCTGCAGGGCGGAGAAGGCGTGGGCCGGCTTGGTGAGCATGCCGCCGGCGATGAACAGCCCGATGTTGTTGCAGGCTTCCTCATCCGGGGAGTTCTGGCGGAGCCAGTGGTGGAAGGAGATGGTGTCCAGCTCCCGCGCCGTGGGGTGTGCCCAGGGTTCGGTGGGGCCGATCTCGGCCGCCAGTTTGTCCAGCAGTGCGGTGAGCCTGTCCATTTCAGCGGCCGTGGTGGCGCTGACCGGGAAAGTCTCACCGGAGTAGCGGACCGGAGTGCCGTCTGCTCCGATGTAGACGGACTCCCCTTCGCGGTAGCGGGAGTACGTTTCCAGGCCGAGTTCGTCCAGCAGGGCGAGCAGTGCGGTCTGGTCCGGCGATACCCACTGGCCGCCGATCTCGAGCATGGCACCGTCCACGGTGTCAGTCCACGTCCGGCCGCCCACTCGGTCACGGGCCTCCAGCACAGCGACCGTCAGACCGGCCTTTTTCAGTTCCCGTGCAGCAGTGAGGCCGGAGGGGCCGGCACCAACGATTACTACGTCGCGGTCAAGATTCAGCATGATGTCCTTTCTCTGTGGCCCCGCAAAGTGATGCGGACCACTAAATGAATGCCGTTCATTTATAAGAACTATAGAGCCTTTGGCAAGGGAGCGGAAGAGGCTGGTGGAATAATGCGGAAGGACGTTCCCCCGGAGAAAGGTCAGCCATGCCGGCAACACCAGCCGTAGCGACAGCCGGTTCAGCGGCAGCTGGACAGGGCAGCCGGCGGCGTGCCGGACGCCCCGTGGGAGGTGTGCTGGACAAGGCCGGCATCACGGAAGCCGCGCTGCGGCTGATCGAGAAGAAGGGCTACGACGGCCTGACCATGGCCGCACTGGCCCGCTCCCTGAACGTGGCGCCGTCGGCCCTGTATAACCACGTGAAATCCAAGCGGGACGTGCTCCTGCTGGTGGAGGACCACCTAGCATCCCTCGTGGATGTCTCCGCCTTCGGCCCGGGGCCGTGGGAGGATGCCGTGAGGAAGTGGGCGTGGAGCTACCGCGATGTGTTCTCCCAGCACACTCCGCTGATACCGGTCATTGCCGTGCTGCCCGTGACCGATGCGCCGCAGACCCTGGCCATGTATGAAACTGTCAGTGCCGGCTTTCGCGACGCCGGCTTTCCCGAGGAGAGGATCGTTTCTTCGATCGTGGCGCTGGAGTCCTTCATTTTCGGGTCAGCCTATGACGTCACGGCTCCGGCGGACATCTTCGACCCGGGAACCATGGCCGAGGCCACGCCGAGCTTCACGGGCGCCGTCCGTAGCCTCGCCGAGCAAGGGCACGAACGGCCGGCCGACGTCGCCTTCAGCCTTGGCCTGGAGGCGCTGATCAGCGGGCTGGGCGGACTGCGGCGCTGATCCCATTCCTCACGCCGCCCATTCCTCATGCCGCCCATTCCTCATGCCGCCCGGGGCGACTAAAATTCCTTAATACGCAACGTTGCGAGCTCAAGGACGGCGCCATGACCGTAATCGACCCGGAATCGCTGATCTTTGAGTACAGGCTCCGGTACCGGGGCACGCCGGGGCTCGAACATGAACCCTCGGACTATCCCATGCGCTGGGAAGTCGCAGTGAGCTGCCCCATTCCCACCCCCGTCGGAGACGAGGAACGGCGGCTCGGCAGCGCCGTCGTCCAGGTTGTTCCCAAGGCCGGCATGATCAACCTCTTCCTCACCACCGGCACAGCCGACCAGGAGATGGCCAAGGCCGTCGAAATGCTTACCATGGACCGCCCGGACCTGATCAGGGAGTACCTGCAGGACGGCGGCGACCTGATGATCGTCTCCTCACTCGAGATTTTTCCGGAGTACCGCGGCGGCAAGACGGGCTACTCGGTGCTGAACGCCATCGTCGAAACCGTGGGCCGGTCCGTGAACCTGGTGGTGGTCCACGCCGCTCCAGCGGATGGCGAAGGGTCCCCGCGGGAGGACTCCGACGAATATGGAGAGGCCAGAACGGCGTTGCGGGAGTACTGGAAGGACTTCGGATTCCAGGACGCCACGAGCGACTACCTCGTGTTCTTCCACAAGAAAATCCTGGCCTGACCAACCGCCTCCCTTGGGCATCTTGGCTGCCTCACCTCCGGCCGCACTATATGCTCGTGTCCGGATGGCGTCCGCGGGGGGATGCGGCCGTCGCCATAGGCAAAGGTCTCCGCCGTGTCTGTTCTGAAAGTCCTGGTTGCTGCCCTTCTTACTCTGGCCGTTCCGGCCGGCGCCGTGGCCGCGGTGCCGCCTGCCAGTGCGTCCGCGCAGGTTTACAACCCCTGTGCCAGGCTCAGCGCCGGGCAGACCAAGTTTTCCGGTTTCGGGGCGAACAGGGTCACGTTCGCCACGGCCACCACCCGCAACACCAGCCTGCTCACCATCACCGGCTGCGTCCGTTCCGGCGGCCGCTACGTCCAGGAGTGGCAGGACTGGGGCTATGGCGGACAGTACGGCTTCGCGGCGCAAAACCGTGAATGGGAAGACACCTACCGGTCGCCCACCGGCTCGTTCAGCTTCACGGAGGCCCTGGGGCGCAGCAACCCCGGCACAACTTTGAAGTATCACAAGGTTAATTACTGGTCCCGCTGGGGCGGCGAATGGAACCGGAACTACAACCAGTACTTTGAAGGCGCCGGCGGCGGAGCCGACGAGAACCTGTGGACCTTCATGAACCAGGGTTATTACGAGCAGGCCGCCGTCATCAACTACAACCGGGCGCCGGACTCCCCGACCGTTCACGGCGCCTCCTTCGCCATCTTCTTCCACGCGGGCCGCACCCCCAGTGCCGGTTGCGTCTCCACGAGCCTGGCCACCGTGACGCGCCTGCTCCGGACCAACCGGCCGGGAGACCGCATCATCATGGGCGCAGCGGATGACGTGTTCACCCCGTACTCGAGCAACCCGTTCGGGGCCATCACCGCCAAGTACGCCAGGACCGGCGGACCGGCCAGCTGGCTGGGCAACCCGGCCTCCCCAGAGGTGACAGGCCTCCGCAGCGGCGGGGCGTACCAGGTGTTCCGCGGCGGGTCGATTTACTGGTCCGCGGCCGGTGGTGCGCACACGGTCGGCGGGGCGATCCGCAGCAAATGGGCTGCGGACGGCGCGCAGAACGGGAGGCTCGGCTACCCTACGGCGGACGAGGGACGCGGCCTCAAGGACGGCGGTGCCTACCAAGGCTTCCAGGGCGGCCGGATCCACTGGTCCCGGGCGACGGGGGCGCACATCACCCGCGGCGGGATCCTCTCCGCCTGGGCAGCGTCAGGCTACGAACGGGGCGTGCTCGGCTACCCCACAAGCAATGAGTACGCCTTCAGTGGCGGCGCGGCGCAGAACTTCCAGGGCGGCACCATCACGTGGACGGCCCAGGCTGGCGCCCGGGTCGTCGCCGGGGCCATCGGCGCCAAGTTCAGGGCCGCCCCTACGCTTGGCCATGCCACCACAAGTGAACTGTCCACCGGACTCGGCGGCCGATATCAGGGCTTCCGGAATGGCTACATCACCTGGCACCGCACAACCGGCGCCCACGTCTCCACGGCAGCATTGCGGGCTGCCTGGGTGGCCGCAGGCAGCGAAACCGGTCCCTTGGGCTTCCCGGCCGGCGACGCCCGTCCGGCTCCTTCGAGAGGCACGGCGTCAGGCACCACAGCAGGAGGCACTGTTCAGGACTACCAGCACGGACAGATCACCGTGGCAGCGGACGGAACCGTGACGGTCACACTGGACCCGCCGCCGTCGTCTGCTGCCCCCTCTGTAGCACCAACGACGGCGCCCCCAACAACCGGCGGCTGAGCCCGTCAGGCCGAGGGCAGGCCGCTGTCCAGGCGGGAGGCAGTGAACCAGTCGTCCAGCTCGGCGGCAGGCACGGGGCGAAGGATATGGAATCCCTGCGCCTGGTCACAGCCGTAACGGCCCAGCTGCTCCAGGGCCCCGCCGTCTTCTACCCCTTCGGCGACGACCGTCAGGCCAAGGCTGTGCGCGAGATTGATGGTTGAGGCCACCAGCGCCGCCCCCCGCGGGTCCTCAGTCATCGAGACGATAAAGGAGCGGTCAAGCTTCAGCTCGTTGATGGGCAGATCCCGAAGGTAGGCGAGAGAGCTGTAGCCCGTGCCGAAGTCATCGATGGCCACCCGAATGCCGCGGGCTTGCAGACCGGAGAGGATGTCCCTGGCGCGTATGCGATCGGGCATCATGAAATCCTCGGTGATTTCGACCATAAGCGCCGACTCCGCCAGGCCCCGTTCCTTGATCATGGCCGCGATCCGGTCCGGCAGCTCTGCGTCGATCAGGGAACTGGCCGACAGGTTGGCTGCGACGGTCATCGGCCGGCCTTGCGCATGCCACGTGGATGCCTGGTCCAGCGCCAGCGTGAGTACCCGGTCATTCAGGGCGTTCATGAGACCGCCCTCCTCCGCCAGGAGAAGAAACGAGCCGGGGGCCAGCAGTCCGTGCCGCGGATGGTTCCAGCGGACCAGGGCCTCCACGCCCTTCGCTTCCCCCGTGAGCGCATCCACTTTGGGCTGGTAGTGCAGAACGAGTTCGTCCTCGGTCAAGGCGGCGCGCAGCTCCTGGAGCATCCGCAGCCGCTCCTCGCCGGTGCTGTGGTCTTCACTGGCGTATACATGACTGCCGCTGCGCGAGGTTTTCGCCCGGTACATGGCCGTGTCCGCCTTGCGCAGCAGCGTCTTCAGATCCTCCCCCTGTTCGGGGAACAGCGCGATGCCCACGCTGACACCGACCTGAAGAGCAATGCCCCTCAGCGTCAGGGGCTCACTCAAGGCGGCCCGCAGCCGGTCCGCGAGCTGCACGGCCTCATTCTCGCCCGCATCACGGAGGAGGATGCCGAACTCATCCCCGCCCAGCCGGGCGATCAGGTCATTGGGTCCCAGGCACCGGCGAAGCCGTTCGCTGACCTGGACCAGCAGCCGGTCCCCGACGTCATGGCCCAGGCTGTCATTGATTTCCTTGAACCTGTCGGCATCAAGCAACAGGAAGGCACACAATGCGCCCTGCTGAGCCTCGAGCACCCCGGGAGCGTCTGCGTAGAGCGCGCGCCGGTTCGGCAGCCCCGTCAGTTCATCGGTCCTTGACTGCCTGCGCACCTCGGCGAGGGTGACCAGTTGGCGGAAGGCAAGCTGGGTGCGGATGCCCGCAGACAACAGGGTAGCCGCGGCCAGCCCGACGGCGAGTTCCGGCACCTCCACCCCGGTGCCCACGATCAGGACCCCGAGTCCGGCGGCGGTGGCAACCATCGGCACCGCCGGTGTCCACGCCCCCTCGCTGGCGCCGTCGCCCGTCGCCCCCTGCCGGGTGAATTCGTCCGCCCATGCGGCCATGAGGCACATGCCCGCTGTCCAGCCGGCATCCAGGGGTGTGCCCAGATAGTAGGTGTCATTTTCGAGCCTGAAGGCGTAGGCAACATCGGCCGCGGCGAACACCATGAGCCCCAGCATCAGGATCACACCGCTGCGGCCGGTGGCCAGGCCCGGCACTGCCGCCATACCGGCGGTCACGGCCAGGACAATAAGATCCAGGAGAGGGTAGGCAAGCGCAACGGACGTGGCGAACGAGGGGAACCCGCCGGCAGCCGACAGCAGCGGACTGAGCAGAACCACCAGTACTGAGGCGGCACCGAGTGAGCCGACGACGGCGTCCAGCAGCACGGAGCGGGCCAGCCGCTGGCGCAATGGGAGCAGATACACGAACAATCCGCTGAGAACCAGCGGATAAAACAGCAGGTAGCCAAAATCCGCAGGCGACGGGAAAGGCAGCGAACTGGCCCCTGCCAGCGAGGAGACATAGAACGTGCTCCCTGCCGCAAACGCAGTCAACGCCATCGCCACCAGGGCGAGTGCCCGATGGTCCTTGGCACGGTAGGCCGCCAGCCACGCCACGGCAGCGGGCGCCCACGACGCCGGCATGCCCAGCCAAAGGTCCACCAGGGGATTGAACCCCTCGCCGTGCACCATCAGACCCGCCAAGTACAGGCCCAGGGACACCCACATGAGCCACAGCAGCCAGGGCCGCGGTCCCGCCCGTCCGCCAGAGCGAAGCGATCCTCGGATCACGCCTGTTTTCATCCGCCCCCCAGCATCAGATGGCCCAGCAACGCCCCTACGGGTCCAAGGCAACCCCATGTGACTCGTATCGTATGTCACATCCGGACCGCATCCGATAGCCGCCTCGTGATTGTGACCGCCTCATGACTGCTGGATTCGCCAAAAAGCCCCGCACGCCAGTTCACTGGGGGTGCGGGGCTTCCGTTCCGGTATCCGGCTAAAGGTCGTTGGCCTTCTCGCCGTCGTCTTCCGGCTCGCCCTCCTTCAGGAGCAGCGCCGTGCCCTGATAGGCGCCCAGCTCCAGGAAGAAGCTGTGCAGGTCGTCAACCTGGCCCACGGCTTCGCCGCTGAAGAGATCGTGGACGCTGCTGCCGGGAACGAGGTGCGCGGACTGGATGCTGCCCGCGATGTCCTGGCCGGAGAAGTTAAGCACGGTGGCCTGCAGGTCCCCGTCCGCCAGCCGGTTGACCAGAACGAGCAGCCCGCGCTGGGACACTTCAGGCACATCCAGCAGGGTGCTGGTGGCTATCCCGCTCTGTTCCCGCACAGCAAGGATTTTCTGCAGGCGCCGGGCGAACGAAGCCGGGTCCTTGAGCTGTTCGGGCACCGGCCCGTAGAGGCTGCGGGCACGCGGCATGCCGGCGGAGGAGGCCTGCGCCTCGGGGCTGGTGCCCATGAGGTCGTGTGCGCCTCGGTTGATCCAGCGGGTGTCTCCTTGCGCGGTAAGCTCCCGCACTTTCTGGCGGTCAAGGGTGACTATGCCGGTGAGGTCCCAGCCGGACAGGGCAAAGACACCGGGCTGCAGGGCGTTGTACATGGACAGGAGGATATGGACGTCCAGGATCTGGGCCCGCTGTTCGTCGGTGAGGTTCTCGGGGTCCTGGATGCCGAGGGCGGCCATGATGACGCTCGCCGTCGTGCAGGCGATGCCGTTGGTGGTGAACAACGCGTTGTACGGCGCATTCGGGCCCGTCAGCCGGTCCCGGAGGGTTTGCTGAACGTGCTCGGCCAGTTCGGCACCGGTGAGCTCCTGGCCGTTGAGTTCGAAGACGTCGTCCCTGTGGCCGGCGGCGAAATGGACCAGTTCATAGGTCAGTTCGTCGTGGTTCTGGAGGGCGTGGACCAATGACGCCTGGTCGACGCCGATTTCCATGGCGAGCCGCAACGTCAGGCGCAGGAATTCCGTATCGGCAGTCACCAGCGCGTAGTGGTACGCCGGCCTGGTCACGAAGTCGTAGGAAAGATCCGGGCCCGCCTCCGACGTGGCCTTGATGTCGTCAATAGTCAGGTTGAGTTCCTGGAAGGAGAACCCGCCCACCTTGCGGATCATGGACCCGATCAGCTGGTTTGCCGCCTCGGACAGCGGGTGCCCCTCGGACCAGCCCGGCTGCTCTTCGGCGCTCTTCTCCACGCCCAGGAACCCGTTCGCATCCAGCCGGAGTGCGCCCGTGCCAAGGTCGAGCAGGGAGTGCAGGGCATCCCCGACCACCAGGCGCATGCCCGCGAACGTCGGGTCCAGCCAGTTGATGGACGGCTGGCCGGCCTTGAAGTAATGGAGGTAGACCCAGCGCCTGGTTTTTCCGGCCGTGTCCACAATCGGCCGCGTGGCGCTCCAGTTGGTCTCCTTGACCCCGGGCTCATAGAAGATCACCCGCTGCAGCCGGCCGATGATGTATCCGGCCCTTTGCAGCGCCTGCTCCGCGTCCGGGCTGATGTTCACCGAGTCTTCGCCTTCGGGAACGTCCGGCAGCAGGTGCCAGTCCTCCTCCGGGATATCGATCATGTGATAGATGCCGGGATAGTCCCGGAAGTTCATCTCGGCCAGGCGGAAGTCGGCCCCCTTGCCCGTGTGGCCGGGAACGATATCGTCGATCACCGTGCCCTCGTGGTCGGCGGCGACCTCGCACATCTTGCGGAATTCGTCCTCAGTGCCGAACACCGGGTCGATCGCCATGCTGATGCGGTCGAAGTGCCCGTCCACGCTGGGCGTCTGGGACCAGCCGCGGATGCCGCCGGCGAGCTTGACCGGGCCGGTGTGCAGGCCCCTGATCCCGATCTCCCGGAACGCGTCCCACAGCTCCGGGTCACCCAGGGCGGCGAGGAAGGACTGGCCGGGGCGTGTGATGAAGGAGAGCGGGTAGGCGGTAAACCAGACGGGGGCGCGTTCCACGGCAGCCCGCGGGTTCGGATGGGCATACGAGTTCTGCCACATGCTGGCCTGGCCGGAGAGCTGCCGCGCCATCACGTTCGCGTCCCCCAGCATTGCCTGGTTCCGCAGCCACTCGACGTAGGCCGCGTTGCGCCCATCAAATTCCAGTGATGGGCGGTCGGCAAAGAACTGTCGACGGCGGGCGATGGGCCTCAGCGCCTTGGGACGGGCCGGATAGAACTGCTCATCGTAGGTAATGTCGGCTGCTTCGGCCACCTCCGGAGTTTCGGCCGTTTCCGTCACGTCCGGCACTTCGGCTGCTGAATCAGCCGAATCCGCCGCCGGGTCAGCCGGAGCGGTTTCCCCGGCCGGGCCCGCTGCTGTGCCGGCCCCGAATCCGTTGGTCTCGCCGTTTAACTCGTCGGCTGCTGAAACGCTCTGGTTGAAGCTTGCTTCCCGCACAGACTGCTCCTTTATCGGTGGTTCCTGCGTGGCACCTCCCCCCCGGGGTGTTCTTCAAGTCTTTCCGTACCCCGGCACCGGGAGAGTATTCGCGCTTGTCCGCTTCGCCCACCCTATGCCGACTGCGGCAGGAAACAACAGTTCCCACATGCGCAGCGCGGAGGTGATGCACGCCTCCCGCAAACGGATAGGAACTTACGTTAGGCTTCGTCCACGTCACCGACTGGGGTGCGAGCTAGCGGATCAGCGCCGCTGGCGGTCGCGGCACACGGTCACCTCGTCCGCCCGCGACAGCTTGCACCAGTTGGGGACGGGCTCGGGCGGGTTGAGGCGGGCCGGGATCCTGTTCGGGTACCGGCCCGCCTCTTACCAAGCGGTGCTTCGGGGACTAAAACTGGCCGCCGTCGGCCTTCACGGCCAAAACGGGACGGTCCGCCTGCATGAGGATGCGCTGGGCCTGACTGCCCAGGATGAACTTGCCCACCTGGGTACGGTGCCGCAGCCCGATGACGATCAGGGAGGCGTTTTCCTCCCGGGCAACGTCGAGGAACTCATCCGCCAGATCATGCTGGTAGGGCGGCTGGATCACCTTGGCCGTTACGCCTGCCTCAGCTGCCTGCTTGGAGGCCTTGGCCAGGACGTCGTCCGGTGCCACGGACTTGTCCACCAGAACGCCTTCACGGGCGGAGTTGACGATCACCAGATCCTGGTTGCGGAGGCGGGCCTCCGCAATGCCTGCCGCGAGGGCGGCCTCCCCCGCGGGGGTGGGGACGAATCCAACAATGATGCTCATACATTCTCCTTGATTGCTGTGGCGGCGGTTCCCGCAGGGACAGTGGCCTTGCGCTTGGCCAGCGCGGAGCGGATGCCCGGGAGCGCGGCCACGACGACGAACACGATGAGGAGCGTGGCGGAGATGGGCCGGCTGAAGAAGCCCAGCGGGTCGCCGCCGAACACCAGCAGCGCGCGGCGCAGGGAGCTTTCCAGCAGGGAACCCAGGACGAACGCCAGCACCAGCGGGCCCGGCTCGAAGCCGAACTTCTTCATCAGGTAGCCCACGATGCCGAAGACCACCACGAGCGTGACATCAAACATGCTGTTGTTGATCGTGTACGCGCCGAGCAGCGTGATCAGCGCCGTGATGGGCGCCAGGATGGCGGCGCGGACGCGGAGGATCTTCACGAAGATCCCCACCAGCGGCAGGCTCATGATCAGCAGCAGGATGTTGCCGATGTACATGGAGTTCACCACGCCCCAGAACAGTCCCGGGTCCTGCTCCACGAGCTGGGGCCCGGGGGTGACGCCCTGGATGAGCAGCGCGCCGAACATCAGCGCCATGGTGGCGTTGGCCGGGATGCCAAGGGTCAGCAGGGGAATGAACGAGGACGTCGCCGCGGCGTTGTTGGCGGTTTCCGGTCCGGCCACGCCCTCCGGCGCACCCTTGCCGAAGCGCTCGGGCTGCTTGGCCCGCTTCTTCTCCATGGCGTAGGAGGCCATCGACGCAATGGTGGCGCCGCCGCCGGGCAGGATGCCCAGGAAGAAGCCGAGGACCGAGCCGCGTGCGATTGCACCGGACGCCTGCTTGAGGTCACCCCGGGAGGGCCAGACGTTTGCGACGGCGGAGGGCGCCTTCGCGGCGCGGTGGCGCTCCTCGAGGTTGTACATGATCTCGCCGAGGCCGAAGATGCCCATCGCGATCGGCACGAAGTCGATGCCGTCCGCCAGCTCCAGGCTGCCGAAGGTGAACCGGTTCTCACCGGTGAAGATGTCGCGGCCAACCGTCGCCAGAAGCAAGCCGAGGGCGGCCGCAATGAGTGCCTTTGTCTTTGAGCCGCTGCTGATGGTGGCCACCAGAAGGATGCCCAGCAGCGCCAGGGCGGTGTACTCTGCGGGACCGAAGTCCAGGGCGAAGCTCGCCACGATCGGAGCCAGGAAGGTCAGGCCAACAATCGACGCGGTCCCGCCGATGAATGAACCGATCGATGCCAGGCCGAGGGCCGTGCCGGCCCGTCCCTGTTTCGCCATCTGGTAGCCGTCGAACACGGTGACCACCGAGGATGCCTCGCCGGGAAGACGGAGGAGCACCGAGGTGATGGTGCCGCCGTACTGCGCGCCATAGAAGATGCCGGCCAGCATGATGATGGCAGTGACGGGCTCAACGTTGTAGGTGAGCGGGAGCAGGATGGCGATGGTAGCCGCGGGCCCCAGACCGGGCAATACGCCGATCAGCATGCCGATGACGACGCCGATCAGGCAGTACAGGAGGTTCATTGGCTCCAGGACGACTGCAAATCCGTTGATCACGGGATTCAGGAAATCCACGGTGGTCTCCTAGAAGAGGTGGGGGATGGAAGTGTTGAGCGCCGTCACGAAGATGCCATAGAAAGCTGTCACCACGATGGCGCTGACCAGGAGCGTGGAGCGCCAGGTTTCGCCGCCGAGGAAGCGCATCCAGATGATGCACAGCACCAGGGCCGGCAGTTCGAAGCCGGCCACCGGCATGAGGGCCACCATGGCGGCCAGGGTGACCAGACCTGTCAGCGGGGCCACGGACATGCGGGTGAATTTTTCCGCATCCCTGTTGTGCCGGCCGATGATCAGCTGGAACAGCCCAAGGGCCGCCATGACGCAGCTGATGATGAACGGCCACAGTCCGGGCTGCGGGGCGGACGGTGTGCCCAGGCCCATGGCGACTGACAGGACCACGGCGCCCGCTCCGACGCCGATGACCACCAGCGAGGACCCCGCGTTGGCCAGCGCGCCGGCGGCAGGCGGTTTTTCATCCTCCCACTGGGCTGCCAGCTGCTCGGGAGTCAGGTCGTCGGGCTCGCCGGATACCGGCGATGCTGCCTGCACTGGAATCACTTGTTCCCGGCCAGGCTGATGTCGTACTTCTCCACCAGCGCCTTGTACTTGGCTGCGTAGTCTTTCCACTGGGTGACTACTTCCGCACCGGAGATTTCCTTCGGGGTCAGCATGTTCTTCTTGTTGAACTCCTTGTAGGCGTCCGACTTCAGGGTGTCCTGGACGGCGGCAAGGAGCTTGTCCTTGACCTCCTGCGGGGTCCCCTTGGGAGCGGCGACGGCGCGGTACTGCGCGACCGGAACGTCGTAGCCGGATTCCTTCGCAGTGGGGGTGTCCGGCAGGAAGGAGTTGCGCTCCTCTGAGAACACCAGCAGCGGGGAGACCTTGCCCGCCTGGATCTGCGGCATGGCCTCGCCGAGCTGGATGGTGGTGACTTCCACCTGGTTGCCGAGAACGGCGGTGAGGGCGGGCTTTCCGCTGTCGAACGGAACGTCGGTTCCCTTCACGTTGGCCTGCTTGAAGAGGACGGTCTGGGCAAGCTGGCTGCCGGTGCCGACGCCGGTGGTGCCGTAGGTGATGTTGCGGCCAGCTGCGGTCAGGTCCTTGATGGACTTGAAGCCGGACTTTTCGCTGGCAACCAGCACGTAGTCGTCCTGGGACAGGCCGGTGATGATGTCAAAGTCATCGAGGTTGACGGCCTCGTCCTGGGACACGGCCAGCGGGGTGATAGTGATCAGGGAAGCGGTGAGCAGGAGCAGGTTCTGGCCGTCGGCCGGCTTGCCCGCCACCTCCTTGCTGGCGAGGGCGCCGTTGGCGCCGGGCTTGTTCACCACGGGCATCGGGGCGCCGAGGGTCTTGGCCGCACCTTCGGAGACGGCGCGGGCGATGAGGTCGGTGCTGCCGCCGGGTGCCTGGCCCACGGTCAGGGTGACGGGGCCGTTGGGGTACTTCGATGAATCGCTGCTGCCGCCGGCAACGTTGCCGCACGCGGTCATGGCCAGCAGGGTGATGGCCGACGCCGCTCCGAGAACGGCGCGGCGGGTGGGGAAGTGCATCATTGGAACTCCTCGTTTGCACTGCGGGCTGCCTCAGCCCGTTGGTGTGTGAACCCGGTCACTGCCGGTTCGCTAGGTCGAGTGTAGGGAGGCGCTATGATGCATGTCTAAGCCCAAATATGCATCGAGTAATACCGGGAGGGCATCACGTTTACCTTCGACCAGCTAACCGGGTTCATCGCCGTCGCCGAGGAACTGCACTTCGGCCGGGCCGCTGAACGCCTCAACATGACCCAGCCGCCGCTCAGCCGCCAGATCCAAAAGCTGGAAAAGACCGTGGGGGCCGAGCTCCTCGAGCGGGACAACCGCCGGGTTGAGCTGACTGCCGCCGGACGCGCCTTCCTTGACGAGGCCCGCCGGCTCATGGCGCTGGCCAATCGCGCGCCCGTGACCGCACGGCGCATCGCCTCCGGCCGGCAGGGCCATCTCCGGATCGGCTTCACGGCCGCGAGCGGCTTCAGCATCCTCGGCCCGCTGCTGGAGGAGATCGGCGCGATCGTGCCCGACGTGGACATCGACCTCCAGGAGCTGGTGACGGGTGAGCAGATCCAGGGCCTGCTCACCGGCGAACTGGATCTGGGCCTGGCCCGGCCGCCGTTCGACACTGAAGTCTTCGACTCCCACCTGCTCTACCGCGAGTCGATGGTGCTGGCGGTTCCCGCATCACACCCCCTCGCGGACCTCAAACGGGACATCCAGAACGAGGACCTCAAGGACGAGCCGCTCATCATGCACTCCCCCACGCAAGCCAGGTACTTCTACGACCTCGTGGTCCGCCTGCATGCGGTCCGGCACGAAAACGTGGTGCACACCGTCAGCCAGATCCTCACCATGGTCTCGCTCGTGGCGGCCAAGCGTGGCGTGGCCTTCGTGCCGCACTCGGCAACAGCCCTGGGAATCCGCGGTGTTTCATTCCTGCGACTGGCCAGCGGGGAAGAAGAACCAGTCGAGCTGCATGCCATCTGGAACCGGGACGCCAAGAACCCGGCGTTGGTGCGCCTGCTGCGCGATCTGGAGTTTGCGGCCAACTGACCGCTTGTCGCCTTCATCGGGTCAATGCGCGGAGGGTATCAATGGATACAAAAATGCACTTAGACAGGCATGGACGCCAGTCCCTACTCTGAAAAGGAAGCACACCACCTCCGCCGCTCCGGCACCAACTCCAAGGACAACCCCGTGGCTAAATTTTCACCCCAGGAACTCGCCAACACCCTCAAGGACGGGCTGCTGTCCTTCCCCGTAACCTCCTTCGATGCAGAGCTGCAGTTCGACGAGGAGAACTACCGCAAGCACCTGACGTGGCAGGCCAGCTACCCCGTTGCCGGTCTCTTTGCCGCCGGCGGTACCGGTGAGGGCTTTTCCCTCACCCCGGCCGAGTCGGCCCGCGTGGTCCGTGCCGCCGTCGAGGAAGTCGGCAGCACCGTCCCCGTTCTGGCGTCTGCCGGCGGTTCCACCGCCCAGGCCATTGAAAATGCGGAGGCAGCCGAGGCAGCGGGCGCCGAGGGCATCCTGCTCCTGCCGCCGTACCTGACGGAAGCTGACCAGGGCGGCCTGATCGAGCACGTCAGCGCCGTCTGCAGCGCCACGTCCCTGGGCGTCATCATCTACAACCGCGCCAACGCCATCTACAAGGACACCACCGTGGCCGCCCTGGCCGAACGGCACGAGAACCTGATCGGCTTCAAGGACGGCGTGGGCGACCTCGAGCACGACGCCCGCGTCTACGCCAAGCTCGGCGACCGCCTGTTCTACCTGGGCGGCCTGCCCACCGCAGAGACCTTCGCGCTGCCGCTCCTGCAGCTGGGAATGAGCACCTACTCCAGCGCGATGTACAACTTCGTTCCGCGGTTCGCGCTCGACTTCTACCAGGACGTGCGTAACCAGGACCGCGTGGCCGTCAACCAGAAGCTCAACGACTTCGTCATCCCCTACCTGGACATCCGCGACCGCGTGAAGGGCTACGCCGTCTCCATCGTCAAGGGCGGCCTCGACGCCATCGGCCGTTCCGCCGGCGGCGTCCGTCCGCCGCTGCAGAACATGGCGGAAATGGACCTGTCCGACCTCAAGGCACTCATCGCCAAGGTTTCCTAGCCCTAATTTCCTGATCGCCGGCCCGCCAGCCATCTCCCACCTACCCAGGAGGAACAAACCGTGGCCCTCACCGGACACTCCCTGATCGCCGGACAGACCGTCGCCGGCGAAGGCAACACCGCCTTTGCCTTCAACCCGGCCACCAACGAACAGCTCGAGCCCGCCTACACCCTGCTCACCGAGGAGCAACTCAAGGCCGCCACGTCCGCGGCCGCCGAGGCCTTCGAGTCGTTCAGCTCCCTTGACCCCGAAACCCACGCTGCGTTCCTGGATTCGATTGCGGACAACATCGAAGCCATCGGCGACGAACTGACCGCGCGTGCCGGGCAGGAGACCGGGCTGCCGGCCGCGCGCCTGCAGGGAGAACGCGCCCGTACCACCGGACAGCTGCGGCTCTTCGCCAACGTGGTCCGCCAGGGCGACTTCCGCGGCGTGCGGATCGACCCGGCCCTCCCGGACCGCACACCGCTGCCGCGTGCCGACATCCGCCAGCGCCAGATTCCCCTGGGTCCCGTCGCCGTCTTCGGGGCCAGCAACTTCCCGCTGGCGTTCTCGACGGCGGGCGGGGACACCGCGTCGGCCCTCGCCGCCGGCTGTCCCGTGGTCTTCAAGGCCCACAACGCCCACCCTGGCACCAGCGAACTCGTAGGCCAGGCCATCGCCAAGGCGGTCAAAGACCTCGGCCTGCCCCCGGGCGTCTTCTCCCTGATCTACGGCCCGGGCAGCAGCATCGGCCAGGCCCTCGTGGCGGACCCGGCCATCAAGGCCGTCGGCTTCACCGGCTCGCAGAGCGCCGGCATCGCGCTGATGCGCACCGCCGCCGCCCGGCCGGAGCCCATCCCCGTGTACGCGGAGATGTCCTCACTCAACCCGGTCTTCGTCTTCCCCGGCGCCCTCAACGGCTCCGGCGAACAGATTGACGCACTTGCGCAGCAGTACGTCGCCGCCGTTACCGGCAGCTCAGGCCAGCTCTGCACCTCCCCCGGCCTGCTGTTCGCCCCCGCCGGTGAGGCAGGGGACAAACTGGCTGCCGCCGTCGGCCGTGCTGTGTCCGCCTGCGCCGGACAGACGATGCTGACCGCAGGCATCGCCGGCTCCTGGAACTCCGGCACCGAGGCGCTGGGCGCCGCCCAGAACGTGACCGTCGTCGGGACCGGAACCCCCGGGCCCACCGAGAACGCCCCGGCACCGGCCATCTATGGCACGGAAATCCGCGACTTCGTCAGCAACGAGGTGCTGCACGCGGAAATCTTCGGCTCAGCTTCCCTGGTGATCCGCTACTCCTCCGCCGCGGAACTCATCGAGGCGACCAACCGGATCGAGGGGCAGCTCACCGCTTCGCTGCAGCTCACCAAAGAGGACTACCCGACGGCGGCGCAGCTGATCCCCGCACTGGAGCAGAAGGTCGGGCGCATTATCGTGAACGGCTGGCCCACCGGCGTCGAAGTTGGGCACGCCATGGTCCACGGTGGACCCTTCCCCGCCACTTCGGACTCGCGCACCACCTCCGTGGGTACGCTGGCCATCAACCGGTTCCTCCGCCCTGTCGCCTACCAGAACCTGCCCCAGGAACTGCTGCCCGCAGCGCTCAAGGACGCCAACCCGTGGCAGCTGAACCGCCAGATTGACGGCACGGTTGTCACTGCTGACGCCGCTGATGCCCCTGAACAGAAAGAGGAGGTCAACGCATGACCGGCCAGCCGTCAATTGCCCGCGTCGAAGTAGTCCCGGTTGCCGGCCACGACAGCATGCTGATGAACCTCAGCGGCGCGCACGGACCGTTCTTCACCCGGAACGTGGTCATCGTGACCGACTCCGATGGCCGGACCGGCCTCGGCGAGGTCCCGGGCGGCGAGAAGATCCGGACCACCATCGAGGAAGCCGGCGCGCTGATCGCGGGCAGGCCGGTGGCCCGCTACCGCTCGCTGCTGCGCGAAATCGCCGCAGAGTTCGAGGACCGCGACGCCGGCGGCCGGGGCCTGCAGACCTTCGACCTGCGCACCACCGTCCACGCTGTCACCGCCGTCGAGTCCGCGCTGCTGGACCTGCACGGCCAGTTCCTTGGCGTCCCCGTGGCCGAACTGCTGGGCGACGGCCAGCAGCGCACGTCCGTGCCGATGCTCGGATACCTGTTCTTCGTCGGTGACCACAAACGGACGGATCTTCCGTACCTCGTGGAGGACGCGCCGTCGGTCCGCTGGGAGGAACTGCGCCGCCAGGAGGCAATGACCCCCGAGGCCGTCGTCGCGCTGGCCGAAGCGGCGCAGGAGCGCTACGGCTTCAGCGACTTCAAGCTCAAGGGCGGCGTACTGTCCGGCGACGACGAAGTGGACGTGGTCACCGCACTGGCCAAGCGCTTCCCCGAGGCCCGCGTCACGCTGGACCCGAACGGCGGCTGGCTCCTCGAGGAAGCCATCCGGCTGGGCAAGCGGATGCAGGGCGTCGTGGCCTACGCCGAGGACCCCTGCGGCGCTGAAGGCCGCTTCTCCGGGCGCGAGGTCATGGCCGAGTTCCGCCGGGCCACCGGGCTGAAGACCGCCACCAACATGATCGCCACCGACTGGCGCGAAATGGCCCACGCCATCCGCAGCAACGCCGTCGACATCCCGCTGGCGGACCCGCATTTCTGGACCATGCACGGTTCAGTCCGCGTGGCGCAGCTGTGCAACGAGTTCGGCCTGACCTGGGGCTCGCACTCGAACAACCACTTCGACATCTCGCTGGCCATGTTCACGCACACCGGCGCGGCAGCCCCCGGCGAGATCACCGCGCTGGACACGCACTGGATCTGGCAGGACGGCCAGGGCCTCACCAAGAACCCGCTGCAGATCAGGGGCGGCGCCATCGAGGTCCCCGCTGCACCGGGACTCGGCATCGAACTGGACCGCGACGCGCTGGACAAGGCGCACCAGCTGTACCTGGAACACGGACTGGACGCCCGCGACGACAGCATCGGCATGCAGTACTACGTGGACGGCTGGTCCTTCGACCCGAAGCGGCCCTGCCTGGTTAGGTAGGTTGTTAAGCTTCCGCACGGCCGCCCTCCCTCCGCGCAGGAGACGGCCGTGCGGAACTCCAACATACAGATACATAGAAGGGCAGAGTGTGGGCGGCGTCGTCTCCGGAATACTCATCGTTTCTGCAGTCATCGCCGTCGGTTACCTCGCCGCCAGGTTCCGCATTTTGGGCCCCGAGGTACAGGGTGCGCTGACCCGCACGGCCTTCTACATCACCAACCCTGCCCTGCTCTACACCGTGGTTGCCGGCTCCGACATCCGGGCCGCACTCGGAACCGACGCCCCGCTGGCGCTGCTTTCAGCAGCGGCGGTGGGGCTTCTTTACTGGCTGCTGAGCTTCCTGTTCTTCCGCCGCCCTGCCGCGGAGACCGCCGTCGGCGCAATGGCCAGCAGCTACGCCAACGCCAACAACATCGGAATTCCGGTCTCGCTGTACGCCGTCGGAACGGCCCAGCATGTGGCGCCGGTTCTTCTGGTGCAGCTCCTGGTCATGGCCCCGTTCTACCTCACGCTTCTGGGGCTGTTCTCGGGTACCCGGATTTCGTGGCGGAAGGTGCTGCTCCAGCCCTTATCGAACCCGATGATCATCGCCTCGGCGCTCGGCGTCGTGGTTGCACTGACGGGGTGGCAGGAGCCGGACCTGCTGCAGAAACCCATCGACATGCTGGCAGGCGGTGCTGTCCCCATGGTGCTTCTTGCCTTTGGCCTGTCGCTGGCCGGGAGGGCGCCGCTGCAGAAGGACGACGGCCGGACGGAGACCCTGGTGGCAACGTTCCTAAAGATCGCCGGCATGCCTTTGGTTGTGTGGTTGCTCGCCCGCTTTGTCTTTGGCCTGTCGGGGCAGCATCTGCTGGCGAGCGTGATCATGGGGACGCTGCCCACCGCTCAGAACGTCTTCCTCTTCGCCTCCCCCTACGGCCGGGGCATGACGGTGGCCCGCGACGTGATCCTCTGCACCACCGTCCTGTGCGTTGGGACGCTGGTTGTGGTTGCTTGGGCTGCGGGGTAGGTGCTGGCGCGTTGACGGCGCCGGCACTGCGCGCATCGCACGCCTGCCCCCTCCCGCGCTGATAACCAATTTTTCGTCAACCTGAAGGAGTGCGGGGGCGCAGGTTAGGTCTAGGCGAGTGTGCGGGCCATGGGTGTTGCAGGTTCTCTAGATGACGTCGGGCGCGCTTGAAAGAATGTAATCCGCGGCAGGCGGCCCAGTCATCGACACAAGGTTGGCGGGTGCGGGAGCGCGAGCTTCGGAAGGTCCGTAGGCTGCTACGACCAGATAGGCCCGCGCGCGGCCCGAGAAAAGGGGCCGCGCGCGGGTGTGGTTCAGGGATCGGTTCGCTTCAATCAGCGCCGACGTGATCGACTTTGCCGGCGAAAGCCGCTGCCGAAGAAGTCTCCAAGTCCTGTTCCTTGATGAGTGAGGTAGCGCGTGTCTCTGGCAGGCTCAGGACCGTGACGACGCCCACCAGGCCTACGGCCACGAGGAAGAATCCGGGAACCAGGTTGTTGTGGGTTGCCTCCAGGAGCCAGGTGAGCACGTAGGGCGCGGTGCCTGCGAACAGTGCCGCAGTGATGGCATAGGCAATGGAAAGCCCTGACTGGCGGGTGCGTGTTGGGAAAAGCTCGACGACGGTGACGGCATGCGTTCCGAGGACGATGGAGAGGATCAGAGCGAGACCGAGGGTTGAGGTGAAGACGGCCCAGTCCTCTCCGCGTCCCATCAGCATGAACAGCGGAACTGAGAGCACCGTCTGTGCAATGGCTGCGGTCATGAGCACCGGCTTACGCCCGAGTCGGTCGGATGCGATGCCGGCCAGGGGTACGACGATCAGACCCAGTGCGGAGGCGAGGGCGGAGAAGAGCGCGGCGCGCCCGGCATCGAAGCCGACGTAGACCTCCTGGTAGGTGAGCAGGTAAACGAGCACTACGTAGAAGGTGACGTTCATGAAGATTTCCATGCCGCAGGTCTGGATAAATTCCTTGCGGTTGCGCTTGAACACTTCCCTGACGGGCGCGTGGGAAACCGTCTCGAGTTTCTGGAGTTCCAGGAACTCGGGGGTGTCCTCAATTTTCCGCCGGATGTACAGGCCGATGAAGCCCAGGGGGACGGTGATGAGGAATGGGATGCGCCATGCCCAGGCGACGATGTCATCGGTCGTGAAGACCGTGTTCAGCAGGAAGACGACCAGGGAGGCGAGCAGGAAGCCGAGGAGGCTGCCGAATTCCAGCCAGCTCACTCCGAAGCCGCGTCGTTTGGCGGGGGAGAACTCTCCGAGGAAGGCGGCGGCACTGCCGAATTCCCCGCCGGCGGCCAGGCCCTGCACGATTCGGGTGGCGATCAGGAGGATGGGAGCCAATATGCCGATGGTGTCGTAGCCCGGCAGCAGGCCCAGGACGAGGGTTGCGAGGGCCATTGCGAGGATGACCACTGACAGCGTCTGCTTGCGGCCGAGCCTGTCGCCCAGGCGGCCAAAGATGACGGCGCCGAGGGGACGGAAGAAGAAGGAGACCGCGAAGACGCCGAAGGTGGCCATCAGCCCCGCTGTCGTGTTCTCTTCGGGGAAGAATACGGAGGCGAGCGTTCCGGCGAGGTAGGCGTAGACGGCCCAGTCAAACCAGTGCACGAGCACGCCGATGGAACCGGCGACCACGCTCTTGCGCAGGCTTTTTTGATCGACGAGGTCGCTGGGGAACGGCGGCGCTGATGGTGTGGTGGACATGGTATTTCTCCTAGGGTGCTGCGGACTGGAGGGTCGCGGCGCCATTGCCGGATCCTAATCGAAGGCGGGCTACGTCGAGGGCGGTCCAGGCCAGGGCCTGGGCACCGTCGCGCAGGGTTTGTTCGGCGACCGGACCGACGCAGGCTTCTGCGAAGGCCGGCTGATGGTTGCTCGCTGTGCCGCCCACTCCGATGTAGGGGTGGATGGCGTTGACGGCCTGCGAGACATTGCCCATGTCCGTGGACGCACGGTTCATGGTGGCGGCCAGCGGGTCCACATCGAAGCTGCGGCCGAGGCTTTCGGCATTTTTTCGGTAGAGGGCCAATGCGTCTTCATCGTTGCGCATTTCGGCGTACCGCTTGCTCTCCGGCGTGACCGTAAGGCGGCTGCCGGTTGCGAGTGCGCCGGCTTCGAAGCACTTCATGACGCGTTCTTCGAGCTCAAGCAGTTGGGCTGTGGTCTCGGCCCGGATGTACCAGCGTCCTTCGGTGCGTCCGGGGATGGCGTTGGGGGCCTGCCCGCCGTTGGTCTGGACGCCGTGGACGCGAACGCCCGGGGGCAGCTGCTGGCGGAGCAGTGCGATGGCGAGTTGGGCGACGAGGAAGGCGTCATTGGCGTTGACACCCCTCTCGGGGTAGGCCGCTGCGTGAGCGGCTTTGCCCTCGTACTGTACGTGCCAGTGGGTGACAGCGAAGGGGCGGGCCTCGGCGACGTCGACCGGCGCCGGATGGGCCATGAGGGTGAAGTCGATGCCCTCGAAGGCGCCTCGTTCCAGCAGCTCGATCTTGCCGCCGCCGCCTTCCTCGGCGGGGGTGCCGATGACTTCCACGCAGACGCCCGCTTCTTCTGCTGTTTCTGCGAGGGCGATGGCGGCTCCGGCGGACATCGCGGAGATGAGGTTGTGGCCGCAGGCGTGGCCAAGGCCCGGGAGGGCGTCGTATTCCGCCAGGAAAGCCACCCTGAAATTTTGTGCTTCTGCCGGTTCGTAGACGGCACGGAAAGCTGTTTCCAGGCCGAGGTAGGGCTGGGTTACGGTGAAGCCGTGGCGGGCAAGCAGTGCCGCGACCGCGGCCGATGAGCGGTGTTCCTGCCAGCCGGTCTCGGGGTCGTCGTGCAGCTGGTTGGAGAGCGCGACGAGCTCGGCCTCCACTTTCACGAGGCGGGTGGCAGCGCGGGTTTTGGGCGCGTCACTCATCGCCGGGCACTCCGTAGGACGGCGCGGCGCCTGGATTGGTGCCACGGGAGGTGTAGTCATCGCGCTGTGGAAGCCAGACGTCCAGGAGCCGGCCGAGTTCGCCAATCGGGTCTTCTGACCAGTCGACACGCAGATCCGTAACCCGCCATCCGGCATCGGCCACGACGGCGAGTCCGGCCGAATGAACGGGGCCCTCCTCGCCACCGGCCGCCACCGCTGCCTGGAGTGCAGCGAAGAGCCGCTCCTCGATCCGTCCGCTGGTCGAGAGTGCTGTGTCCACCAGCGCGTCGAGCACTTCAGTCCCGGCGAGCATGTTGCCGCCGGCGATGGCGTCCTGGCGGACGGCTGAGCCGTAGACGCCCAAGGCGCGGTTTCCGGAGAACACGGCGCCGCGGCCTTCGTTGTCGAGCACGAGCAGCTGGCGGAAATCGATAGTGTGCTGGTCCGCCGTTGCGACCACAGCGTCCAACGCCTGTTGGGCGGCGGCGCCGGAGCGCAGCTGATCGAGGAGTTGCACTCCCAGGCGTGGGTCCGTCACGTTCTGGGAATTCGCGCCGCCGATCCCGTCGTCCAGGTTGAGGCAGCGTGCCGCGACTGCCGGTGAGGACGATGAGATTGCCGCGCCGAATTCCCCGGTTGCGGTATCCCTGAGGAGCAGTGAGAAGGTCATGACGGGGAGATCTCGCTGAGTACTGCTGTGGCATCGATTTCGACCAGCCATTCCGGGCGTGCCAGCGCCTGGACGACGATGCCGGTCGACACGGGGAAGACGCCCTTGAGCCAGGTGCCCATGGTCCGGTAGACATCCTCGCGGTAGCGGGGGTCGATGATATACACGGTCACCTTCACGATGTCCTCAAGCCGGCTCCCCGCCTCTTCAAGGAGCATCCTGATGTTCTCCATTGCCTGGTTGGTCTGGGCGACAACGTCGCCGATCCCGATAGATTCCCGGGTCTCCAGGTCCTGCCCGATCTGGCCTCGCAGGTAGACGACACCGTTGGCGACGACTGCCTGGCACAGGTCGTTGTCGAGCTTCTGCTCCGGGTACGTTTCCTTGGTGTTGAAGGGCCGGATCCTTGTGTGCGGGGGCATTGACGTCCTCGTTTCTGGAAGTGGTTCATGTCACAGACTTCTTCAGTACCAATTCTTGGACCCTCTCCGAGTTCTGTAAAATAGTGATAACAGGGGTTATTGAATCTGAAAATCCGATGCAGTGTTCCATTGCTCGCTTTGATACTGAATTCCAAGCACATCTGTTTTGCCGATGAAGTGGAGCGGCAAAAGGTATTGGACGCAACCGGTCCGTGGCGCTTTTGCTGGTGGTGACACAAACCACAACGAAGCGAGCGGAGTTTTCATGTCAACTCAAAGAACCGAGGCCACCGAAGTCCTCGTCGTCGGTGCCGGGCAGGCCGGAATTGCCATGAGCCAGCACCTGAGCGAGAGGGGAGTACCCCACGTTGTGCTCGAGCGCAGCCGGGTCGCCGAGCGCTGGCGCTCCGAACGATGGGACTCCCTCGTCGCCAACGGGCCCGTCTGGCATGACCGGTTCCCCGGCCTTGAGTTTGACGGACTGTCCCCGGATGACTTCGCCAGGAAGGAGCAGGTGGCGGACTACTTCGAGGCATATGCCGCAAAGTTCAATGCTCCGGTCCGTTGCGGCGTCGACGTCCTCTCGGTGCGCAAGGAGGAAGGGACAGGCGGCTTCCGGGTGGAGACCGCAGAAGGACCGCTCGAGGCACGCTTTGTCGTTGCGGCCACGGGCGCGTTTCAGAAGCCCGTCATTCCGCCGGTCGTGCCCGAGAGCGCCGGCCTGCATCAGATCCACTCGAGTTCCTACCGCAACCCGCAGCAGCTGCCCGCCGGCGGCGCCCTGGTGGTGGGGGCAGGGTCCTCGGGTGTGCAGATCGCTGCCGAACTGAAGAAGTCGGGGCGGCAGGTGCACCTGGCCGTCGGGCCCCACGACAGGCCGCCGCGGAGCTACCGGGGCCGCGACTTCGTCTGGTGGCTTGGGGTGCTGAACAAGTGGGAGGCCTCGGCGCCGCCGGCCGGCGCCGAGCACGTCACCATCGCCGTAAGCGGAGCCAACGGCGGTGAGACCGTCGACTTCCGAGAATTGGCTGCTGATGGCATCACGCTCGTCGGGCGCGCAACCTCCTTTGAGGAGGGCACCATGCACTTCGCGCCCGATCTGGGTGTGAACATTGCCAACGGCGACGCCAACTACCTGTCCATGCTGGACGAAGCTGACGCCTATGCCGCAAGGAACGGACTCGACCTGCCCGAGGAACCGCAGGCCCGGGTACTCGGACCTGACCCGCAATGCGTTACTGACCCAGTCCTGGAGCTCGACCTGGCAGCGGCAGGGGTCACCTCGATCGTGTGGGCCACCGGGTTCGGCTTCGACTACAGCTGGCTGCAGGTTGATGCCTTCGACGCAACCGGCAGGCCGAAGCAGCAGCGCGGCGTTTCCTGCGAGCCGGGCGTGTACTTCCTGGGCCTGCCATGGCAGGCCCGCCGCGGTTCGAGCTTCATCTGGGGGGTCTGGCATGACGCGAAGTACCTTGCCGACCAGATCGAGATCCAGCGCAACTACCTCACCTACAGCCCCGACAGGGTCAGGGCCGGCGCCTGAGCGTTCCGGCAGTCCTCCCTGGAACAGACAGGAGCAGCAGAGTGAAGGATGAACCCCTCACGGAACAAACGCGCACCGAGACCGACTCCCTCGGAACTGCCGAGGTTCCCGTGTCGGCCTACTGGGGCGTACACACCGCGCGGGCCCTCGAGAACTTCCCCATAGCGGAGCGGCCCATCTCGATATACCCCGAGTTCGTCCGTGCCCTGGCCTGCGTGAAGCAGGCCGCGGCGCGGGCGAACCTGGAGATCGGCGTACTCGACGGGCCGCGGGCCGCCCTGATCGACCGGGCCTGCGGGGAGATCCTGCAGGGGAGGCACCACGACCAATTCGTCGTTGGTGTCGTCCAAGGTGGGGCCGGGACGTCGACGAACATGAACGCCAACGAGGTCATCACCAACCGTGCACTTGCGTTCGCCGGTCGCCCGAGGGGGGACTACGCCCACATCAATCCCAATGACCATACGAACCGGAGCCAGTCCACCAACGACACCTACCCGACGGCCATCAAGATCGCGCTGGCCTTCTCACTGCGCGGTCTGCTGGCCGAACTGGAACTTCTCGCCGAGTCCTTCTCCGAAAAGGGGCGGGAGTTCGCCCACGTCCTGAAAGTGGGCCGCACCCAGCTCCAGGACGCCGTGCCGATGACCCTGGGCCAGGAGTTCCAAGCCTTCGCCGTAACGCTCCGGGAGGATGCGGAACGGCTTTCGGAGGCCGTGACGCTGCTGCGAGAAGTGAACATGGGCGCTACAGCGATCGGTACCGGCATCAACACGCCGGCCGGCTATACGGCGGCCGTCATCCGGCACCTGCGGGCGATCACGGGCCTCGATCTCGTGACTGCCCGCGATCTGATTGAATCAACCAATGACACAGGGGCGTTCGTAACATTCTCTGCCGCGCTGAAGCGCAGCGCGCTGTAGCTGTCCACGATCTCCAACGACCTGCGGCTCCTCTCCTCCGGCCCGCAGGCCGGATTCGGCGAAATAAACCTCCCGCCGCGGCAAGCCGGATCATCCATCATGCCGGGCAAGGTCAACCCGGTCATCCCCGAGGCGGTATCACAGGTGGCCTACTCCATCGCCGGAGCTGACGTGACCGTGTCAATGGCCGTAGAGGCAGGCCAGCTCCAGCTCAACGCCTTCGAGCCGATCATCGCGCACGCGCTGTTCCAATCGATCACCTGGCTTGAGCGTGCCTGCCACACGCTTCGCGTCAATTGCGTAGACGGGATCACCGCCAACTCCGGGCGGCTCGAGGGGATGGTTTCGCGGTCCGTCACGGTCATCACGGCTCTGGCGCCTGTGATCGGCTACGCCGAGGCGGCAAAGCTCGCCAGAGTGGCCTTGGCTACCGATGCGAATGTGCGTGGCCTCGTGCTTGCACAGGGGCTGATGAGCGAGCTCGACCTCGAGCTGATCCTGCAGCCCCAGCGACTGGCGGGAATCGTTCCTGCCCCGAACGCGCGGAGGTCAGACCGTCTTGGGAACCGCAGCCCTTAGCACGGTAGCGCCCGGGTCAAGGTGCTATGGTCGCGCTGTGGATGTGACCTTGACCCAGTTGCGTTACTTCGCCGAGGCTGCGGCGCAGTTGTCGATGACCCGGGCCGCCGACAGGCTCATGGTCGCCCAATCCGCTGTCTCGACCGCGGTCGCCCAGCTGGAGCGGGCGACCGGCTCGCAGTTCTTCATCCGCCAGCGCTCTAAGGGCCTAGTGCTCACCTCAGCCGGCGAGCGTTTCCTGAAGGACGTAACCTCCGTCCTCGCCCACCTCGAGGAGTCCCTGGATCACGCCCGGGGGGAGCAATCGGCGGTGACCGGACGCCTGAGGCTGGTCTGCTTTTCGACCCTTGCGCCGTTCCTGGTACCAGGGGTCCTGGCCCGGCTTGCCGAAGAGCACCCGGGGCTGGAGCTTTCGGTCTTCGAGGCGGACGCCGCCGGTTGCGTGGAGGCACTGACCAGTGGACGCGCGGATCTGGCGCTGTGCTACGACTACGGGCTGCCCAGCGATATCGCCGTCACCGCGGTGCACTCCGCCCGGCCCTACGTCGCGCTCCCGGTGGAGCACCGCCTGGCTGGGCTGGCAGAAGTGGACCTCTCCGATCTGCGTGACGAGCCGTTCATCCTACTTGACCTGCCGCACACCCGCGAGCTCATGCTCGGAATCCTGGAAGGGGCAGGGCTTGAACCGCACGTCCGGTTCCGCTCCGGTAGTTTCGAGCTGCGGAGCCGCTCCGCGGCGTTGTGGAATTGAGAAAACGGCCTTGTGGTTGGGTTGGGTAGCGGCGGATGATGGCGGTGCCGCGGTCGACGCCGCTGTGTCTTAGTGCTTAGAGCCTGTTTTCGAGCGTGGTGTGGAGGG
>NZ_JBFTLC010000037.1:0-50072 GCF_056396245.1 Arthrobacter sp. 05T423
ACACGACGCCGGCCTCTTCCGCGCGCTTGGCGAGGGCCGGTCCGGCCAGGGCGTCGGCCTCGACCGTGACCATAATGATGTGCTTCTTGGTTTCGATCGCGCGGAGTGCGTGCTTCACGCCCACGATCGGGTTGCCGGTCGCTTCAACGATGACGTCGATGTCCACGTCAAACAGTTCATCGGCGTTAGCCACGATGGTGGTGGAACGGTTCGCCAGTGCGGTGCTGATGTCCGGCGCGATCTGGTTCCGGGGCCAGCCGACCAGCTCGAATGCGCCTTCCGCCCGCTTCACGTTGATGTCAGCGATGGCCACAACATGGATGCCCGGGATGTTGTTTGCCTGGGCGAGGTACATGGTGCCGTACCGGCCGGCTCCGATGAGGCCCACGCGGATGGGACGGCCCTGGTTCTCGCGGTCGCTCAGAAGCTTGTGAAGGTTCATGGGGATCTCTCTTATTGGATGTCCGACCGAAGAGAGATAGCCGTCCACCCTGGGGGTGGAGCACCTCTTCGTCGCAGTTGCTGTGATCTGGGTTACCGAGTGGAACCGGTTCCACTTTTGTACCAGTCAGTGTTAAGCTGTGTCAACATGAGTCGGTGAACTGCGCCGGCCGCTAGGAGGAGCATTGAAGAAGGCGCCCACTATCCGCGACGTGGCGGCAGCGGCGGGAGTCTCGGTGTCCGTGGTGTCGCGGGTGCTCAACCCCGACTCCGGCCCGGTGGCGCCGGCCAAGCGCGAACAGGTCCTGAATGTCATCAGTGAACTCGGGTACCGTCCCCGCGCTGCGGCGCGCGAACTCAGCGCGGGCCACACCCTCACCGTTGGCCTGGTGGTCACGGACCTCGCCAACCCGTTCTTCGCCCAACTGGCCGACCGTGTGGTCTGGGAGGCCCGCAGCCATGGCGTTCAGGTTGTGGTCATGACCACTCAGGAGGACCCGCACCTTGAGGCCGAATCCCTGGACACGCTCCTTGACCGTTCGGTGGGCGGCGTCATCGCAACACCAACGGGCGGAAATGTCGAGAAATGGGACCGCCTGCGGGACCTCGGGGTGAACGTGGTTTTCGTCGACCGCACCATTGAGGACCTCAGCGACGTCGACGTCGTCAGCATCGAAAACTCCGACTCAGCCCGGCGCGCAACCGAGCACCTCATCGCCCTGGGCCACGAGCGGATCGCCCTCATCACCGGCCCCGCAAACACGTCAACCGGGCGTTCCCGGATCGGCGGCTACCGGGCCGCCCTCGACAGTGCCGCGATCACGCCCGACCCCATGCTGGTCAGGGACGTTCCCTTCCGCGGCGATGGCGGGGGCGACGCCGTCGGGTCCCTCCTCGCGTCCCCGGATGCCCCCACCGGACTGATCGTCGGCAATACCGCCCAGGTGCAAAGCTCGGTCCGGCGCCTCGTCCAGATGGGCGTGCGGATACCCGAGGACCTGTCGGTTATCGTCTTTGACGACAACCCGTGGACCGAACTGACAAGCCCCCCGCTCAGCGTGATCCGGCAGCCGATCGGCATGCTCGCGGTGCATTCCCTTGAACTCGTCCTCGGACGGATGCAGGGCCGGCTTCCCGTCGGCGCCAAGACCATCGAAGTCAAGGCGGATTTCGTGCCGCGCAGCAGCTGCGCGGCACCGGCCCGCCTCGCCACCAGCAAGTCCGCAACCAAATAAGGAAAAGGAAAACCCATGACCGTAGTTGTCACCGCCATGTTCACGCCCAAGGAAGGTGCCTTCGCTGACGTCGTAGCCGCCCTCTCCCCCGCCATCGCGGAGGTCCACGAGGAGCCGGGCTGCGAACTGTACGCCATCCACGAAGCCCCGAACGGCCAGATCGTCATGATCGAAAAGTGGGAGAGCGCCGAACTCCTCGACGCCCACGGCGCCGGCGACGCCGTCAAGCGCCTGAACGCCTCACTCGAGGGGCTCCTGGAGGAGCCGGTGGAAGTGACCCGGCTGGCCGCAATTCCCGCGGGCACCAGCACGCAAGGTGCGCTCTAACCTGAAGGACGACGATGCCCCCGCCCGTGTAATTCAGGCGGGGGCACCGCTTTGCCTGCGGCTACTCAGGCCGGGGGCGCCGCCGAACCCCTGACCACCAGCTCCGGGTCCACAAGCTTCGTCCGGACCGGCAGTTCCGGATCCCTCATGCGGTCCAGCAGGGCCTTCGCAGCCCCGGCACCCACCTCGCCGTTCCGGCCGTCGATGGTGGTCAGGCGCAGCAGGTTCGCTGACGCAAGCGGCGAATTGTCGTAACCGATCAGGGACAGATCCTCCGGAATCCGCCTGCCGCGATCCCGCGCCGCGCCCGCCACACCCATCGCCATCACATCGTTGGCAGCAAAAATCGCCGTGAGCCCGGGGTTTTGATCCAGCAGCTTCAGCGCGCCCTCGTAGCCGTCCGGCTCCATCGTCAGCCCGTGGCCCTGCGCGATGTCCGGCCGCAGCCCGTGTGCGCGCATCGCGGACTCGAACCCCTGAGCCCGCAGACGGGCGGCCCCTCCCCCGCCGGTCACATGCCCGATTTCCCTGTGCCCCAGCCCGATCAAATGCCCGGTGGCCAGGCGGCCGCCGGCCTCGTCGTCATTGGCGACCATATCCGCTCCCGGGACAACGAGGTCGCGGTTGCCTGCCACTACCGCAGGTACGTCGACGGCGGCGAACATCGCCTCCGTGGGCTCGGTCGCGATCACTATGCCGTCCACCCGCAACGACATAAGGCCGTCCACCGGCGTCCGGTCCAGATGGGCGTTAAAGGAGGGGTCGGCTACTGCCACGCGGAAGCCTAGGGGGGCGAGTTCATCGTGCAGCCCGCCCAGCAGGCCGACGAACCAGAGGTTCCGGTAGTCATCCAGAACGACGCCGATGGTCCGGGACCGGTTGCCGGCCAGCGTTGCTGCCGCCCGGCTCGGTCGGTAGTTCAGCCGTTCGATCGCTTCCTCCACGGCGGCCCGGCGGGCGGCCGAGACGCCGGGCGCACCGCGCAGGACCAACGAAACCAGGGATTTCGACACCCCGGCCGCGGAGGCGACGTCGTAAATGTTCGGGCGTTTGCCGGTCTCCTGGGTCACCCTGCAATTGTCACTCATATGCCGACCCTTTTGGAATATTGACAGGACAAAGTCTCACCTCTATCGTTTTGTGGAGCGCTCCATTTGCGTCCCACGTCACAGCGGCTGAGTCCCGCAAAGCCCGTTTCAAAGGAGAAAACCAATGCCCAGAGATCTCGGCGTAGCCGTCATCGGGGCGGGCATGGCCGGCAAGGCCCACGCCGCCGCCTTCCGCACCGCCTCCGCCCTGTACAACCCGGTCCTCCCGCCGATCCGGTTGGTCTCCATCGGGGACGTGAATGCGGAGTTCGGCTCCCTCGCCGCACGGCGCTTCGGCTACGAGCGCAACGACACCTCATGGCAGGCCATCGCCGGGGCTGATGACATCGACATCGTCAGCGTGGTCATCGCCAACTCGCTGCACCGGGAGGTAGTGGAGGGCCTCCTTGCCGCCGGCAAGCACGTCCTGTGCGAGAAGCCGTTGAGCGACACGCTGGAGGACGCACGGGCCATGGCCCACGCGGCCCGGAACGCCTCCTCGATCGCGCGCATCGGCTTCACCTTCCGCCGCACCCCGGGCATCGCGTACATCCGCGACCTCATCCGGAACGGAACCCTGGGCAAGGTGCTGCACTTCAGCGGCCGCTACTGGACTGACTACGGCTTCAGCCCGGATGCGCCCATGAGCTGGCGCTACAAGGGCGGTCCCGGCTCCGGCGCGCTGGCCGACGTCGGAAGCCACCTGGCATACGTTTCCGAGTTCCTCTGTGGCGACATCAAGTCCATCAGTGGCGGCCGCCTCAGCACGGCGATCGACATGCGCCCCCTGCCGCTGGGCGCCGTCATCGGACACGACCACGCCGCCGTCAGCGACACCTACGAGGCCGTGGAGAACGACGACTACGCAGCCTTCTCCGCCGAATTCGAAAACGGCGCCGGCAGCTTCGAAGTCTCCCGCGTCGCAGCGGGCCACGCCAACAGCCTAAACTTCGAGGTCTTCTGCGAGAACGGCTCCGCAAAGTTCGACCAGCGCCGCCCTGCAGAGATCCAGCTGTTCCTCAACGACGGCTCCGGCCACGAGAACGGTTACCGCCAGGTCATCCTCGGCCCGGGCCACCCCTACATCGCCGGCGGCCTGGCCATGGACGCCCCCGAGGTTGGCTTCGGCCAGAACGACGCCTTCGCCTACCAGTCGCGTGCGTTCCTCGAAGAGGTCGCAGGCCTCAGCGAAGTCGAATCCCTGCCGCGCTGCGCCACCTTCGACGAAGGCGTCCGCAACATGGAACTGCTCGCCGCGGTCACCGAATCAGCCCTGAACGACGGAAAGAAGATCACGCTATGAAGCTTGGCGTCTACAACGCGATACTGCACGACCGCCCGCTGCCCGAGGCCCTGAAGGTCGTCGCCGACCTGGGCCTGACGGGCATCGAAATCAACTCCGGCGGGTTCCTGCCCGCGGTGCACGTCCCCACCTTCGACGACATCCTCGAAAGCGAAGCCGCGCGCGATGACTACCTGGCGATCTTCGAAGGCACCGGCGTCTCCATCGCGGGACTGAACTGCAACGGCAACCCGCTGCACCCCAACCGCGTGATCGGCGACAAGCACGCCGAGGACATCCGCCGCTCCATCCGCCTGGCCCACCGTCTCGGACAGAACCGCGTAGTCACCATGTCCGGCCTCCCCGGCGGGGAACCCGGAGCCACCGTGCCGAACTGGATCGTCAACGCCTGGAACTCCGCAGCACTGGACGTGCTGGACTACCAGTGGGGCGTCGCCGCAAAGTTCTGGAAGGAAACGGACCGACTCGCCGCCGACCTCGACGTAAAAGTCGCCCTGGAACTGCACCCGCAGAACCTCGTCTTCAACCCCGCCGACATGTACAGGCTGGTCGAAATGACCGGCGCCACCCACGTGGGCGTGGAACTCGATGCCTCCCACCTGTTCTGGCAGCAGATGGACCCGGTGGCCGTGGTCCGCGAACTCGGGCCCCTGGTCTTCCACGCCGCAGCCAAGGACGTGCGCGTCAACAAAGACACCGCCGCCGTCTACGGCGTCCTCGACAACCGCTTCCGCCGGCTCTCCCCCGAGGAGAACCGCACCAACCTCGGCGGCGACGAATGGGCCAACGAATGGCCCAAGCCCGCCGCTTGGGACTTCGTCGCCCTCGGCAAGGGCCACGACACCGCCTACTGGACCGAATTCCTGCGCGCCCTCCACGAAGTGGACCCCGACATGCTCGTCAACATCGAACACGAAGATGTCGAACTCGGCCGCATCGAGGGCCTCGAAGTCGCATCGAAAGTTTTGAAGGAGGCGGACGCCGCACTGGCCGCCTCCCTGGTCAATCAAGCGCCTTGAGAATGGCCGTCTGGGTTAGCGCTCGAAGACCCCGGTGAGCGTGGCCGTGCCCAGCAAATGACGGGCGAGTTCGGAACCCAGTCCGGCAGGCTTCGCCCCTGCACCGCCCGGCAGCTCCTCGGCATCCAGCGCGTAGACCGTGACGATGTAGCGGTGCCTGCCGTGTCCCGGCGGCGGGGCCGCCCCCAGGTAGCCGCGGAAGCCGGCGTCGTTCTTCAGCTGCACGGCGCCAGGCGGGAGCTGCGGGCCGCCCTCGGCCCCGGCGCCTTCCGCCAGGGAGGTGGTGTCGGCGGTGAGGTTCAGGACCGCCCAGTGCCAGAACCCGCCGGCGCCCGGCGCGTCCGGATCAAACACTGTGACGGCGTAGCTCCGGGTTCCGTCCGGCGCCCCGCTCCAGCTCAGCTGCGGGGACTCGTCGGCGCCGCCGGCGTGCATCCTTCCGCTGCGCTGCGGCGGCGGCAGGGTCCCGCCGTCCTCGAAGGACCGGCTGGTGAGCGCGAACGCGGGGACGTCCGGCAGGTTGGAAAACGGGCCCGGCGATGTCATGGCTGCTCCTCAGGTGGTGGGAACTTCGGCTTCCTCTGCTGCTGCTTCGACGCGGTTGATCTCAGCCCGGGTGGGCGGATTGGCGCCGGCTCGGGAGACGGTCACTGCTGCGGCGCGGGAGGCATGGGCGAGGAGGGCGGTAAGCCCCGCTGCCGGGAGCGCCCGCAGGTCCGCCCGGTTCTGGGCGCCGTCCAGGCCGCGGTCCACCACACCGGAAAGCAGCGCGGCCATGAAGGAATCCCCTGCACCCACGGTGTCCGCGACCTCCACGCGGGGTGCGGCAAACTCGGCCTCGCCCGCGGCGGTGATCCCCCACGGCCCCCCGGCGCCGCGCGTCACCACCACCATGGCCGGACCTTCCGCCCCGCCAAGCGTCAGCCAGCGGCGCGCGGACTCCAGCGGGTCCACGCCGGGGTAGAGCCAGGCGAGGTCCTCGTCGGAGGCCTTGACGACGTCCGAGAGGGTCACAAACTTTTCCGCCTGCCGGCGGGCATATTCGGCGTCCGTGATGATGCTGGGGCGGCAGTTGGGGTCAAAGCTGATGGTCGACGCCGGGTGGGCATGTTCGACGGCGGCCAGCACCTCCGCGGCGCCGGGCGCCAGCATGGTGGCGATGGAACCGGTGTGCAGCAGTGTGGTTCCCTGCAGCATGAACGGCAGCCGTTCCGCCAGGCCGGGGAGCTCCCAGGCGAGGTCGAACGTGTAGGTGGCGGCGCCGTCATCGTCCACCAGCGCGGTGGCCACGCTGGTGGGCAGCCCGTCCGGGGCCTGCGGGAGCATGACGGAACTCGCCCTCAGATGGGCGGCCACCGACTCGCCGTAGGCGTCCCGGCCGTACCGGCCGACGAACTGCACCGGATGCCCCAGGCGGGCGAGCCCGACGGCGACGTTGAGCGGGCTGCCGCCCACATGGGCTTCGATTCCGGAGCTGCGCTGGACCACGTCAACGAGGGCCTCGCCGATAACAGTGAGCATGGTCATACTCTGCCAGAGAACGCCGCCCGGCGCTCGGGTGCCCCGCGGCGGGTTAAGCCTTCTTCCCCGGCAGGGCGAGCTTGAAGACCTTCGCCCAGGAGGACCCCACCTGCTTCAGCAGCGGCCCGGTGGTGTACGGCAGGCCGTAGCGCCGGCAGATTTCCTGCACCTTCGGCGCCACTTCCCCGTACCGGTTGGACGGCAGGTCCGGGAACAGGTGGTGTTCGATCTGGTGGGAGAGGTTGCCGGTCATGATGTGCATGAACTTGGAGCCGGAGATGTTGGCCGAGCCGATCATCTGCCGGACATACCAGTCGCCGCGGGTCTCGCCCTCGACCATTTCCTCGGTGAAGGTGTCAGTCCCCTCAGGGAAGTGACCGCAGAAGATCACGGCGTGGGCCCAGACGTTGCGGACGGCGTTGGCGGTGAGCGTGCCGAGGAGGGCCTGCTTGCCCGACCCGGTCAGCATGGCCACCGCCGGGGTGGCGGCGTAGTCCTTGGTGAACTGTTTGAGGGCCTTGATGCCGAGGGCCTTGAGGTCCCGGGCCATGTCCTCCTTGCTCTTCTTGCCCTCCTTGTATTCGACGAGCTCGAGGTCGTAGACGGCAATGCCCCATTCGAAGATCGGGGCGAGGATCGCGTTGTACAGCGGGTTGCCCAGGGCGCGGGGGGTCCAGGGCTGGTCCTCGTCCATGCGCAGCAGGTTGTATCCGACGTCGTTGTCCTTGCCCACCACGTTGGTCCAGCGGTGGTGCAGGTCGTTGTGGGTGTGCTGCCAGGAGCGCGCCGGGGTTACGAAGTCCCATTCCCAGGTGGTGGAGTGGATGTCCGGATCGCGCATCCAGTCCCACTGGCCGTGCAGGATGTTGTGGCCGATCTCCATGTTTTCGAGGATCTTGGCCAGGCTGAGCAGGCTGGTGCCGGTGACCCAGGCGGCCTTATTGCGGCCGGCCAGCAGGGCTGCCCTGCCGGTGATCTCCAGTCCGCGCTGGATCTTGATCACCCGGCGGATGTAGGCGGCGTCGGAGGCCCCGCGCTTGGCGAGAATCTCATCCTTGATGGCGTCCAGCTCACGGCCGAGCTCGGCCACCTGCTCGTCGGAAAGGTGAGCTGCGGCCGGCGGGCGCACGGCCGGCCTGCCGGAGGTGGCCAGGGCCCCCGGCCGCGGTTTCGGGGCTGGCTTCTCGGTGGACGTTGCAGTCGCGGCTGTGCGATCAGATATTGCAGTCATGCTGGTGATGCTCCTCAGATGTCGAGGTTAACGGGTCCGGCAGCTGCCGAAACGCACGTCTGGATTAGTTGGCCCGGCTCACCGTGGACTTCGCCGGTTCGCAGGTCCCGGACCTGCCCTGCACGCAGGGGCAGCAGGCAGCTATGGCAGATGCCCATGCGGCAGCCGCTGGGCATGAGGACGCCGGCGTCTTCGCCGACGTCGAGAAGGGGGGTATCGCCGTCGGCCTCCACCTCGCGGTCAGAGGCCTCAAAGGTGACCAGGCCGCCGTCGTGCCCAACACCCCCCAGCAGGCTGGTGTTGAAGCGTTCGATGATGAGGTTGACCGGGTCCGCGGCGAAGGGGCCCGTGGCCGCGCTTGTGCGTGATGACTTGGGGTCCTTGGAATGGGCGGCCGCCTCGGCGGCCCACAGGGCCTCCGCGTCGTCGAGGAACCCTTCCGGGCCGCAGGCGTAGGCGGCGCGGCGGCGCCAGTCGGGGCACAGGGTGTCCAGTGCGGCGGCCGTGCCGAAGTCCACCCGGCCGCCTTCCCCCGTGTACCAGTGGTTGACGCGGAAGTTGGGAAACTGGTCCGCGAGCTCGGACAGTTCCTCGCGGAAAATGCTGTCCTCCGGCCTGCGGGCGGAATGGATCAGCACCACATCGGCGTCGGGACGGTGCGGCACGAGCGTGCGGACCATGGACATCACGGGGGTGATGCCGCTGCCGGCGGTGAGCATCAGGAGCGGCCGGGGGTGTTCGGGGAGCACAAAGTCGCCCTGCGGGGGCGCCAGGAACAGGACGTCGCCTGGCCGGGTGTTGCGGACCAGGACACCGGACACGGCACCCATGTCGCTCACGGTGATGGCGGGATCCTCGCCTGCCGGGGCACTCAGAGAATAGGAACGCCAGTGCCGGACGCCGTCGAGCTCCACGCCGATCCGCGCCCACTGGCCGGCCTTATGGGCCTTCCAGCCGCGGCCGGGCCGGAAATGGATCGTGGCTGAATCCGCTGTCTCGGGGACAACCTTGGTGACCACGCCGCGCAGCTGCCGGGCCGAGAACACCGGGTCAAAAAGCGCGAGGATATCCTCCGGGGCGAGGGGAGTTGTCAGGACAGACGCGGCGCGCGCCAATTTGCGGAGCCGGATCACGCCGTCCGCTTCCTACCGGGCTCACCCATGTGTATCTCCTAGTGAAACCCATGATCGAAATGTGCTGACTATCCCCCAACTACAAGAGTCCCCCATGCCGGTGCCACGAGCAACCGGCGTCCGCATCGCGGGGCGCAGGGCCTCCCGGCCGCTCCCCGGCGGCTGCATCCTGCTCATCGGCTGAGCCCTACTCATCGGCCGGGTACGGGCGGCCATGAGTTCGCTGCTGGAGGGTTCCGGCGGCGGCGTAAGCGTGCAGATCGGGGCGATGGCAGTGAGATCAGACAAGGCAAGGTCCCTCCGTTGTGACGGCTGCAGTGTTCGCGGTTGATGATAAGCATACTTACCGCCGGAGTGCATGTCCCGGCTCAGCCCACACCAGTGCAACGAACGGACGTCGGAGGAGTTCCCCGTCCAGGCGGACGCCTAGAGCTGCAGCAGCTCCTGCACCAGCTCACGGCATTTCCGGTAGGACGGTGCCTTCGGGTCGATCAGCGCGAAATGGTCGCCGGGGACCTTGACCACCTGGACCGGGGCTCCGGCTGCGCGGGCGGCCGTGGCGTAGGCCTCGGACTGGCTCACCGGCACGGTGTCGTCCTCGAGCCCGTGAACCGCGTAGACCGGGATGGCGAGCGGGACGGCACTCATCGGGTCGGCGTATTTGTGGCGCTTGGGGTACCTTTCGGCAGATCCGCCCAGTAAGTTGCTGACGGCGCCGTTGCTGAGGTCTAGCCATTCCGCCTGCGCGAGGTTGAGCAGCCCGGACTGGCTGACCACGCCGGTCAGGTGGACGGCCTCACCGTTCAGGTTCCTGGCGACCTGCCGGTCGGCGTCCGCCGTACCAAGTGCGGCAAGCCGGTCCCTTCCGGCTGCCCAGACGGCCAGGTGTCCGCCGGCCGAGTGCCCCAGCGCCACCACGCGGTTCAGGTCAAGGTCGTGCTCGCCGGCCACCTCACGGAGCTTGTCGATACCGGCGAGGACATCCTCAAATGTCCGCGGCCAGCCGCCGCCGTCACCCGCCCGCCGGTACTCCAGGTTCCAGGCCACGATGCCGTGCGCCGCAAGGTCTTTCGCCACCGGCTCACCCAGCTCGGCGCCGTACTGCGAGCGCCAGTAGCCTCCGTGGATCACCACTACGATGCCGCGCGGGGAAGGCGGCTTGCCGTTGCGAGCAGCGGGTGTTTCCGGCAGGAAGAGCTCGCCCCATTGGCTGGGGTGCTCACCGTAGTGGTACTTCTGCCGCTTCACTGCATCCTCCTTGGATCCTTCGGACAGGGCGCCGGGCCCCTCCTTGCCGCCTCCCGTGTTCCCGGCATCCGGGGTTGCAGGGCACGACGGCGCACAACAGCCATGTGCCGAGCCTACAGGGACGCCGCTTCCGTGGGGCGGAAGGGGCTGCAGTGGCGCGGGTGTCACCGGCGCTGCTGCGCACCGTCTTGATAGTTTGGAGGCATGGCAAGCAACTGGGATCGCCTGGACGTCACTCAGCGCGACTCCGTGCAGGAAAACGTGGAACTCTATGAGCGCGTCCGGCCTGCCCTGAAGCTGGTCACCCGGGAGACCATGCAGATACTGCGGAGCATGCTCAAGGACACCGAGGTCACCCCGCTGTTCGTGACCGGCCGGACCAAATCGGTGGACTCCTTCCGGGAAAAGATCTCCCGGACCGACGAACCGCTGGAAGAGGGCGGGCAGCGGCTGCTGAAATTCCCGGACCCGTTCCGCACCCTCAACGACATGGTGGGCGTCCGCGTCATCACCAAGCTGCCGGCTGAAAATGCCATGGTGGCCAACCTGATCAAACGCCAGCGGCACCTCTTCGACTGCCGGGGGGACCGCGAAAAGGACATCGGCTCCATCGAATCCGGAACCTACGGTTATTCCAGCCGGCACCTGATCCTGCGCACCATCCAGAACGACGTGGTGAAGAACTACCAGCAGGTCTTCAACCCCGAGGTCCAGCCCAACGGCAGCTACTTCTTCGAATGCCAGATCCGCACCGTGTTCGCGCACGCCTGGAGCGAGATCGAGCACGACATCCGGTTCAAGGCCGAGGACCCGCGGGCGTGGACGCCGCACTTCGACCGCCAGTTCACGGCCACCGCCGCCATGCTGGAGACCGTGGAGACCGCCTTCGCCGACCTGCACGAACGGTACGAGGAGGTCCGCAGCTACTGGGACATGGAGGGCGAGGGCGCGGCGCAGCTCACGCCCAACCGCATCCGCGATGTCTGGCGCGCCCTGCTCCCCCATGTGGACCGGAAAGTAGATGATGACTGGGGATGGGCGGCCGAACTCCTGGCGGCCCACGGACTCAAGCAGACCGTCCAACTCGCTGGACTACTCAGCGCCAACCGGATCACCGAGGTCCGCAGGGCCCTTGACCACCGCTACTCCCCCGGCCCGGACCGCCTGCTGGATGACCTCCTGCTGTGGCAGTACGGCACTAAGCACATCGACCTCACCGCAGAGGCGCCCGACGCCGTCCCCCACCCGCGGCGCGACAGCCTCCTGCGGCGGCTGAGGCAGATCGAGCGCTACCGCCAGACCAAGAAATAGAGTGCTGGCAGGCTAGAGACAGGAGAGTGAGGTTCGACACACCAATCAATGCCTAATTCCATACATGACGTGGGCCAACGGGACATGAACGACACGGCCCCGTTACCTTAATGTGACATTGGGCGAAGCCTCCCGTACGGTGGAAAACGTGCCTTTTTCACCGAGGAGGCACTCCCGCGCTGATTGCCTAACTCTGCCGCAGCCCGAGGAACCATTCGATTACCCATGTCCGGCAGAGACGGGGAAACCACTTTTCGGCCCGCTTGAAGCGGGCCTTGGGGTGAAGCCGCGCAGTTCCTGACCACGCTCAGGACAGCGGCCGGGTGCCTCCCATCCGAATCCGACAGCTCACCTCGCAGGCACCGGGAGAGGCTTCTTCATGTCGTTCCGCTTTATTTCTGGCCGCCGTGCTGCGGCCATCCTTGCAGCATCCGGCCTCGCCTTCACCGGCAGCGTCGCAGCCAATGCCGCCAACGCTCCGGCCCAGCAGACGAAGGCTCCGGCCGCCGCTGTGACGGCCAACCAGACTCAGGTACCCCTGAACGCTGCCTCCAGCGTCAAGATCGAGTTCGAACGCCCCGCGGTCAAGTCGGCGCCGGCTCCCGTGGCGGCAGCGCCCGTCTTCGCAAAGCCTGCCGTCAAGCCGGCCGCGAAGAAGGCAGCGGCACCTGCCGCCGCACCCGTGGCACCTGCCGCGGCTCCCAAGGCTGCAGCTGCGCCGGCCGCACCCGCACCGAAGATCACAGTCAAGGCCGCGGCTCCCGCCCCGAAGACGCCCGTGAAGGCGGCGGCGGGCGTCAACGCCGCGATGCTGGCGTCAGCCTACGCCCAGATCGGCATCACGCAGGACTGCACCGCCATGGTGGAAAAGGCCCTCGGCGCCGCCGGAATCCATGTGGGTGACCTCGCGCCGATGCAGTTCCTGAGCTACGGCAAGGTCGTCTCCACCCCGCAGCCCGGCGACATGGTGGTCCAGTCCGGCCACGTGGCCATCTACGCCGGCGGCGGCAAGGTCGTCAGCGGCGGCATGAACGGCATCAACGCCACCATGGCCCACCCGCTGTCCTGGCTCACCGCCACGGGCCCCGTCACCTTCGTGCGCGCGGCCTAAGCAGGGCTAAACAAACCGCCGTGTTCCGCTGCCTTGGGGGCGGCGGAACACGGCTATCCCAAGGTGCCCCCACCTTTCTCCAAGGATGGCGGAACACACTGGCTATGCCTGATGAAAGACCGCAGTCTCCGGCTGCGAGTCAGGATCGCCGGATCCGGCTTGTCCCCCATGCATTCCGGATCCGGTGCCTGCCGGCAGCAGGGACAGACAACCACCGACCCGTTTAGCCCCTGACCGTGCGGTTCCGCCCCTGTGACTTCGCTTCATACAGCGCGACGTCGGCAGCGGCGATCACTTCGTCGAGGTCGGCGGTTTCCGCGTTGTAGATGGAAATGCCGTAGCTGACGGTCGGCATCCGCAGCAACTCCGGAATGTGCTGTTCCGCCAGCCTCCTGCTGATTTCGGCCGCGATGATTTCCGCGCTCTTCGGGCCGGCACCGGGGAGCAGGAGGATGAACTCCTCACCCCCGTAGCGCCCGGCAAGGTCCGTGGACCGGGCCGACGCGCCGCACGCCTCGGCAAAGGCCTGGAGCGCAAGATCACCGGCCGCATGGCCGAAGGTGTCGTTGACCGACTTGAAGTGGTCCAGGTCCGCCAGGATCAGTGAGCCTCCGCTGTTGGCGGCCTTGCTGCGGTCCAGCTCTTCGGCCGCTGCTTCCAGGAAGGCGCCGCGGTTGAGAAGGCCCGTGAGCCCGTCCTGGGTAGCGACCGTCCGCAGCGCCCGTGTCTGCTGCTCGGTGCTCAGGCCCGCCATGCTGAAGGACACCACCACCAGCAGCACCATGGTGACCATGGTGGTCACCGCCGATCCGAAATAGGTGGCAAAGACGGGACCGTCTGGCCCTTCGATGAGGAACACCGCCAGACGGCACAGGTAGAAGAAGGCCACCCCGCCCGCCGCGATGGCCATGGGGATCCTCACCCGGGAGTAGCCGGGTTCCAGCCGCCACAGCTCGTGCGACGCCAGGCCGATGAGCACGGCCATCGACGCCAGGAAGACGCCACCGCCTGCCCAGGTATTGGATCCCGGACTGTCGAGAGCCGCCGCGGCGCCGGCGAGGACCGGCAGTGCAACGGACAGCCACAGGTTGTGCCTCAGGTTCCGCAGGGAGCGCGCCCCGGCCCACACCCCGGCAGCGCCGGACACCAGCAGGACGTTGCCCAGCGGATTGGCCCAGACCTGCTGCGGCGTGCCGTTGAGGAGAAAGGACGCCGAGCCGGAGAGGAACAGGAGCAGGGCGGCGCACCACCACGCGCTGTAGGGCGAGCGGGTGCTGCGGAAAGTGGAAAAGTAGAACAGCAGCGCCAGAATCAGGGCCATAGCCGCGAAGGCGACCCGCAGTGTGGCCGTGTCTAGGATCATCCCGTCCCCTTGAATCCCGATCCAGTGCAATCCAGTATCGCACCGGGAGCCACCGGGGTCCCGCCGTGGCGCGGAGAAATTTCACCATCACGACACATTTGTCAGACATCAGTTCACGAACTGGGCCGTAGGGCCCCTGCGGTGCCAGCATTATTGAATGCTTGAGGCAACAAAAAACCCCGTATCCGCTTCCCCGGCCGCGGAAGCCGACGCGCCCCTGAACCCGGCCCTCGCCGCGGAAGCCAGAATTGCGCGCGTCGCGGTGACCGTCTTCCCCCTTCTGGTGCTCGCCGCTGGCGTGGCAGGATTCCTGCTTCCCGGCGCCTTCAAACCGTTGGGCACGGCGGTCCCGTACCTGCTGGGAATCATCATGTTCTGCATGGGCCTGACGCTGACGCCGCCCGACTTCACGGCGGTCGCGCGCAGGCCCTGGGCAGTGGTGCTCGGCATCGTGGCGCACTACGTGATCATGCCCGGCGCCGGCTGGGCGATCGCCACCCTCCTCCACCTGGAGCCTGCGCTGGCAGTGGGGCTGATCCTCGTGGGCTGCGCGCCCTCAGGCACCGCCTCCAACGTGATGGCGTTCCTGGCCAAGGGCGATGTTGCCCTGTCCGTGGCCGTCGCCAGCGTTTCGACGCTCATCGCCCCGGTGGTCACGCCCGTCCTGGTGCTGTTCCTGGCCGGTTCCTTCCTGACCATCGACGCCGGCGGCATGATGCTGGACATCGTCAAGACCGTCCTGCTCCCCGTGATCGCGGGCCTGCTGGCCCGGCTGTTCCTCAAGAACCTCGTCGCCAAGGCGCTGCCGGCGCTGCCCTGGGCATCCGCCGTCGTAATTTCCCTCATCGTGGCGGTGGTGGTGGCGGGAAGCGCCAGCAAGATCCTGGCTGCCGGCGGCATTGTGTTCCTAGCCGTGGTGCTGCACAACGGCTTCGGCCTCGGCCTCGGCTACCTGGCCGGCAAGCTGGGCCGCCTGGACGACAAGGCGCGCAGGGCCCTCGCGTTCGAGGTGGGCATGCAGAACTCCGGCCTGGCGGCGACGCTGGCCACCGCACACTTCACCCCGCTGGCCGCCCTGCCGTCCGCCGTGTTCTCCCTCTGGCACAACATCTCGGGCGCCATCGTCGCTGCCTGGCTGGCCCGCAGGCCTCTTCAGGAGCAGCTGGAGAACTAAGCCGCCGGCTCAGCGGAGCCCGCAGCGGCGAACACGCTGGCGGCCCGGGGCAGGCCGTAGTGCTCACGCAGCGTATTCCCCGTGTAGTGCCGGCGGAACAGTCCCCGGGACCGCAGGATCGGAATGACGTGGTCCACGAAGGCGTCCAGTCCCGACGGCAGCACCGGCGGCATGATGTTGAAGCCGTCCGCCGCGCCCTTCTCAAACCACTCCTGGATGGCGTCCGCCACCTGCTCGGGCGTTCCGGAGAAGGTGCGGTGCCCGCGGCCGCCTCCCAGCCTGCCGATGAGCTGCCGGACGGTGAGCCGTTCGCGCCGGGCGAGTTCCACAATCAGCGTGTACCGGCTCTTGGCGCCCTCAATCGCGTCCTCGGAGGGGAGGTCCTCGGGCAGCTGCGCATCCAGCGGGAGGGATTCCGGCGAGACCCGCAACACGCCCGCCAGCTGCTTCCGCGCGTGCTCGGGGTGGATGAGCTCATCGAGCTGCTTCTCCAGCCGCCGCGCCTCGTGCACAGTGGAGCCGATCACCGGCACAATGCCGGGAAGGATCTTGATGTGATCCGGGTTGCGGCCCACGGCGGCCGTCTTCCGCTTGAGGTCGGCATAGAAGCGCTGGGCCTCCGCCAGCGTCTGCTGCGCGGTGAACACCGCCTCGGCATAGCGCGCGGCGAAGTCCTTGCCGTCCTCCGAGGAACCGGCCTGGACGATCACGGGGTGGCCCTGCGGCGGGCGCGGCACGTCCAGCGGGCCCTGGATCCGGAAGTAGCGGCCGGCGTGGTTGACGGTGTGGACGCGGGAGCTGTCCGCCCAGACCCCGGCGCCCTTGTCCCCCACCGCGGCGTCGTCCTCCCAGCTGTCCCAGAGCTTCCTGGCGGCGTCGAGGAACTCGGCGGCGCGCTCATAGCGGCGAAAGTGCGCGGGCTGGTCCTCCAGGGAGAAGTTCCGCGCCGCGGCCTCGCCGGCCGTTGTCACCACGTTCCAGCCGGCCCGGCCGCCGCTGATGTGGTCCAGCGAAGCGAACCGGCGCGCCAGGTTGTAGGGGTCGTTGTAGGTGGTGGAGGCGGTGGCGATCAGCCCGATCCGCTTGGTCACGGCGGCGATGGCACTGAGCAGGACGGTGGGCTCGAGCGTCCCGTAGGGGCGCTGGCGCACGTCGCCATGCAGCACGGGCGAGTCGGCGAAGAAGATCGAGTCGAACGTGCCGCGTTCGGCGGTGCGGGCAAGCCGCTGGAAATGTGCCACCTGGGTGCCGGCGAAGCTGTCGCTTTCGGGCAGCCGCCAGGACGCCTCATGGTGTCCGGTGCTCATCAGGAAGGCATTCAGGTGGAGTTGGCGTGCGCCGCCGTCGCCGGCTTTGACTGGGGTGCGTTCAGGCATGGGATCTGGTTCCTTGTGGGTTGCAGGAGGATGCGGTTCTAGGCGGTGCGCGAGCCGACGGCGGTCCGCCAGCGGGAGAAATGGCGTTCGACGGCGACCAGCAGGTAGTTGACCAGCAGGCCGAGCAGGGACACGGTCAGGATGCCCGCGTACATGTCCGGGATGAGGAAGCTCATCTGGGAATTGACGATCAGGTAGCCGAGGCCGGCCTTGGCCCCGACCATCTCGGCGGCGATCAGGACCAGGATGGAGGAGGTGCCAGCCATCCGGATGCCGGTGAAGATGGTGGGCACGGCGGAGGGAAGGATCACCTTCTGGAACAGCTGGAAGTTGGACAGCCCCAGTGAGCGGGCGGCACGGATCAGCAGCGGGTCCACCGTCCGGACCCCGGCGATGGTGTTCAGCAGCACCGGGAAGAACGCCGCGTAGGCCACGATGCTGATCTTGGACGTCTCCCCGATACCCAGCAGCAGCGTGAACACCGGGAGCAGGGCCAGTGCGGCCGTATTCCTGAAGACTTCCAGCAGCGGGTTGAGGAAGCGGTCAAGGGCGGCGTACCAGGCCACGAGCAGTCCCAGGGCCACGGCCGTCAGCACGGCGATGCCGAAGCCGCTCGCGGAGCGGCTCAGGCTGGCCGCGAGGTGGTTCTGCAGCTGGCCGTTGGCGATGAGTGATCCCAGTGCCTCGAGCACCACATGCAGGGGCGGAAGGAACACCCGCGTCGATGCCGGGGCGAGGTAGGTGGGTCCCAGTTCCCAGAGCAGCAGGAAAAGAATGATCGCCCCGGCGCCCCACACGGCCTTGCCGGCCTGCAGGGCGCGCAGGCGCAGCTTGGCTGCCGGTGTGCTGCCCGGTCCAGGACGCAGCGCCGGATTGGCCCCCGTCGGTGCCTCCAAGGCAGCCGCCGCGGCACCGGGCGGCGTTTCCGTTTTCGCGTCCTCGGTCAGTGTTGGCGTGCTCATCAGGCTGCCTTTCCGGTGGTGGTGGTCCTGGTTTCATCCGGCGCCGTTCCGTCGGGCTGGATCTTTGCGTGCCCGGCTTCCTGGGCACGGCGTACCTCGTCGTGCAGAAGCGACCAGACCTTGTGCCGGTGTTCCACGAAGGCGGGGTTCGAGCGGACGTCCTCGTCACCGGAACGGTCGCCGAGGCCGATGTCCACGATTTCCTTCAGCCGTCCCGGCCGGGAGCTGAGCACGGCCACGCGCTGGCCCAGGTAGACGGCCTCGTCGATGCCGTGAGTGATGAAGATGATGGTCTTGCCCGTGGCGGCCCAGATGCGGAGCAGTTCGGTTTGGAGCTGCTCGCGCGTCTGGGCGTCCAGGGCAGCGAAGGGTTCGTCCATCAGCAGGATGTCCGGCTCGTAGGCCAGGCTGCGGGCAATGGCCACACGCTGCTTCATCCCGCCGGACAACTCGTGCGGGTACCGGTCTGCAAATCCACCGAGGCCCACGAGCTCGAGGTATTCGCGGGCTTTCTCCGCCCGTTCCTTGCCGGTGTAGCGCTTCCCGTCGCTGCCGGTGCCTTCCAGGCCGAAGGACACGTTGGCTGCCGCCGTACGCCAGGGGAACAGCGCGTATTGCTGGAATACGACGGCGCGGTCCCGGCCGGGACCGGTGACTTCCCTGCCGTCCACCAGCACCTGGCCGGTGTCCGGTTTGGTCAGCCCCGCCAAGAGGTCCAGGAGGGTGGTCTTGCCGGAGCCGCTGGGGCCCACCAGGGTGATGAATTCGCCTGTGGAGACGTCAAGGGAGATGCCGTCCAGGGCGGTCAGGACTGCCCCTTCCGGGTTGTCCTTGCTGGGCCGCACTGTGAACTTCTTGGTGATGTTTTGAAGGCTGATTTTCGGTATCGGCCCGATTCCGGAGGTCATGGTGTGCTTCCCTTCAGCAGGTCGTTCAAGGCGTTTGGTGTCCACCATGAGAGCAGAGATGGACCACCGCTTGAAGGGCGCGGTCACGAGGGGAAACGCGGCGTAACCTGCCGGCCGGAGCGGCGGCATGCGGCTCCGGGACGCGGGAGGACCCGAAAGGAAACAGGGCGTAAGCGCGGGCGTCTTCCGGCGACACCGGATGACGCATGGCGACAGAAACGGGCTGGGAATGCTGGCCGATGTTGCGGCGAGCTACGGACGGTGACAGTGCAATGACACAGCCGTGGCGGCCAACGCCGCCCGCCCCTTGCGGCGAATGCGGGCAGGGCCAGGCCGATTGTTACGCGGTTGCCCTCACCGGGCCAGCTGCCTCCGCCGGGCCATTAGAAGCCGGGCAGCTGCTCGGCAAAAACACCGACGGCGGACAGCACCTCGTTCAGCAGCTGCAGCGCACCACCGCCGAGCATGGCATTTCCGCTGAGGCGCTTCCACGAGGCGGGAGCCGCCGCGGCCTGGGCAGCAGCGTAGCCCGCGATCCGGTCCATCAGCAGCGCGACGGCCTGTTCGGCGTGGACGGATTCGGAGATGACCACCTGTGCGATCCCGCGCCTGGCCAGTTCAGCGATGGCGTGGTCCTCTTCCTCGCTGGTGGGGAGGACGCCCACGATGACGCCGTCGGCACCGCCGGCCAGCATGAACTGCCGCCACGACTGACCGAGCAGGATGACCGGCTGGTAGCCGTGCCGCGGAAGTATCGCGGCGGCGGCCGTGGCCAGGGCCCGGTCGGGCGGCCACTCCAGGTCCTCAATGGCGATGGCCACCAGGTCCGTCTTGCCGCGGCGCATGCCCCGGGCCGCCTGGTTGGGCACGTAGCCAAGATCGTCGACGGCGGCCATGACGCGTTCCTGCGTGGACGGGCTGATCCGGGTGGTGCCCCCGCTCCTGCCGGACAGCACGTAGGACACCGTCGTCAGCGAGACCCCGGCCCGTTCGGCAACGTCCCGGATGGTGGGGCTGGACATGCTCCTCACTGTTTTGCTCCTATCGTTCCTGTCCGCGCCGTTTCCGGTTTGGATTTAGCGTGTCATTCCGTGTGCGCGTGTATTGCCTGGCCTTCGAGCTGTTCCGCATCCCAGGGCGGTTCGGCGGCCATGTCCACGCCGGTTCCGGACGCGGACCGGGGACCTACGCTCACGTCGGCAGTGGGAGTGTGCGCCTGCCGGCCGATGCCTTCACGGACGCTCTCGACGGTTTCGTCGCCGAGCAGGGGGCCCGTGTAACTGATGGTGAGCTGCCCGCCCTGTGCCACAGTGTCGTAGTTCCCGAGCGCGTCGGAGACTATGCCCTCCCTGTCCACCGCGGCCGACACTGCGGCGGGGTCGGCCGTGGCAACGCTGAAGCGCAGGTCGTGCACCAGGACGGGCAGGACATAGAAGTTCTTCACGCCCAGTTTGCTGGTGTCCTCTTCGGTGACTGCCCGCACAATGGTGCGTCCGTCGTCGGAAGTGGCTGTTGGCGGAAGGGCCACGATGACCTCGGGGACCATCTGCTGCAGCACAGCGGGTTCGAGCACATCAGGCGAGACGGCGGACAGGGCAGTGCCCCGCGCTGCGGCGGCGGCGTCCAGCCGCTTGCGGATACCGGCGACGTCGGCGTCCAGTCCTGTGTGCACGGCGATCACCACCCTGCGGCGGACCATGAGGCCGTCGTAGCTGACAACGGGCCTGCTATTGCCCAGGTCGAGCCCGTCCTCGGACTGCGTCAGGACCCGGTCCGCGGCGTCCGTGGTGCTGGCGGGGCTGCTTGCGGGCGGGGTGGGCGCCGGGTTGGCTGCCGGACTGGACTGGATACCGCCGGTGCAGCCGGCCAGGGAGAAGGCCAGCAGCACCGCCGGCGCGATCAGGAGCGTCCTTTTCATGTCACGTCCCCGCCGGGTAGGCCAGTTTGTACTTCGAGGCGAAATACCCCTCGGGCCTGGTTTCCAGTACGGGCCTGTCGGCGGTGATGGGGTCGTTGTTGCGCGGGTCTCCGACTGCGAACTGGATCATCATGTCGTGGTCTTCGTGCACGAGGTTGTGGCAGTGCACCATGTACCGGCCGCCCTCGTGCTCGCCGGTGTCGAACTGCATCAGGACCGTAACCGATTCGTTTTCGCCGGTGTAGAAGACGTCCTTGGCGCCAGCCTCCCAGGCGAAGGGCTTGCCGCCGTTGGTGTTCCGGCCGATGATCTTGCCGTCGATCAGGTGGATGTGCAGGGGATGGAACCAGCCGCCGGACTCGTTCACGATGGTCCACTGTTCCACCTGGTCCCGCTGGGGGTTCCCGAAGGTGCGCATGAATCCGGATTTTTCGACGTCGTCCCAGGTTTCACCGTTGATGGTCCATTCCCCGCCTTGGCGCTGGACGCGCATGACCCGTTTGGCCACGGCCATGTCCGGGGTCAGGGACATCGGGTCCAGCCCGCCCTTGGCCTTTCGTGGAGAGCCGCCGTTATCCAGCGTGGTGGGGATGGAACTGAGGGTCCGGGACCCGGCCTGGGCGGGGGAATCGGCCACGACCTGGAACTTCATGACCTTGCCGGTGTTGGCGAAGTTGACGTTGTTCTTGTTGCTGAGGTTCCGCAGCTCCACGGTCTGTCCCGGCTTGTACTTGCGGAAGTCGATGAGCACCTCGTACCGTTCGGCGGTGCCCTGCCGCCAGGACGGCACGGCCTGGACCTTGGGAACCATGCCGCAGTCCGTGCCGACGACATAAAACGGGTCGCCGTTGGAGAGGGCGAAGCGGTAGGAGCGGGTGATCGAGCCGACCAGGAACCGGAACCGGTAAATCCGGGGCTTGACCTCCATGGTGGGCCACGGAACACCGTTGACCATGATGACGTCACCCCACAGGCCCGCGTGGCCGTTGTCGTTGTAGCCAAGGGACCCGTCCGCATTGAACATGGCATCCGAGACCATGACCGGCACATCGAACTCACCCTGCGGCAGCTGCGCCTGCTCGTACTGGTCCGTGAGCGCATAGAACGCGGCGAGCCCTGAGTACACGCCCTGGGCCGTATACAGGTGGTTATGGTCGTGGTACCAGAGCGTCCTCCCGGTCTGCCAGTTCGGGTACTGGTAATTCTTTACGTTGCCCGGCGCGGTGCGGTCATTGGCGTACCCGTCGTACTGCGGCAAAGAGGCGGAGCCGTGCAGGTGCGTGACCGAATTAAACGGGGCCGCGTCCAGCAGGCTCTTCGCGGGCATCCGGTTGCTGATCCGCACCTCGGACCGGGTGCCCTGCGGAACCCGGATGGTCGGACCCGGAAAAATCCCGTTATACCCCGCCAAAGTCGTTGACAACCCCGGGACGAAGTTCGCCTTCCCCAACTTCTGCGTCAGTGAATACTTCGCAAAAGGCTTCCCGTCCGCGTCGCGCCCGGTCGAATACGGAACCAATTCCGGCGGCCGGACAAATGTTCGCGTGTAGGGGACCGGCATGTTCTTCGCGGCGAGCCTGCTAGGCGTGGTGGCTGCCCCTGAGGTCGAGGCGGCGTCATCCGCGCCGTGCTTGGCCGGAACACCCGCGAGCGCAGGCCCTCCGTTTGATGCCGTGACGGCGACGGCGCCGCCCAACAAGCTCAATTTCAACACGTCCCTTCGTGCTGTTGCCATGACGTCCTCCCAGACTGGTTGTGATGGCCTCGGCGACGGCGCTGGCGCCGGCCAAATGGTGGAAACACAGTCATGGTGCGCGGTGCCACTCCAGAAAACCTTGGGAAGCTGAGCCCGGGGGCGCATGTCCCACCTGAATAGGTGGGAGGGCCGCCGTCGCCATGGTGCCGCCGGGCCGGCAGTAACAGGGGGTGCGCTGCCGGGCCCGGCGGCCTGGCCGGCTGTTGGCTGGGAGTCCGGCCGACCAGGTGCCATCAGTGTGCCAAGGCGCGCCTGTGGAAAGCACGGGCTACCCTGTGGCCCCACCCTCAAATCAGCTCCCGCAGCCAACCGCGCGGGCGGAACCTCCTAGGTTTGGCCACCCCATACGCCCCGCAGCTGGCGGCACCCGCGGCTAATCACAACAGGCCCGGGGCACACTGCACCAGGAGCAAAGGAGCGTGGTCCCATGCAGGAGGAAGGTCTTCGGCGCCAGATCATGGGCGTCATTACCCACGTCCTCAATGACGAGGCCACCGACGTGGATGTCCGGATGGCGCTGCTGCGGCGTCTCGGCGAGAACCCCGGAAGCCCGGAGCGGGCACTGATGGCGCACCTCCGCGACTGCCGGGCCAGGGCGCCGTCCCGGCTCAGGGAGCCGCCGGGGTGGTCCAACCGCAGGGGTGAACGGGAACCCTTTTGAGCGTGGACCCGTCACCACGGGCACTGGGGCATCACGGCCACTGGCTACCGCTTGCCCTTCTTCCGCGAGCCGCGGCCCTTCCCCTTGTCCGGGTTGGGGGTGTAGCGCTGGGCGACTTTCGGCTTCTGGCCGCCGGCCCCGGCGCCGCTGCCGCGGCGGTCCGGCTTGGGTGCCTTCTTCGGTTTCTCCTGCCGGGCGGACGGCTGCCGTGAGCTCTGCGCAGTACGGCCGCGGACAATGCCGATGAACTCTTCAATGATCTCGTCCGTGGCGTCGCTGGGCCAGGCCAGCGCTATCTCTGTCCCCGGTGCCCCCGTCAGGCGGCGGGCCACTGTGTCCTTGGTGTTGAAATGCCGCGCCACGGACATGGGAAGTATCAGCAGGCCCGCGCCCGACGCCACCACCTGCAGGGCCGTTTCCGGGCCGCCCAGTTCGTCGGCGTCGAGGAAGGTTTCCTCCCCCAGGTCCTCTAGCGCCACGTCCTCGAACACAGTGATTTCGTGGCCCTTGGGCGCCACCACCACGGGCTGTTCCTCGTACAGCGGGATGACGTTCAGGCCTTCGCGCTCCACCGGGAGGCGGACAAAGCTAAGGTCCGCCGAACCGTCGTGCAACACGGAAAGCTGCGAGCCGCCGTCGGACATGAACGACCGCAGGGGAACGTGCGGCATCCGTTCCTCCCAGCGCCGGATCCACTTCCCCGGCGTCACGCCGGCGACGTAGGCAAAGCGGAGCTCGCGCGGCGGGGACTCGGGCGCGGCCGGGTCCAGGGTGGGTTCATCTTCAGCGGGCACACCTTCACAGTACTGCCACCGGCCCGGACCGCGCGGCGCGCGCTGGTCGGGGGAACCTGCCCAGCCGGATACCCTTAATGCATGACCTCTGCTAACTCCCAGTCCATGAAGCCGGCCACCGCTGCCAAGAAACTTGGCATCTACCTGCCCGCGACGCCCCAGGAGTTCCAGGATTCGACCATCACGCGCGCAGAGTTCACCGAGCTGCAGTCCAACCCGCCGGAATGGCTGGCCGAACTGCGCCGCAACGGCCCGCACCCGCGCCCGGTGGTGGCGCAGAAGCTCAACGTCTCCATCAGCGGACTTGCCCGCGGCGGGGTTGAAGAGGCGCTGACGACGGCGGAAATCACCGCGCTGCTGCAGGCTCCCCCCGCGTGGCTGGTTGCCGAGCGGGCCACCCACGCCGCTGTCCGCACAGAAGCCCAGCGGGTCAAGGACGAGGCTGCCAAGAAGGCGGCCAAGCAGGCCCGCCAGGGCTAAAGCTGCCCCGGTTTCCGGCCATTCCCTTGGGGAAACCCGAGATTGTGATCCCCCCGCGCTGGGGGAAGTGGGGATCTCAACCCCGCTGAGGGGTGCGCGTCCCGCTCATGGCTGAACGCCGGACATGCCAGCCCTGACATGGGAAAACCAGCCCTGTTCCCCCTCACGGCCCCTGCATGCGGGGGCCCAATAGGTGCGGCCAGATTGGTGCCGCTGGGCGTTTTTCCAAGCCGAAACGCCCAGCGTTTCCCCAAGGGGACCTATTGATTCTGTGATTGTGCGTGAAGGTCGCGCACCTCGGATCGATGAGGTCATCATGAAATCAGCACAAAGCGAGCCGGGAGCGCGCACTTTTCGCCCTCCCGGAGTCCGCAGGCTCGGAGTCTTCGCCACCGTCTCCGCTGTCATCTGCTCGACGTCCATGTTCGCCATTCCTGCCGCCAGTGCGGCCGTACCCACTTTCCCGGACAACATCGTTGTCTTCCCCAACCGTGACTTCGTCACCATCGAGGGCTACCAGAACCACGTCGGAGAGACCGGCACCGTCGAGGTGCGACGCTCTGGCAAGGTGGTCGGCTCGGCCCAGGGCGTGGTAGCGGCCGGCGATGTAGCTTTCGAAATCAACCACCCCGGTGGGTACTGCTGGGGCGCAGGAACCGGCCTGAACATCACGCCGGACATCCTCCCCGGCGACGTCGTCTCCATCAAGTTCGGCGCCACCACAGGGGGCGAGACCACTGTCCAGGACGCCTACGTGACCGGCGATTCCACCCTCAGCGGCAGCACCCTCACCGTCAAGGGGCACATCGGGGCCGGGGTCAACCCCACCCAGCTCGAGCAGCGCATCATTGAGCCGGCGCTCCGCGACACCACGGTGGCCCGGCGCGACATCCGCGCCGTCCCCGGCGCACTCACGCCGGCCCCCAGGGGCGGCTACTCCTCCGCGCTGGACGTCGTGGGCGACACCTTCACCGCCACCTACAACTTCGACGACGCCGCCACCGCTGAAATCGCCGCCAACGCCGGCCTCGGCGAGCGCGCCATGGCCTGGGAGTTCGAGGATGCCGACGCTAACCGGCAGGGCCTGACCATCGCCGAGTACGGCGAACCAGGCGGGCCCGGCATGGGCGGCTGCCCCAACGGCCCGCTGCAGTCCGGACCGCCCGCGCCGTCCGGCATCACGGCCGCGAAGGTTTCAGGCGGACTCAAGCTGAACTGGACGCCGGCCGAAGCCATCCCCGGAACCCCGGCCATCACCGGATACCGTGCCGTCGCCGTCGGCAGGACCGTGACGGTCAACGAGCAGGTGGAGCTTGGCAAGCGCATCTCCGGCCAGGCCGCCACCGGCACCACCATCACCGGCCTTTCCGCCACCGAGGACTATGACGTCTACGTGGTCGGTGTCAGCGGCGTCGGAGAGTCCTACCCTGCGGCACACGCCATCCCGGTCACAGACAGCACGGCTCCGACCGTATCTGCGACGCCCAACGGCGGCACCTCGCCGGTTGCCCAGCGGGTCACGCTGACCGCCAACGAGACGGGCAGCGACATCTACTACACCACCGACGGTTCCGATCCGGTCCTCTCCGGCGGGGTCCTCGGGACGACAGCGGTCCGCTACACCGCCCCGATGGACATCGCCACCAACACCACGCTGAGGTTTGCGGCGTTCGACCCGTCCGGCAACGTCTCCACCATCAGCGAGGCGATCTTCAAAGTCACGAACGATCCGGTTCCCGCCACTCCCGCCTTCTCAGGGGCACCCGTGGTGGGCCAGGGCACGGCCACACTGACCTGGACGGCCCCGGATCCGGGCGCTGCCGGGCTGTCAATCACCGGCTACACCCTCCAGGCCTACACCGCTGACGGCACAGCGTTCGGCGCCCCCAAGACGGCAGCCGGCACCGCAACGTCCCTCGTCTATGACGGACTCGCGGGCGACACCGCCTACCAGTTCACGATCAAGGCCAGCAACGCCAATGGCAGCAGCCCCGAATCGGCCAAGACCGCCGCCGTCACCTCCCAGGGTGCCGTCGTCGCCGTGGCCGGCCCGGACCAGAACATTGTCCGTCGCACCACCGCCACCACAGTGACGCTTGACGGCACGGGCTCCACCACCGCCGGCGCCACCTACCAGTGGGCGCAGGTCCTGACCGGGCCAACCGATCCGGACAAGGTCACGCTCACCGGGGCCACCACGCTCAAGCCGACGTTCAGCCTCCCGGTCTTTAGGACCCCGATGACCAACAACGGGCTCACGTTCCGGCTCACCGTCAAGGTTGGAACGACCACCCGGACCGATGACGTCAAGGTAGTGCCCGTTCCGGACCGGGTAACCATCGGCGTCGCCCAGTGGAGGACCGGTGACCTCAGGATTGACGGCACCAGCAGCGTGGTCGGCGGAACCGTCACCGTCCGGGCCGGCGGCCCGACGGGCAGGATCCTGGGCCAGGCAGCCGTCACGGCCGCCGCAGCACCGGCAACCGGGGGCGTGTACAGCCTGCGGCTCCGCAACGCAGCAGCCGGCACCACTAACCCGGGCCCTGTCTGGATTGAATCGACGGCCGGCGGCACGGCAGGTCCCACGGCGGTAGCCAACAAGTAAACAATCAGCATTAACCACCGAGTCCGGTGCCTGCTGGCGGTCAGCCGCCAGGCACCGGACTCGTTTGTGTCCCCGGTTTGGGCCAGGAGCTGCTGGTTGGTCAGGAGCTGCTGGTGGCGTCCTGCACTTCGCCCACCAGTTCCTCGATGATGTCCTCGAGGAACAGCACCCCGGTGGTATTTCCCCGCGCGTCGAAGACCCTGGCGACGTGGGCGCCGGTGCGGCGCATGGTGGCCAGGGCATCCTCGAGCTCGCTGCCGCGGAACGTGGAGGCCAGCCGGCGGATCCGTTTCTCCGGCACGGGCCGCGTGAACTTCTCCGCTGTGGTGAGGTCCATGACGTCCTTCAGGTGAAGGTAACCGGACGGGTCGCCGTCATGGTCGGTCAGGATGTAGCGGGAGTACCCGTGCTCGGCCACCGCGCGCTGGATGTCAGCCGGCGTCGCGGACGCCGGCAGCATCACCATCCTGGCGATGGGAACTTCGACGTCCGCCACTGTCTTGGCCGTGAACTCGAAGGCGGCGGTGAGGGCACCGCTGTTGTCCGTCAGGACGCCTTCCCTGGTCGACTGCTCCACGATGTTGGCCACCTCGTCCAAAGTGTAGGCGCTAGTGGCCTCGTCCTTGGGCGCCACCCGGAACAGGCGCAGGATGGAGTTGGCCATGCCGTTCAGGGTCCAGATGACCGGTTTGAACAGGCGCGCCACCATCACCAGCGGCGGGGCCAGGATCAGCGCGGCGCGTGTGGGGACCGAGAACGAGATGTTCTTGGGGACCATCTCGCCCAGGACCACGTGCAGGAAGGTCACCAGCAGCAGCGCCGTCACGAACGCGATGATTCCAATCGCTTCCCCGGACAGGGACGTCAGACCCAGCGGGATTTCCAGCAGATGGTGGATGGCCGGTTCGGAGACATTGAGGATCACCAGGGAGCAGACGGTGATGCCCAGCTGGCTGGTGGCCAGCATGAGGGTGGCGTGCTCCATCGCCCAGAGGGTGGTTTTCGCTGCCTTGCTGCCGGCTTCCGCCTTCGGCTCGATCTGTGACCGGCGGGCGGAAATGACGGCAAACTCGGCGCCCACGAAGAAGGCGTTGACCACCAGCAGGACGGCCAGCCAGATGATGCCCGGAAGATACTCACTCATGGGTCAGCTCCTGTGTGAGGCTGTCGACGATCCTGTCGTGGGCGCTCTTGGGCGGTTCCGCGGATTCCTCCGGCGTGAACTTGAGCCGCTCGACGTGGGTGCCGGCAACCCGTTCCACGCGGAGGGTGCCGCCGTCGATCGCCACCTCGTCACCGAGCTCCGGGATTCGGTCCAACTGGTCGGTGACGAAACCGGCCACGGTGTCGTAGTCCTCGCCGTCGGGGACGGCGATGCCGGTCCGGTCCAGGAGCTCGTCGGGGCGCAGCGAAGCGTCGAAGGTGATGGACCGGCCGGTCCGGACCACGCCCACACGGGCCCGGTCGTGCTCATCCTCCAGTTCGCCGACGATCTCCTCCACCACGTCTTCCAGGGTGACGATGCCGGCCGTTCCGCCGTGTTCGTCGGAGACGATGGCCACCTGAAGGCCCTGCTTGCGCAGCAGCACCAGGAGGGAGTCCACCCCCATGGACTCGGGAACCATGAGCGGTTCGATCATGAGGTCGGCAGCGAGGACGCCGGCGCGGTCGCCGAGGGCGACGGCGAACGCCTGCTTGACGTGCAGCACGCCGAGCACGTCGTCGCGATCGCGGCCGATGACGGGAAACCGCGAATAGCCGGTGGAGCTGGCCAGCGCGATGATCTGTTCCGCCGTGTCATCAGTGTTCACCGCGGTCATCCGGACACGCGGCGTCAGAACATCCGCGGCGCTGTGCTCGGAGAAACGCAGCGTCCGGTGCAGCAGGGCTGCGTGGTCCAGGTCGAGGACGCCCTCCAGTGCGGAGCGGCGGACCAGCGAGCTCAGTTCCTCGGCGCTGCGGGCGCCAGAGAGTTCTTCCTTGGGCTCGATGCCGAAGGACCTGATGACGGCATTCGCCGTGTTGTTGAACAGGAGGATGACAGGCTTGAACACCGCGGTGAACAGGGCCTGGAACGGGATCACCACCTTGGCGGTGGCCAGCGGCAGCGCCAGGGCGAAGTTCTTGGGAACCAGTTCGCCGATCACCATCGAGAAAATGGTGGCGATGAAAATCGCGACGACGGCACCCGCCCCGGGCACGAGCCCTTCCGGGAACCCGGCGGCCGTCAGCGGTCCGCTCAGCAGCTTGCTGATGGCCGGTTCAAAGGTGTAGCCGGTCAGGAGGGTCGTGAGGGTGATGCCCAGTTGCGCACCGGACAGGTGCGTCGAGGTGATTTTGAGGGCTGTGATGGTGGGGGCGAGGCGTTTCTCGCCCCGCGCCTGGCGTGCTTCCAGGTCGTTGCGGTCAAGATTGACCAGGGCAAACTCGGAGGCTACAAAGAATCCGGTGCCGACTGTCAGGATCAGGCCGATCCCGATCATGATCCATTCATTCATTGGGGGCGCCCCTCTCCCGTGCTAACCGGCGTGCCGGTCAAATGGGTGAGGGGCCAGGGCATATGTGAAGGAGGGTCGTCCATAGTGCCCTCCAGTATATCGGGTGTTCTCCGCGAACCGTTTCCGCGCAGACAACCCCGACGACGACTCAGGACGCAGCGTTGGTGAAGGGGATCCGCTCAAAGGACAGGACGGGTGTGCCTGCCTTGGTGGCGGTGACCTTGAGCCAGTTCTTGGCGTTGTCCGATCCGTCGACGGTGACCCTGGTCAGGTTCTTCGCTGCCGTGTCCTGGCCGTAGAAGTCCAGCCACTTGGAGCCAGCCGCCAGCGGGTGGTCCTGGTTGTAGACGTGGCTGTCACCGTTGATCAGGTAGACCGGGCCGCCGAAGGTGTTCGATTCGCGGATCAGGGTCTGGACCAGCGGCGTGAAGGCGCTGTAGTTCTCCTGGGTGGGGGCCGTGACGGTCGGGTCGAACATGTCCGCCTGGGTCATGACGACGACGGCCCGGTCGTCATTCTCGCGGGCCTTCCGGAACGTCTCGGTGAGTTCCCGAACGTCGGCGGCGGTGCGGTCCCGCACCTCTTCCGCCTGCTCGGCGGTGGGTCCGGTGTTGCCGAGCCCCGACCAGGGCAGCAGGCCGTTGTTGCTGCCGGTGATGTTCACCGCCGTGATGGCAATGCCATGCCTGCTGAAGTTTACGTTCTCAGGGAAGCCCAGCCGGTCCTGCGATTTGACCTTCATTCGAGCCCCCAGAGTGGTGCCCGGCTTGGGGAAGAACGTTTCGCGGACCTGCGCGAGCCGTTCAAGCGGGTTGTAAGCGCCGTTGTTGGTGCGGTGGCAGTCAGTCCATTCGTTGTCACCGGGCGTGTAGACCAGAGGCAGGGTGAACGCGTCGAAGTTCTTTCTGATCGCGGCGAAGTACTCGTCGGTGCACTGCGTGGAACCGCTCTTGATGTCCCCGAGGTGTGCCACGAAGGAGAGTTCCTTGTGGGCGTTGATGTCCTCAACGTAGGACGGGAAGGCCTGGAATTCCGCATCGCCGTACGGGACATCGCCGATAACGGCAAAGCTGTAGGTGTCCTTCGCAGCGGCGTTGTCGTTCACGGCCAGGGCGGGCGGTGCCAGCAGGGACCCCGCCGCCAGGGCCGCGCCTACACCGGCCACTGCACGGCGTTTGATTGATCGGCGTTTGATTGATCGCATGACTTCTCCTCAGTCTGTCCATTGGTTTCAGGGACAGGCTAAGGGCCAGAAACGAACCTCAGTCGACCGGCAAATGAACGGATGCTGCAGGCAGCGGCATAACCGTAGAAGGCGGGACGTAGAAGGCGCGACCGTAGAATACGAACGATGGCGGCCGGCGAGAAGGAGCAGTGATGGCGGGAACAACAGTTGACGCGGTGATGGCCGAGCTGGCCATGCTCGAGGATCCGAAGGTGCGCGAGGCCAACCAGAAGCGCGGCGACGACCACGGCGTGAATCTGTCCGCGCTGCGTGCGGTCGCGAAGCGGCTGAAGACGCAGCACGGGCTGGCCTGCGATTTGTGGGCCACGGAGGACACCGCGGCCCGGTTGCTGTCACTGCTGATCTGCCGGCCGAAGGCCTTCGGCCGGCAGGAACTGGACACCATGCTGCGCCAGGCGCGCGCTCCCAAGGTGCATGACTGGCTGGTGAACTACGTGGTCAAGAAGAGCCCCCACGCTGACGAGCTGCGCCTCGCCTGGACTGACGACACGGACCAGGTGGTCGCGAGTGCCGGCTGGGCCCTGACCACCGAGCGGGTCGCGAAAAATCCCGAAGGGCTCGACCTGCCAGGGCTGCTCGACACCATCGAGGCGGAAATGAAGGACGCCCCGGACCGCCTGCAGTGGGCGATGAACCACGCCCTGGCACAGATCGGCATCGACCACGCAGGCCACCGAGCCCGGGCCATGGACATCGGGGAACGGCTGGAAGTGCTGAAGGACTACCCGACCCCGCCCAACTGCACCTCACCCTTCGCGCCGATCTGGATCAACGAGATGGTTAGCCGGCGGGGCGGGGCCTAAGGCTCCGCCCCAGGGCGGTCCATCGCCGCGCTGCCACGGACCAGATCCGGACCGGGGTGCCCGGCGCTCCACCGTCGGCGGCAGTTCCTGTTCTTAGTCGGCGGCAGTTCCCGTTCTTACAGGTACTGGCAGGGACTGCCACGGGCCCACTCCCCGGCCTAACGTGGTGGACATGGATAACCGGAAGGAAGCCCGCGAGTTCCTCGTCTCACGGCGGGCGAAGATCACTCCCGAGGAAGCAGGACTGCCCAACTTCGGCGGCATCCGCCGCGTGCCCGGGCTGCGACGCGAAGAAGTGGCCCTTCTGGCCGGAGTGAGCATGGAGTACTACACGAGACTGGAACGCGGTGGCCTCGCCGGCGTGTCCGAGACCGTACTGGACGCCCTGGGCCGCGCGCTGCAGCTCGACGCCGCCGAGCGGGAGCATCTGGCCAACCTCGCCCGGGCTGCGGGTCCGGCGCGGCGCACCGCCAGGCGGCAACCGGCAACCGCCGTGCAACCCAGCGTCCAGACCATCCTCGATTCGATGACCGGGGTCCCGGCCTTCGTTCGCAACGGCCGCCTGGACATCCTCGCGATCAACGACCTCGGCCGGGCACTCTACTTCGAAGCGTTCCTTTCCCCCGTCCGGCCGGTAAACCTCGCCCGGTTCCAGTTCCTGGACCCGCGCTCACGCAACCTCTACCCCGACTGGGACAAGGCCGCGGACACCGGCGCCGCCCTGCTGCACACCGAGGCCGGCCGAGACCCGTACAACAAGGACCTCAGCGATCTCGTGGGCGAGCTGAGCACACGATCAGAGGAATTCCGCGGCCGCTGGGCGCGGCACGATGTGCGCCTGCACAGCACCGGATACAAGGAGTTCCGGCATCCCGCCGTCGGCAATCTGCGCCTGAATTTCGACGCGATGGAGCTCCCGGCCACACCGGGCCTGACCCTCACCGCGTACAGCGCCCAGCCCGGCACCGCGGACGAGGACGGCCTCCGGCTGCTCGCAAGCTGGGCTGCCACCGAATCACACAACATCCAGCCTGCAGACGTCAAGGCAATAAAGGAAAAAGCATGACCCTCCACGTCTCCGACGAGGAATACCGCCTTCCGCAGGACTAAGAAGCCAAGGAACCAGTGAAAGAACCCTCATTCCAAGGCAACAGCCCCCTAAATACTGAACCAATCACAGGCGCCCCGCTTGCCTCGGTTCCTGCCGCGCCCCGGGCCGGCCTGACTCTTGCCTCATCGGTGCTCGGCTTCTTCATGATCACCCTGGATGCGGTGGTGGTAAACGTCGCTTTGCCCAGTATCAGGCAGGACCTGGGTGGCAGGATGACCGGCTCGCAGTGAATCGTAGACGGGTACACCCTGATGTTCGCAGCGTTCCTGCTCTCGTCCGGGTCCCTCTCGGACCGCATCGGCGCCCGGCGGGCCTTTGGCGTTGGCCTGGGCATCTTTGTGGCGGCTTCGGCCGCCTGCGGGCTGGCAACGACCCTGGCCTGGCTCATCGCCGCCCGGTTCGTGCAGGGTGGTGCCGTTGCCTCTTCCTCGGCCCCCTGATCGGCGGATTGCTCAGCCTGGTGAGCTGGCAGCTCATCTTCTTCATCAACCTCCCCGTCGCTGCACTGGCACTCATCCTGCTCGCCCGCTCACCTGAATCCCCGAAACGCAGGGCATCCTTCGACTGGGCAGGGCAAACAACAGCTGTCCTGTCCATGGGCGCACTGATCTACGCGACCATAGAAGCCGGCGTCGACGGTATCACCGGTCCGCAGGTAATCGCGGCGTTCATTGTCGCCGCCTGTGGGGTCGCCGCGTTTCTAACAGCGCAGGTCCGCGGGTCCGACCCGATCGTGCCTCCCCAACTGTTCCGCTCACGCACCGTCTCCGTTGCCTCGACTCCTCTCTGGGTGCTGTCCGCGCTCATGATGCTCGTGGGCGTCGGCGGTCCACTCGTTATGCCACCCATCACGGCCGTTCTGCTCAACAGCGTCCCGGCTCATCAGACAGGCAGGGCAAGCGGCGTCTTCAACACCAGCCGCCAGATCGGCGGCGCTCTCGCCGTCGCAGTCTTCGGCACATTCCTGGCCACTCCTGGCCTGTTCACTGAGTGCCTGCGCACCTCCTCATCGCTGCCGGCATACTTTTCGCAACCGCCGTCTCAAGCCGGCTTCTGCCAAGAGGGGTCTTGGCATGACCTCCCTCCATCTTGGGAATCGACGTAGCCTGACCGTATGGACAACCGAACCGAGGCACGCGAGTTCCTGGTCTCCCGCCGTGCCCGGATCACCCCGGACCAGGCGGGCGTGGAACCGATTGGCGGCCGACGGCGTGTTCCCGGCCTACGCCGGGAGGAAGTGGCGCGTCTCGCGGGCGTCAGCATCGAGTACTACACACGCCTCGAACGCGGCAACCTCAGCGGCGCCTCCGACAGCATCCTCGACGCGATCGCACAGGCCCTTCAGCTGGACCGGGCCGAGCACGACCACCTCTATGACCTCGCCCGCGCAGCGAACACCACGGCCCGGACGCGGACCAAGAGCACGCAGACCACCGTGCGGCCGGCGATGCAGTACCTGCTTGATGCCATAACGGGCGCCCCTGCGTTCATCGCCAACAACCGGATGGACGTCGTGGCCGCGAATGATCTCTGCTACGCCATGTACTCGGACATGTACCGCGGCACCGCCCGTCCCGCGAACCACTCGAGATTCATCTTCCTGGACCCGCTCTCCCGCAACTTCTACCCTGACTGGGACCGGGCGGCCAACGTCAACGTCGCGATTTTGCGCCGGGAGGCCGGCCGCAACCCGCATGACAAGCGCATTGCCGAACTCGTCGGCGAACTCTCCATGCGCAGCGACGAATTCCGCACACGCTGGGCCGCCCACAACGTCCGCCGCCACTACTCCGGAACCAAGACCTTCCGCCACCCGGTCGTGGGGCTCCTCGAACTGACGTACTCGGCCATGGAACTCGAAGACGATCCCGGCCACACGCTCACGGTCTACCCGGCCGTTCCCGGCAGCCCGTCCGACGAAGCCCTCCGACTCCTGGCCTCGTGGGCCGCAACGGAGCGAATCGCAGACACCGCGCGGGCGGCCAGCCGGGTGCCGTAAACAGAACCCGCGGCACTGGTCCCTGCTGCTCTCCCGACCGTGCCGGCGGTGGCTGTTCACGGTCGTATCCATCGCAGCTGTGACCCTGCTGAACATCCTCGGCATCAGGGCAGCAGCCAGGGCAAACTCCCTCGCGGAGGAAGCAAAGAATCCACGGAATAGCATCCCACGGGCCATCATGCTGACCACCGTTCTGGCCGGGCTGATCTTCCTTTGGGCTGGCGTACATCAGCCGCCTGCCGCTGCACTCGTCAAAGACTATTGACCGGCCGATATGTACCGATATATCGTTGAGTATCGCTTGAAGAGCAGGCGACATTCAACGAAAGGGCGATTCCCCATGAAAGGCATTCACGACCACAACAGATTTTCGGATTCCGGACCCGAAGCTGGACGCTTCGAGCGGGGAAGGAGCCGGCGCGGGCCGCATGGACATGGCAGGTTTGGCCCCGGCCGCGGATTTGGTCCGGGGTTTGGCCCCGGCGGCTCACGCCGGGCCAACAGGGGCGATGTCCGCTCCGCCATCCTCTCGCTTCTGGCGGAAGCCCCGTCCAACGGCTACGGGATCATCAAGACCATCGCGGAGAAGTCATCAGGTGCATGGCGGCCCAGCCCGGGCTCCGTCTACCCGACCCTCCAGCAACTGGTCGACGAGGAACTCATTGCACCGGTGGGCGACGGCCGCCGCACCGAATTCGCGCTTACCGACCTGGGACGGGAGTACGTGGCTGACCACGCCGAGGAGCTGGACCGCGCCTGGAACACCAACACCGAGGAATCCGGACCCGCGTTCCACCAGAGTGTCGAAAAGCTCATGGGCGTCATCCACCAGTTCCGGTTCGCGGCAACCGATGAACAGCGTGCTGCCGCGATGGAGAAGATCGATGAAACCCGCCGCGCCCTTTATCAAATCCTCGCGGACTAAGGGAACCTACTTCGCGGCGACGGCCAGGAACCGGATGGGCAGCTCCAGCAACTCCAGCGGACCATGCGGGCCCTCGCCGTCCAGGAGCAGGGAATCGCCGGGCTCCATGGTGTACTCATGCGCGCCGTGCCCGTAAACCATCCTGCCGGCGAGCATGTAGATGCCCTCGCGCTGGTCCTGGGACGCAGCGCGGGCTGGCCCAAGAGCGAGCACGTCAAGCCTAACAGCCGCCCGCTGGTGCTGGTGGGAGCGGGGCTGCTGTGGGCTGGCTGGTTCGGCTTCAACGCCGGCTCGGCCCTCACCGCCGGGCACTCGGCGTCGGTGGTCTTCCTGAACACCGACGTGGCGGGCGCCGCCGGCCTTCTCGTCTGGGCACTCGTGGAACGCGTCAGGTTGGGCAGTGCCAGCAGCATGGGCGCTGCTTCCGGACTCATTTCGGCCCTCGTGGCCATCACCCCGGCCTGCGGCGCCGTCAGCCCGCTCGGCGCACTGGCCATCGGACTGATCGCCGGGCCGTCTGTTCCCTGGCCATCGAACTGAAGTTCCGGCTCGGGTTCGACGATTCGGTCGACGTCGTCGGCGTTCACCTCATCGGCGGCATTATCGGAACCCTGCTGATCGGGCTCTTCGCCACGGACGCCGCCCCGAACAAGGTCAACGGGCTTCTCTACGGCGGAGGGTTTGGCCTGCTCGGCATCCAAACGATCGCAACGGCGGCCACGCTTGCCTACTCCTTCGCGGTCACCTGGGTCATCGCCAAGGTCCTCGACATCACCGTGGGCCTCCGAATCGACGAGGCGGCCGAACTCCGCGGCATCGACATCGCGGCGCACTCCGAATCCGCCTACCTGATGGATGAGGAACCCGTGGAACTGGGCTCGCCGCACCGGGTCTAACCTCACACTGAACCCAGCCGCCACCTGCGCATGCAGTCAACCTGCAGGCGGGGGCGGCGGTCGTTATGGGCGTCGCCGGGCTACCCTGACTGCGCCGCATAATCGGCAGCCTTCTCACCCACCTGACCCAGGTAGGCCTCGGACTGGTTGTAGGACCAGATGGCGTCGGCCCACCCCTGCGCCGTGGTGAGATCGCGGCCACCGGCGCACAGGTAGCCGGCCGCGCTGAGGGCCGCGTCGTCGATGTTGTGCGGATCCGCCACACCGTCCCCGTTGGCGTCCCTTCCTGCCAGCTTCCATGTGGAGGGGATGAACTGCATGGGGCCGACGGCATGGTCCCAGAGGGCGTCGCCGTCGAGCGCGCCGCCGTCGGTGTCGGCAATGGCGGCGAAGCCGTCGCCATTGAGGCCGGGGCCAACAATCGGCCCGCTCACCTCCCCCGAAGCCGTGAGGCGGCCTCCGCCAAGGGCGCCGTGGGCGGATTCAACGAAGCCGACGGCGGCCACCGTGTTCCAGCCGATCCCGCACGCCGGCGCGTCAGAGTTCGCCATGCCAGCCGCCGCGACGTACGCCCGGAGGGCCCGCACAGGAATTCCCGTCCGCGCGGCGGTCCGCGCCAGCCACTCCGGGTCCACAGTCCTGGTGATGTTCACGGCATGCGCGCTCCCACTTGCCAGCGGCACGAACTTTCCCGCCGCCTGCGGCGGGGCCGGCTGGGACCCACGCCCAGCGCCGGGCACGCCCGCAGTTGCCATGCCGAGGAGCCAGAAGGCAAGCCCGGTGATGGCGCAGAACGCGAAAAGGCTGAGAACCGCGAGGCGTTTCAGACGAAGCACGGAACAGCCTAACCCGGCACTCGCGCATGATTGGCCACCTGGCACACAAGGTGACGCGACCGGACCCTAAAAGAACCGCGCCTGATCGAGGAAGCTGCGCGGGAAAGGGGCCAGGGTTCCCCGTTCTCGATCCTGCTCCGTGGGGGCCGCTGCACTGCCCCGCCAGCTGTTCCCACCGCATGTCTTGACAAAGTTTTGGCCTCACGGTCTAATTTTTCGCAGAGCACCGAAAATACACGCGACACCGAACGCGTGGACCGGCTTCCATCAGAGCCCGTGGGGGCGGTGCACCAGCGGCCTACAGGCCCGCACATACCGGCACCCGGTAAGCGCTGCGTACGCAGAGATCCCGGGGCGCCCTGCCGCCCCTTAACGCGCGGCCCAAACTCTGAATAGCCCAGAACAGCTCAAAACTTTCAACACCCTAAAGGAAACCAATGCCCAGCACCGCGAAGACCATCGACATCCATGTAGACGACCACCAGATCCTCGACGAACGGCTCGATGCCGCCGTCAAGGACCTCCAGGAAGCGGCCATGCTCACCGGAACACACGGGATCATGGTCACGCGCAACAGGCCCGGAAGCTACACCGCCACGCTTTCCGACGAGGTTCCGTTCGGCATGACCCGCGAAATCATCCTCTAAACTTTGGGGACCTTAATCGTCACCGGGTTTCCGGGAATACCTGGCGGCGCCCACTCGTTGAGTCCTGCGAATGTGCGTCGTCCGGCGCACAGCCGAAGGAGTAAAAACCATGGCAACTGACTACGACGCCCCTCGCGTGGCCCAAGAGGACCAGCCAGCCAACGAGTCCTTGGAGGCCATCCAGTCGCGGCAGGGCGGATCCCAGACTGCCCTGCTCGATGTGGAAGAAGCCGACACCGCAGAAGGCATCGACCTTCCCGGCGCCGACCTGTCGCACGAAGAGCTGCTGATTCAGGTTGTTCCGGTGCAGGAAGATGAGTTCACCTGCATGTCCTGTTTCCTGGTCCACCACCGCAGCCAGCTCGCGCGCGAAAAGGATGGCAAGAAGTACTGCTCGGAGTGTGAAGGCTAGTACCCGAGGTCTAGCACTGAAGGGCCAGCACTGAGAAGATAGCGCTGTGCTGGCCCGGCTCCGATCGTCCTGGACCGCCGTGGTACCCGTCGTCGGCCTGGTCGTCCTGGCCGTGACCTGGGGAGTCTCCCCGGGCCCGGTGCTGGCTACCGCCATCGCGGTGGTTCCGGTGGGCGCCGTCCTGGCGGCGGTGCATCACGCCGAAGTCGTGGCGCACCGCGTCGGCGAGCCCTTCGGATCGCTGGTGCCGGCGGTCGCCGTGACCATCATCGAGGTCGCCCTGATCGTCACCTTGATCGCATCGGGGGCGAGGGCAGCCACTCGCTGGCCCGCGACACCGTTTTCGCCGCCGTCATGATCACAGCCAACGGCATCGTGGGGATTGCCCTGCGGGTGGGCGCCCGCAGGTTTGGCATTCCGCGGTTCAAGCCGGAGGGCGCCGGTGCTGCCCTCGCGGTGGTCACCACACTCGCCACCCTGACGCTGGTCCTGCCGACCTTCACGTCGTCGCGGCCCGGACCTGAGTTTTCGCCCCTGCAGCTGGGCTTCGCGGCCGTTGCCTCACTGTCACTTTACGGCGTGTACGTCCTGACCCAGACCGTCCGCCACCGCCACTTTTTCCTTCCCGTCGTCTCTCCCGGCGACGGCGAGGACGACCTCCATGGCGCCACCCCGACCAACCGGGCCACCTACACGAGCCTGGCGCTGCTGTGCGCGGCGCTGGTCGCCGTCGTCGGACTGGCCAAGACCGTCTCCCCTGTTATCGAAGCGGGCGTCAGCCGTGCCGGGATCCCGGAGTCCTTCGTGGGCGTGATCATCGCGCTGCTTGTCCTCCTGCCGGAAGGCCTCGCCGCCAGCCGGGCCGCATCGCGGAACAAGATCCAGATCAGCCTCAACCTGGCCTACGGCTCGGCGATTGCCAGCATTGGGCTGACGATTCCCGCGATCGCTGTAGCCAGTATCTGGCTGCAGGGACCCCTTACGCTGGGGCTCGGCGGCACGCAGATCGTCCTGTTCCTGCTGACGGTCGTCGTGGGAACACTCACGGTGGTGCCCGGGCGCGCTACCAGGCTGCAGGGGGCCATTCACCTGGTGCTGTTCGCCGCGTTCCTCTTCCTCGCCATGTTCCCGTAGTTCCGATTTGCGGTTCCGCCAGGGCTTCGAGGGCCGGTCAGCCGGCTCCAACTGCCACTTCGATATCATGGCTTTATGACTTCCCCTCCAGGGAGCGACGATGACCTCCTGCTCGAGCGGCAGCTCTGCTTCGCCCTTGCCGTCGCCTCGCGTACTGTTATCGGCGCCTACAGGCCCGTGCTGCAGGAGCTCAACCTCACCCACCCCCAGTATCTGGTGATGCTGGCGCTATGGGAAAAGAGCCCGCGTTCCGTCAAGGAGATCAGCGACGCCCTCCTTTTGGTCCCGGCCACCCTTTCCCCGCTGCTCAAGCGGCTCGAAGCCCTGGGATATGTCACCCGCCGCCGCGTTCCCGGGGATGAGCGGTCCCTTGCGGTCGGACTGACACCCGAAGGGGCCGCGCTCCGCGGCAAGGCGCTGGGCGTACCCGGCACCATGCTCGCCAAGCTCGGCCTCAGCCGTAGCCAGGCGGAGGACATCCACGTGGCCATGACGCAGCTCGTCGAATCAGCCCAGATCGACCACACGGCCCAGGTTGACCCCACCTTAGAGGACGAAGCAACGGCATAGTCCCGTCAGCGCGGCCCTCCACCGCGCGAAACCACCTCATCGCGAATGGATCCTTGCGGCCCCGGGTCTGAGGCCCCGCACCGCCCACGCTAAATGTCGCACCCTCCCCCTAGTCTGAAAATGTCCGGTAGGGGAAATTCCAGAGGTGATTTCAGTAGGCAGAGTTTCCGGGGGGAGGGCAGCCGTGGAGATCCAGTCGTTGGTCGATGACGAGACCTGGGTTCCGGCTGTCGTCTTCGCGGACCGGGAGGATTCACTGCTGGCCGGCACCGTGAACTTCCCACTCCCGTCCTTCCTTACGGCCGACGAGGCCCTGGGTGTGGTGGAGTCGTCTGACCGGCTCATCGCCTGGGCAACAGCCATGAAGATGCGCGCGCTGGCACGGGTGGAAGAAGCGATTGCCGAAGAATCTCCCCGCCGCCAAGAGAACCAGCCGGTACGGTTCGGCGGGGACGAAACCCATGCCCTGGCCGTCAGCGAGGTGTCTACCGCCTCCGCCCTCTCTGAAGGCACCGCCGCACGCTGGCTGAATGATGCCGCGGACCTGGCCACGTCCCAATGGGAGGTCCTTGAAGCAGTTGAGGCGGGCGAGATCTCCGAGGCGCACGCCCGGATCATCCTCGACCAGGCCCGCTCCCTGCCCGCCGAACAGGCCGAAGACTTCTCGCGGGCCGCCCTGCGACGCACGCGGACCCGGCAAGGCCGCCTCCGCACCCCGTCCGAATTACGGACATGCCTGCGGCGGCTGCGTGAACACCTCCACCCCGAAAGCCTCGCCGCCCGCAAAGAGGCTGCCCGGCGTGAGCGCGGCGTATGGTTCATGCCCGAACCGGACGGCATGTGTACGCTCACCGCACGCCTAACAGCAGAAACCGGGATGGCCATTTTCAACGGACTCGACCGCGACGCACGGCAGGCCAGCGCACGGGCTGCAGAGCTCAGGGCCCTTTCGGGTTCCGGCAATGCCCCCGATCGCAGCACGCTGCCGGAGCTGCGGGCTGATGCATTCACCTACCGTTTCCTGGGCGGATCTGATGAACTTTTTAGTGAATCTGACGAGTCGGAGTCCGGAGCATTCCGCGCCGAGATCGTGGTGACCATTCCCGTCCGACACGTCATAGGCAACGGCAACGGCAACGGCAACGATCTCGAAGTCGGCGCCGGCGCCGAATCCACCGGGCTGGCCTCCACAACCGGACCCGCAGCAGCAGCCGAACTCGAAACGGCTGAGCTCGAAACAGGCGTACTCGAAGGCTACGGTCCAATCGATGCTCCCACGGCCCGGCGCCTCGCAGCCCTCGCGCCCACATGGCAGCGGCTCTTCACCGACTGCACCACCGGCCAGGCCCTGGGCGTCGGCCGCGCCGCTTACCGTCCACCGAAAGCGCTTCGCCGCTACCTGAATTGCCGTGACGGGACCTGCCGGTTCCCGGGATGCACCCGTCAGGCCACAGCCTGCGAACCCGACCACACCATCGAATGGCAGGATGGCGGCACCACCGACCCTGGCAACCTGGCAATGCTCTGCCCAAAGCACCACGCACTGAAGTCCATCGGCGCCTGGAGCTACACGCACTCCGGTGCGGGCAACCTCAGCTGGCTTTCACCGCTGGGCCGGGAATACGTTACCGAACCAACAGAATTCGGCATGTCTTTCCACCCAAACGATCTGCCAGAACGAACACTAAAGCCAGCGAATCACTCCGCCGCGCCCGAACCTCCGCCCTTTTAGGGGACTAGTCTTTTCGGGGGCGGGTCTTTTGGGGGCGGGTCTTCGGGGCCGAGTCGAGTGCGCAGACCTGCCGTCCTGGTTATGAGCAAGGCAGGCCAGACCAACGCGCACCGGCAGGTTGCATGGCCCCCTGCCACCGGTACATCGACTGCCCCTTCCCAACCCTTGGATTTTTGTCCAGATAATGGCCGCTAAATCCCCCGGAAGTCGCGATACGCGGACAAAAACTCCAGACTTCGACGGCGGTTAGCCGCTCCTCAGAACTGCACCCCCCGCAGCCACATTCGGCTGGCATCCGGACGCGAGGGCAAAAAAATTGCATAGAAAAGGTAGAATTTCCCGACATGAGGACAGTCGCAGATAACCTTGAAAATCCCGATGATGTCCGCACCCGTATTGTGGTCACCGCCTACGACCTGTTCTCCCACCGTGGAATCCGGGACGTCGGCGTCGACGAGTTGATCCGCGCCTCTGGCGTCGCCAAGGCCACGTTCTACCGGCATTTCCCGTCGAAGGACGACGTGGCGCTGGCCTTTTTGAAGCGCCGTGACGAGCTATGGATGATGGGATCGGTGGTCCCCGAAGCCAAAAGAAGGGCAGACAACCCGGAAGACCAGCTGCTGGCGATCTTCGACGTGTACGACCAGTGGTTTCAGGACGACGATTTCGAGGCATGCTCCTTTGTGAAGGTGCTGCTGGAAATGGGGGCCACGCATCCGCTGGGGCGCGCCAGCATCGAGTACCTGGCAAGGATCCGCCAACAGGTACGGCTCCTAGCCGACGAGGCAGGCCTCGAGGACTCCCAGGCGTTCTCGCTCTCCTGGCACATCCTCATGAAGGGCTCGATCATTGCCGCCGCCGAAGGGGACAAGCTCTCGGCCCGCCGCGCCCGGCACATGGCCAGTGGTCTGATTGCCGACTACCGGCCCAAGGGCTCCCCCGAATAGTCTCACCCCAGGGTCAAGAAAGTACGACGCCGGCCGGTCACCAGAAGGTGACCGGCCGGCGTCGTACTCCCCTAAGTTTCTCCCGAATTAAAGCGCGACGGCGGGGAATGCCTGATCGTAGATGTCCAGGGCCATGGCCACCTCCGGCGGCCCATGTACTCGGCAGAAACGGGCGTCCGCGTGGCCCGGTCCTGAACGAGTTCCAGCGCCCAGAACACGCCTCGGCCGCGGACCTCATCGATCACGTTGTGGCGCTCGGCAAGGGCACGAAGGCCGGGTTCGAGGTTGTCGCGATGTCGCCGGAGATAATGACGCCGCCGACCGGGATGTGGCCGGAGTTCATTCTGGGTCCACTCACTCGTGGAAGGCAGGCGCCTCTTCGAGAAGGCGGCGTCCTACCAAGACTCCCCTCCTGCTGGCCTCGCATGCCAACGGGGTGAGGCAGGATTCGTAGTCCGCGATCTGCGTGATGCGGCGCTTGTGCCGGGAGTCATGGGTGAAGGGCTCCTGAAGGAAAAGGACCGCGAGCTGTCGGCACTCCTCCGGCGTGTGTTCGCGGGCGCCGATGGCGATGACGTTCGCATCGTTGTGCTGGCGGGCCAACCGCGCGGTTGACTCGTTCCAGACCAAAGCGGCGCGAATGCCCCTGACTTTATTCGCCGCGATCTGCTCGCCGTTGCCGGAGCCGCCAATAACGATCCCGAGGCTTGGCCGGTTGTGGTTGATGTCGCGGGCGACGCCCTCAGCGGCACTGATGCAAAATGCCGGATAGTCGTCCTGGGCGTCGTACGCACCCGGCCCGTGGTCCACCACGTCAAACCCCAGGCTGCTCAGTTCGTCCTGCAGGGTGCGGCTCAATTCAAGGCCTGCGTCATCGGTGCCTATGTGGACCCGGTAAGTAGTCCCAGCTCCGCGTTCATTGGTTGATGATGGGACGTTAGTCATGTGATCGCTTTCAGGGTGTAATGGTGCTTGCAGGAACTCGTCCGACGGCTAGAAGGTCCTGCCAGCGGAGCCGAGCTGCTGGGTTGCTTCGACGACGCGGGCAGCGAGGCCGGCCTCGGCGGAGGCGAGCCTGCTACTCGGCAACCTCGCCGGTGGACTCATAGGTGGCGATCTTGCCGATGCGGCGTTCGTGGCGTTCGGCATTGGTGAATGGTTCGGCCAGGAATGCCTTGATCAGTTCGGTGGCCTCTTCAACGGTGTGCTGGCGCCCGCCAACTGCGACAACATTGGCATCGTTGTGCTGACGGGCCAGCTTGGCCGTGTCCAGGTTCCAAGCGAGTGCAGCGCGCACGCCCTTGACCTTGTTCGCAGAAATCTGCTCGCCGTTGCCCGAGCCGCCCAGGACTATTCCGAGGGCGTCCACGCCCGCGGCCTGATCGGCCACGACGGCTGCCGCGGCGTTGATGCAGAATGCCGGGTAGTCATCCTCGGCGTCGTAGGCGGCAGGCCCGTGGTCCACCATCTCGTAGCCAGTGGCTGACAGTGCCGTGATGAGGTGGGAGCTAAGTTCCATGCCGGCGTGGTCGGTTGCGATGTGAACGCGCATGAGTGGTCCTTCAGGCTCGCTGGAATACGACGTTGTTGGGGCTTGATGCCGCGGGGCTGAAGGCGAGTTGACCCTTTGCCCGCAGCGATTCGATGGCGTCCTCAGGTGACGGCTTACCGTACACGGCCGATCCGGCCACGAAGACGTTGGCGCCGGCCTCAGCGGCGCGGGTGATGGTTTCTTCCGTGATGCCGCCGTCCACCTGGATGGCCACGTTCACCCCGGAACCCTCGACCGCAGCACGGGCGCGGCGGATCTTGGGCAGCACAACGTCCAGGAATGCCTGGCCGCCAAAACCGGGCTCCACCGTCATGAGCAACAGCATGTCCAGTTCAGGGAGCATGTCCAGGTATGGTTCCACCGGGGTGGCCGGGCGCAGTGCCATGCCTGCCTTGGACCCGCGTGCGCGAAGTTCGCGGGCGAGTTTGATGGGGGCGTCGGAGGCCTCGACGTGGAACGTCACCGAGCTCAGGCCGGCGTCGGCGAACTGGGGCGCCCAGTGGTCGACATTGGAAATCATCAGATGGGCATCCAGCGGCACGGGGCTGACCTTCTGCAGCCGTTCCACGACCGGCAGGCCGATGGTCAGGTTCGGCACGAAGTGGTTGTCCATGACGTCCACGTGCACGGCGTCGGCGTTGCTGATGCGGGCCAATTCGGCTTCGAGGTTGACGAAGTCGGCCGAGAGGATGCTGGGGTTAATACAGCAATTCAGGGGTGAAACGGACATGATGTCTGCCTTTCGGTGATCTGGGTGACCAAGGCGTGGGGACCCCGAAGGGGCCCCACGCGGCCAGGACGGATGGCTGTTAGCGCCGTGGCTCGTAGCCCAGTGGCTAGGAAGCCTTCCGTGCGGTGGTGAGTGCGTTGTTGACGTCGGCCAGGAGTTCGTTCCAGCTGGCCACAAACTTGTCCAAGCCTTCGGATTCCAGGAGGGCGACGACGTTGTTGTAGGAGATGCCGAGGTGTTCGAGGGCGTTGAGGACGGTGTTTGCTTCCCCGTAGGTGCCGGTGATGGTGTCACCGGTGACCACGCCGTGGTCAAACGTGGCGTCCAGGGTCTTCTCCGGCATGGTGTTGACGATGCCGGCAGCGACGAGCTCGGTGACGTACAGGGTGTCCGGGTAGGCCGGGTCCTTCACTCCGGTGGAGGCCCACAGGGGACGCTGCGGACGCGCGCCGGCTTCGGCCAGGACCGCCCAGCGTTCCGTCGAGAAGAGCTCTTCGTAGACCTGGTAGGCGAGGCGGGCGTTGGCGACGCCAGCCTTGCCCTTGAGGGCCTTGGCCGCGTCGGTGCCCATCGCATCCAGGCGCTTGTCGATCTCGGAGTCCACGCGGGAGACGAAGAACGACGCCACGGAGTGGATCCTGGACAGGTCATGGCCGTTGTCCTTAGCCTGCTTCAGGCCGGCCTGGAAGGCGTTGATGACGGCGCGGTAGCGCTCCAGGGAGAAGATCAGGGTCACGTTGACGCTGATGCCTTCGGCGAGGACCGCGGTGATGGCTCCAAGGCCCTCAAGCGTGGCCGGGATCTTGATCAGGACGTTGTCCTTGTCGACCTTCTTGAACAGGTTCTTGGCCTCGGCGATCGTGCCCTCGGTGTCCCAGGCCAGGCGGGGGTCAACTTCGATGGAGACGCGGCCGTCGACGCCGTTGGTGGCCGCGGCGATCGGGGCGAAGAGGTCGCAGGCGTCGGCGACGTCCGTCGTCGTGATCTCGAAGATCGTCTCCTCCACGCCGGCGCCCTGCGCGGCAAGTTCGGCGATCTTAGCGTCGTAGTCCGTGCCGGAGGTGATCGCGGCCTGGAAGATGGACGGGTTGGTGGTCACGCCGACGACGTTCTTTTGGTCGATGAGCTTCTGCAGGCTGCCGCTGTCGAGCCGCTCCCGGGAGAGGTCGTCCAGCCAGATGGACAAACCTGCTTCAGAAAGCTGTGCGGTGGGTGTTGCGTTGGTCATGGCTTCTGCTTCTTCCTTCAAAAGTTAGTTGGCTGCGGCGGCGATGGAGTCCCTGGCAGCAGCAGCGACTGCTTCTGCGGTGATGCCGAACTCCTGGAACAGGCGCTTGTAGTCTGCAGAGGCGCCGTAGTGCTCGAGGCTGATGGAGCGGCCGGCGTCGCCGACGAATTCCTTCCAGCCCAGGGCCAGTCCTGCTTCGACGGAGACGCGGGCCTTGACTGCTGCGGGCAGGACAGCCTCGCGGTAGGCGGCGTCCTGCTTGTTGAACCACTCGACGCACGGCATGGACACCACGCGGGCGGCGATGCCCTCGGCCTGGAGCGCTTCGCGGGCCTGGACGGCGAGCTGGACCTCGGATCCGGTGGCGATCAGGATGACCTGCGCCTTCACGGTCTGGCCGTCCCTGGATGCCTCGGCCAGGACGTAGCCGCCCCTGGCCACCCCGGCCGGGGAAGCGAAGGTGTCGCCGTCGGCACTAGCCTCGCCGCGGGGGAAGGTCGGGACGTTCTGGCGGGTCAGGACGATGCCGGCCGGGTTCTCGTGGTTCTCCAGGATGGTCTTCCACGCGATGCCCACCTCGTTGGCGTCGGCCGGGCGGACCACGTCCAGGCCCGGGATCGCCCGCAGGGTGGAGAGCTGCTCCACCGGCTGGTGGGTGGGGCCGTCTTCGCCCAGGCCGATGGAATCGTGCGACCACACGTAGATGGACGGAACTCCCATGAGCGCGCCGAGGCGGATGGCCGGCTTCTGGTAGTCGCTGAAGATCAGGAAAGTACCGGAGAACGCGCGGGTCTTGCCGTGCAGGCTGATGCCGTTCACGATCGAGGCTGCGGCGTGCTCGCGGATACCGAAGTGCAGGACGCGGCCATACGGATTGCCCTTCCACGCTTCAGTGGAGCGTGAGGCCGGGATGAACGACGGCGAGCCCTCGATCGTGGTGTTGTTGGACTCCGCGAGGTCAGCCGAGCCGCCCCAGAGTTCCGGCATGACCGGGCCGATCGCGTTCAGGACCTTGCCGGAGGCGGCGCGGGTGGAAACATCCTTGCCGGCAGGGAATACCGGCAGGACGCCGTCGAGCCCGGCGGGGAGCTGGCGGGCCTCGACGCGCTCCAGCAGGGCAGCACCCTCGGGGTTGGCTGCCTGCCAGGCAGAGAAGGACTCTTCCCATTCCTTACGGGCAACCGCGCCGCGGTCTACCACACGCCGGGCGTGTGCCAGCACGTCCTCGTCCACCTCGAAGGACTTGGCGGGGTCGAAGCCCAGCACTTCCTTCAGGGCTGCGACTTCGTCGGCGCCGAGTGCGGAGCCGTGGATCTTGCCGGTGTTCTGCTTCTTGGGGGCCGGGTAGCCGATGATGGTGCGCAGCGAGATGATGGACGGCTTGGAGGTTTCCGCCTTGGCCGCCAGCAGCGCGGAGTAGAGCTCCTGGACGTCTTCGACGTATTCGCCCGTCTCCGTCCAGTCCACGCGCTGGGTGTGCCAGCCGTAGGCCTCGTAGCGCTTCAGGACATCTTCGGTGAAGGCGATGTCGGTGTCATCTTCGATGGAGATGTGGTTCTCGTCGTAGACAACCACGAGGTTGCCGAGTTCCTGGTGCCCGGCCAGGGAGGAAGCTTCCGAGGTCACGCCTTCCTGGATATCGCCGTCGGAAGCGATGACCCAGATGGTGTGGTCGAACGGGCTCTCGCCGGCGGGAGCATCGGCGTCGAACAGGCCGCGCTGGCGGCGCTGGGAGTACGCGAAGCCCACCGAGGACGCCAGGCCCTGCCCCAGGGGGCCGGTGGTGATCTCAACACCGGCGGTGTGCTTGTACTCCGGGTGGCCCGGGGTCAGCGCACCCCACGTGCGCAGCTCCTGAAGGTCCTTCAGTTCCAAGCCGTAGCCGGAGAGGAACAGCTGGCTGTACAGCGTCAGCGAGGAGTGGCCCGGGGAGAGGATGAACCGGTCACGGCCGATCCAGTCAGGGTCACGCGGGTCGTGGCGCATCAGCTTTTGGAAGAGAAGGTACGCGGCCGGAGCCAGGCTCATCGCGGTGCCGGGGTGGCCGTTGCCCACCTTCTCGACGGCGTCTGCGGCCAAAACACGCAGTGTGTCCACCGCGCGCTGGTCCTCGGACGTCCAGTCGAGTGTTGTGGTGCTGTCTGCGATATGCGTCGCGGTTGCTGTCGGATTCACGGTTAATCCCCTTTGATTCGGTCGTCGGCCTGCAGCGGCCGATCGGATGCTTTCCGGTTAACACCTATGTTTCCGAAACTAATGGGTAGGGGTAACACTGTTTTCTGACGGTTTTTACTACACTTTAGGAGTGGGTGCCAGTAAACTGTCCGGATGAGCGCAGCCACCGACCAGCCCGCGAAGGCGTCCACCATGCCCCTTACAGACCTGCCATGGCCGCTGCTGCATTCAGTGGCAGCAGTAGCCGATGCTCCCCTGCTTCAGATAGCGGAGCGGCTGCGTGATGCCACGCTTCCATATCTGGGAAGCAGCGCGCTGGTCATCTTCACCGAGGACTGCACGGGGCGGCCGCAGAAGAAGGCAGGTGCGGAGGAAATCATTTCCCGGGTTTCCATTGCCGAGCTGGATACGCTTCGCGCCACCCTTTCGGATGAGACCCCGTGGTTCGGGGAAGCCGAGCTTGCCGGCCGGTCCCGGCCCGCACTAGCCCTGAAACATGCCTCCAGCCAGGCCCTTCTCGTCATCACCGATCCTCAGCCGTCCGATCCCGGAAACGACAACGCCGGGCTGGACCTGGTGACGTATCTGTGGAACCTTGCTGCCCGGCGGATCCAGGAGAAAGTGGCCGATGCGCCGCCGTCGTACCTGCTGGAATCCCGGGCTGCCTCGGCCGAACGCATCCGCGTGACGGCGGAACTGACCGATCTGCACTCCACCACCCTGGAAACCCTGCTGGCAGCCCTGCGCTCATCCTCAATGGACAATGCAACAGCCCGCACAACCGTCACTGACCTCACCGCCAAGGCTTTGGTCCGGCTCCGCACCCTCAGCGACCGCACCACGGACCTGGTGGAAGAGCCCGTTGCCAGGGCCTTTGAACGCCTGCGGGAGGACCTGCGGCCCCTCACGGGATACAGCGGCATTGAGGCCGAGTTCATCGAGCCGCCGCTGAATGGACGGGCCCTCCCCGGCGAGGTCGCCCACGCGGCAAGGGCAGTGGTCCGCGGGCTCGTGCTGGCCATGATGGAACAACCCGACGTCAGCAGAATCCGGACCCAGTGGGACTGTGACGGCGAAAACCTGCTCATCAACGTACGCGACGACGGCCGCGGTGCACTCGCTGCCGACGCGCCGAGCATCAGCCGCCTTGACCGCCGGGTCCAGGCGCTTACCGGCCAGCTGCGGATGGACGTCATGCCCGGCTGGGGGGCCGACGTCTTCGTCTCGCTCCCCCTGGACCTGCCGACCCGCCCGGCCGGGGATGTCGCCGGCTGGAACCTGGCCGCCCGCGAACTCGAAGTGCTCCAGCACCTCGCCGCCGGGAACCGCAACCGCACCATCGCCTCAGCCATGGGCATCAGCGAGAATACGGTCAAGTTCCACGTGCGGAACCTGTTCAAGAAGCTCGACGTCGGCTCACGCACCGAGGCCATCGCCCTGGCACACAGTCACGGACTCCGGTGACGGTGTAAGAACCCGGCAGCACGCGAAACGGCKGCACCCGAAAGGGTGCCGCCGCTGTCTTTTCTGGTTGTGTACGGGGTTATGCGGTCGTGGTGGCGGACATGAGGGCCATGGTGGTGGCGCCGAGGGCTTCGAGTGCGTGTTCTGTGCGGGTGGAGCGTCGTGTATGCCCTGGGTGGTGGGGAGCGTTGGTGGCTTGCCG
>NZ_JBFTLC010000038.1:0-49548 GCF_056396245.1 Arthrobacter sp. 05T423
ATCGAACGGAACGCCATCGCTGCGGCCAAGGCCATCAACGCCGCCAAGATGGCGTTGTGGGGCGACGGCTCGCACCGGGTCTCGCTCGACGAGGTCATCGTCACCATGCGCGAGACCGGCAAGGACATGAGCTCCAAATACAAGGAAACCGCGATGGGTGGTCTGGCGGTCAACGTCGTCGAGTGCTGACCGGTGATTGAGCCTTTCCCCGGCGGCTGAGACCTAGTTATGGCTGGCCGCCCAGAGGTTCAGGCTCGCCGCGAAGATCACCCATGACAGGTAGGGCAGCATCAGCAGCCCCGCGGTGCGGCGGATCGGCCCGAACAGGAGCACGGCTCCGGCGACGGCCGCGGCCAGCACTACGATGATGCCCAGCGCCAGCCAGAGCGCCGCCGCACCCCACACCGGGTACAGCCCAAAGAAGACCGGCGTCCACGCCAGGTTCAGGGCCAGCTGCACGCCGTAGACGGTGAGCGCCGTCCTCCGGCCTGGGCTGTGGCTTCGCCACACCAGCCAGCCCGCCACGGCCATGGCCGTGTACAGCACCGTCCAGACTGGCCCGAACACCCAGTTGGGCGGGGACCACGGCGCCTTGTCCGCCGTCGCGTACCAGCCGGTGACGTTGCTGATGGTTGCCTGCGAACCCAGCCAGGCCACCAAGGCGGAGGCCGCCAGGAAGGCCAGGAGTGCAAGAAGGTCGACGGCGGTGCGCCGCTGCCGGGGATGTGCGCCGTCGCCTTTGATGTGGGCGTCTTTCCCGGCTCCCGCGGCTGGCGCACGGTCACTGCTTGTCATTTCACTACAGTTGCCAAGGCCGCAGCCAGAGTCAAGGCGGGCCGGCCTCGGGGGCCGGCGCAAATTGTCAGGCGGGCATGCCACCATGGGAGTCATGGGCGATGGCTACGATCCCGGCTTCCTGCGCGAAGCCCTTGACCTGCCAGGCCCGGACGCGCCCACGGTCCTGCTCAACTACACCCACTTTTCCGTGCGCCTCATGCCCGCACGCAGGCTGGCGGCCATAACAGGTGTCAACATCGACGGAAAATCGCTGGTGCCGCTCCAGCGTTCGGGAACCTGGCACTACGATTCCCGGGTGCCGCAGGAGCTCCAGACCGGACCCGATGTGTACCAGCACAACGACCTGGACCGGGGCCACCTTGTCCGCCGCCTGGACCCCGTGTGGGGTGATGACCCCACCGCTGCGACCGCAAACCAGGACACCTTCTCATACCCGAACGCGGCGCCGCAGGCAGCTGAATTCAACCAAGGCAAGGAACTCTGGGCAGGCCTGGAAGACCATGTGCTCAACCATGCCAGCCAATACGACGCCAGAATCAGCGTTTTTACCGGACCCGTCCTCGACGCCGGCGACCTTCCTTACCGCGGGATCCAGATACCCCGGAAATTCTGGAAGATTGCCGCCTGGACCATGGATGGCCTGCTGGCCGCGGCCGGCTTCCTGCTGGACCAGTCCCCGCTGCTGGGGCCGGAGGAACTGGCGCGCACCGTCCGGGAACGACTGCTGGCCGACGAGCCGCCGCCGCTCGGCCCCTACCGCACCTTCCAGGTCCCCATCCCGCACATCGCGGCCCTGACCGGCATGGCGCTCACCCGCCTGGCCGGCGCGGACCGGTTCGCCGCCGGCGTTCCGGAAGGCACGCCGGGCGGGGCCGCGCTGGCGCTCACTGACCTTCGGCAGGTGCGGCTCTGACCAGGATCACAAACCGCCCGGGATCACGTGCCCGGGTCAAACGGGCCGGGAGGCCGGCCGGATAGACTTGAGGCTGCTTCTCCGGCACCTGCACGAAACGTAAGCGAAGATTGGACACGGCACACTTGCGAGAATTCACTGCCCGCTTTGCCACCTCCGAAGAGGTCGCAAACTGGGACGCCCACGTCACCGCGAATCCGAACGGCGGAAACCTGCTGCAGTCGGAGGCCTTCGCCGAGGTCAAGCAGCACTTCGGCTGGAAGACCCTGCACCTCGTCTACGAGACAGCCGACTACACGAGCTACAACCTGGTGCTGGAAAAACGCTTCCCGGTCCTCGGGAAGCTGTGGTACCTCATCAAGGGACCGGACGTGGCCGGCGTCGAGGACATCCCGGGCATCGCCGCGGCAAATGCAGAACTCGTCAAGCGCGCACGGCTGGGCGTCTTCGCCATCAAGATCGAGCCGGACATCGTGCTCAGTGACGCCGCCCGCCGGGTCATCGAGGGGGCCGGACTGGTCAAGACCCACAATCTGCAGCCCAACGACTCCACGGCGCTCCTGGACATTTCCCCGGAGGAGAACCAACTGCTCCGCAACCTCCACTCGCGGGGACGGAACGCCGTCCGCCGGGCCATCCGCGAGGGCGTGGAGGTGCACAACGTGGAGCCCAGCGAGGAAAACTTCAAGGCGATGTATGCGCTGATGACGGACACGGTCCAGGCGAAGTCGCAGGTCCGGGTCCGGGAATACGACTACTACCGCCAGTTCTGGACCAACTTCATCAAGCGCAGCCAGGGCAGGCTCCTGTTTGTGTACGAAAACGGCGTGCCGTCGGTGGGTGCCTTCGTCATCAACTACGGCCGAAAGGGCACGTACAAGGACGGCGGATCGCTGCAGAAGCGCAACCAGTACGGCGACTCACACCTGGTGCAGTGGACCGCGATCAACCAGCTCAAGGAGCTGGGCTGCACGGAATATGATTTCTGCGGAACGCCGCCAAGCGACAAGCTCAAGGACACGTCGAATCCTTTTCACGGACTGGGGCTGTTCAAGACGAGCTTCAGCAAGACCGTCACGGATTTTGTGGGGTGCTATGACCAGATCATCAGCCCGCTGAAGTACAAGGCATGGATTGCCGCCGGCGAACGCGTCGCCCGGCAGCTGTACACCCGTCGCACGGGGCAGCAGTTTTACTGAGGACAACGGCTAAGGCACTGAACGGCTGAGGCACTGAACGGAGGGAGCCCTGATGGCCAAACAACCCCGCGGCGCCAACCGGCCGCCCACGGACGGGCTGCCCAAGACGGAGCCGCTCACGCCCTCGCAGATGCACCAGGACGCGGCAGCCAAGCGCATGCTGCGCCGGCTGGTCCAGAGCGAAAGCCCGCCGACGGCGCCGCTGAGCATCGTGGACCGGCTCGCCGGGAGCCCCTACGCCAACCCCATGATCCAGGTGGGCGGCGTCGACACGTCGGCGCGCAAGACCATGGACTTCGCGCTGCATCTTGCCGAGTCCATGTTCCGCTACGGTGCAGGGTCCCTCGAGGTGGAGACCAGCATCATTGCCGTCACCGCCGCCCTGGGGCTGAAGAACATCGAGGTGGACATCACCAACCAGTCCGTGGGCATCAACTATGCCCCCAAGGACCAGACACCCATCTCCCTGCTGCGGGTGGTCCGCTCCTGGACCAACAACTACGCCGGCCTGGCCAAGGTCCACCAGCTGGTCACCGACATCGTGGCCGGAGGCGTTGGCAGGGACGAGGCGATCCGGCGGCTGGACGAGATCATCCGCAGCCCCAAACCGTTTCCACGCTGGATGGTAACGGCCGCGTTCGCTGTGTTCTCGGCCGTGTTCGTGGGCGTGATCGGCGGCGGCCCCGGCGCGTCGGCGGTGGCTTTCGCCTCCAATATCCTGATCAGCCTGCTGGCCAGGAAACTGGGCCGCTGGCGGACGCCTGACTTCTTCATCACGGCGGCGTGTTCCTTCGTGGTGACGGTGGTCGCGCTGCTCATGTGGAAGTTCGGCAGTCCCGTGGGGTTCCGGCTGGCGCCCGCCATTGTGGTGGTGGGCGGCATCCTGCTGCTGCTTCCCACCGGGCGTCTGGTCTCCTCGGTGCAGGATGCCATCAACGGCTTCCCCGTCACGGCGGCCGGACGGTTCCTGTCCACCCTGCTGACGTTCGGTGCGGTGGTCGCCGGGATCGCCGTCGCGTTCGTGGTGGGGGACCGGATCGGCATGGAGCCGATCGACGTCACCGAGACGTTCCCGCCCGCCTACCCGCTGTGGGTGCAGGTGATCTTGGTTGCCGTCGCCGTTGTGGCGATCGGCATCACCGAGCAGACGGACTGGAAACTGCTGCTTCCGACGGCTGCTGTCGGCGTGGTGGGGCACCTGGCCCTCATCGGCAGTGACGTGCTCGGCGTTGGCCCGCGGTTCTCGCCGGCGCTCGCCGCCATCATAATCGGCCTGCTGGCCCGCGTGGTGGCGCTGAGGATGGGCGCGCCCCAGCTTGTGGTCGCCGTGCCGGCCGGCCTGATTCTCCTGCCCGGCCTCACCATATTCCGGTCTATGTATGTCCTGACCATCGAGGAATCCGAGATCCTGCTCGGGGCCGGCGGGATGCTCAGTGCCGGGGCCATCGTGTTCGGCGTGGCCGGCGGCATTGTGCTTGGTGACACGCTGGCGCGGCCGCTCACGCGCAGCCTGGCCAGCAACGAGCGACGGCGGGCGCGCCGCCGCTAGAGGCCGAACTAGATCTTGCCGATCGGCAGTTTCTTCTCGGCCTGGAAGACATCCTCGACGCGGCCCTTGGCCCAGTAGCCGGACAGCGAAACCTGGCTGCGGTCCAGGCCGCGCTCGCGGAAGAGCACCTCCCGGAGGCCCTTCATGTAGCCGCGTTCGCCGTGCGCAAAAACATCAACCTTGCCCTCGGGCCAGGCGGCGTCGCGAACCGCCTGCACCAGCAGGTCACTCTCGCCGGCGGGAACGTCGCCGCGCCGCAGCCAGACCAGTTCGAGTCCGGCCGGCGCGGCTATCTCCTGGACGTCCGCGTCGGACCCTGCCTCGAGGAAGGCAACACCGCGGGCGTGCGCGGGGAGTGACTCGATGACGGCGGCAACGGCCGGCAGCGCTGCCTCGTCCCCGGCCAGCAGGTACCAGTCCGCTGACGGATCAGGGTTGTAGCCGCCGCCGGGGCCGGTGAAGATGAGGTTGTCGCCCGGTTTGGCCGACGCGGCCCAGGGGCCGGCCAGGCCTTCGTCTCCGTGCACGACGAAATCAATGGCCAGTTCGCCGGCTGCCGTATCCACCCAGCGGACCGTGTAGGTCCGGGTGTGCGGCCACTGCTCCCGCGGCATCGTCTCCCGGACGGCCCACAGGTCCAGGGGCTCGGGGTAGTCCACGCCGGGCTGCGGAAAGACGATCTTGACGTACCGGTCCACGAAGTCGTTGTTGACGTAATCGGCAAACCCCGCGCCGCCGGCCACGATCCGCACCATGTGGGCGGAAAGCTGCTCCCGCCGGAGGACAGTCAGGGTGACCTGCGGGCGGGATTTCTTGGTGGCGGTGGTGTCGGCCGGAAGGGAAGTCATGCAGGTGAGCCTAGCCTAAGTACCTTGGCCGGAGCTGAGTAGCGGCACCGCCGGGAGTTCCCAGTCCACCGGCCCGGCGCCCTGCTCCGTCAGCAGGGCGTTGGCGCGGCTGAACGGCCGGGAGCCGAAGAAGCCCCGCGAGGCGGACAGCGGGCTGGGGTGGGCGCTGGCCACCACAGGGGTGCTGCCCAGCAGGGGGCGGACGCTCTCGGCATCCTTGCCCCACAGCACGGCGACCAGCGGCGCGGTGGTTCCCTCTGCCGTGCGGCGCCCGGCGACGGCGGCAACGGCCGCCGTCGAAATCGGTTCCCAGCCCTTGCCGCGGTGGGACCCGGCTACGCCCTCCCGCACGCTCAATACCCGGTTGAGCAGCAAGACGCCCTGGTCAGCCCAGGCGCCGAGGTCGCCGTGGATCCGTGGCGGCAGGCCCAGGTCCGATTCAAGCTCCTTGTAGATGTTGGCCAGGCTGCGGGGGATGGGACGGGTGCCGGCGTCCACGGAAAAGGCGAGCCCCACGGCATGTCCGGGGGTGGGGTAGGGGTCCTGGCCCACGATCAGGACCCGCACCTCGTGCAGCGGCTGCCGGAACGCCCGGAGAACGTTCGACGCCGACGGCAGCAGCCGGTGCCCGGCAGTCTCTTCGCGTGCAAGGAAAGACAGTACGGACCTCAAGTCGGCCTCGGCTCCGGCCAGGGCGTCGGCCCAGTCGGGCGCCATCAGCTCGCCGAAGGGCAGCCTGGCAAGCTCCGCAAAGTCCAGGCCGGCCACCCCGGAGGGCTCCAGCTCGAAGAGTGGTTCAGGCTCGAAAAGAGGTTCAGGTTCCATCACGGTGTCCATTGTCCCAAACCATGGCCCGGCGGCTCCCGCCGGTCACCGACGGCCGCCATGCCCGCGCATCTAAGGCCGCTGTGGCCCGTGCCACAAATGACAATGCTGTTATTCCTCCGTAACATAGGGGAGGTACTTTGACCGGATTCAGCTAAGGAGAGCGCAGTGGCCGAGCCGTTGCAGGACCACCTCGCGGAGCGGGATTCAGGGCAGGAATCAGGGCAGGATTCACCGCAGGAGCACGGGCTGCGGAGCGGCTCGCTGCTGGACGACTTCAAGCTGCGGGACTCGCCGCTGAGCGAGCGGGAACAGCAGATTCTCGCCCTGGAACGGCAGTGGTGGAAGTATGCCGGTGCCAAGGAACAGGCCATCCGCGAGCTGTTTGACCTGTCCGCGACGCACTACTACCAGATCCTTAACGCCCTGATTGATACAGAGCACGCACTGGCCCACGACCCCATGCTCGTGAAGAGATTGCGTAGACTACGTACGTCACGTCACCGGGCTCGCACCGCACGCCGCCTTGGATCTGACGCGTAACTGCTAGTGCCGGACTGCCGGCGAAACCAACAAGGACACCCCTTCACCATGACTAATTTTGCTCGGGACGAATTCGACAGGGTACCTGAGGTCTCCTCCCGGCAGGGCGTACACCGCGCTGTCTCCGCGCCGTCCCGCCCGAAGTTGTGGCCGATACTTTCCACGGGAATCGGCGCGCTTGCCGTGGGTCTTATCGCTTTTCTCCTGTTGCCGCAGCTGGGTTTCCAGCCCGCCGTCTCGTCGCCCTCCGCAGCGGCAGCCGTTTCCACGCCATCGGACAGTCCCAGTCCGTCGCAGACGCCGTCAGCACGTGCGACGTCCGGCGCTGCTGCCTCGGCATCGCCGTCCGCCTCGGAGACTGCTTCCCCCTCCGCCGTGGAGCCCGCCACCTCGGAAACCATTGCCGGAGCGGCAGTGGACAAGTCGCAGCCTGTCTCCATCTTCAACGGAACGCTGACCTCCGGACTGGCCGGACGCGTGGGTGCCACGGTCAAGTCCGACGGCTGGGTGCTCGGCAAGGTGGCCAACTGGCAGGGGTCGCCCCAGCGGCAGTCGGTGATCTTCTACTCTGACGCCGACCACCGGGCCAACGCGGAGGCGCTCGGAGCTTTGCTGAACATCCCCACGCTGGTGGAAAGCGCCGAGTTCCAGACGCCCGTGGCGGTGGTCCTGGGCCCGGGCTACCAGTAGCCATTCCGGTTACGCCTGAATAACTATTGCCTCCTCTTCGGGCCGCTGGCCTGCGCCCCGAAGGTCCTGAATGGATAGAGTGATGGCAGGCTTCGAGGCGTAATTTACGGCACACACCGACGTGGGCCTTACGGAAGCAACCTGAAAGTGTGGGGATCATGGCATTGGGAACCGTGAAGTGGTTCAACGCGGAAAAGGGCTACGGCTTCATCACTGTTGACGATTCAGGCGACGACGTCTTCGTGCACTGGTCGGTCATTCAGACCGACGGGTTCCGGGCACTGGATGAGGGCCAGCGTGTGGAGCTGGAAGTGGGCGAAGGCGAAAAAGGTCCACAGGCAGAAAAGGTCCGGCCCGTCTAGTGGCGCGCCGCACGGGTCCCCGGGATTCAGCTGTCCGGGGAACAGCAATCCGGGACACGGCTGCCTGGTGGGCAACTGTCTGGGGTACCGCCGTCGTCCTGACGCTGGCTGCCTGCTCCGGAGCCGGGGACACCGCCCGGACAGCACCGGTTGAGGCCAGCGGCGACGGGATCCTGCGGATCGGGCTGATCCTCGACAACACCGGACCCCAGGCCTTCCTGAACGCCGCCCAACAGGCCGCGGCCAAACTCGCAGTCCAGGAGATCAACGCGGCGGGCGGGCACAAGGGCCGGCCGGTGGACCTGCTGCCCGCAACCACCGTGGGCGACACCGCCGCGCAGGCCCGGGAACTCGTGGATGCCGGGGCGGACGTAGTGATCGGTCCCACCGACTCAAGCCGCGCACCGGCCGCCATTGACGTGCTGTCCAAGGCCAGGATCACGCTCATCTCTCCGGCCAATACGGCCCCGGAACTGAGCAGCTACAAGAGTGGCGGCTACTACTTCCGCACCGCGGCGGCGGACATCGCCCAGGCTCCTGTCCTGGTGAAACTCGCCAAGGACGCCGGGGCCAGAAGCCTCGCCGTGGTGTACGAAGACGGCAACTACGGTCAGGACGTGTCTGCAGCAGTGTCCGCTGCCGCCAAGGCCGGCGGGCTGAACCCCGTCACGCTCTCCGGCTTCACGCGCGGCGAGGCACAGAAGTCCGTGGCGGCTGCACGTGACGCGGCCCCGGATGCTGTCGTCGTCATTGCCCGGGACGGTGCGCAGGGCGCGATCGCCGAGCTCACCAACGCCGGATTGGCGGGCAACAAACTCATTCTGGGCGACGGCGGCTTCAGGCAGTACGGCTCCGCGCTCGGGTCGAAGTCGCTGGAAGGAACGCGCGCCCTGGTGCCCGGCGTCTTCCCCTCGGCGCACTTCCAGGCAGAACTCGTGGCCATCGATGCGGGGCTCAAGGACACGACCTTTGCGCCCGAGACTTATGATGCCGTAAACCTGGCAGCGCTGGCCGCCGCTGCGGCAGAGGACGACGCCGGTGCCTCCATCGCCGGTACGCTCATTTCCGTCTCGGGCGGCACCGCCGGGGGCCGGGCATCCTCCGCGCCCTCCGGCCAGCCGGCCGTCTGCACGACCTACAAGGATTGCCTTGCGGCCATCCGGGCAGGAAAGGCCATCGACTACGACGGCGAGTCGGGGCCCGTCCGCTTCGACGCCAACGGTGACGTCACGGCCGCGAAGTATATGGTGTTCACGTACGGAGCGGACAACAAGGCCAGGCTCACGGGCAGCGAGGCCGCCGGCAGGTCCGCCCGCTGATCGCTGGTAGCGAATACTCCGCCCGCGCGCGGGATAAACAAGCGCATCTGCTTGCACTCTCCCCGGGGGAGTGCTAATTATTGATTAGCACTCCAGCGTGCCGACTGCTAAAGGGTGGCCCCGGTTCAGGCCGATACCACCCCGGCAGCGGCGCAAGGAGCGAAAGAAAAACCTGGTTGGGGTGAGATCCGGACCGTCGGGCGTACAGAGGCCTGCGGAAAGGATCGTCCGTCGCGGGCACCGCAGCAAGGGTCCTTCTTAACGACTGTCCCGAAAGGACTACTGCCGTTATGGCCAAGATCATTGCATTTGATGAAGAGGCACGCCGCGGTCTTGAGCGGGGCCTGAACACCCTCGCCGACGCCGTGAGGGTCACCCTCGGCCCGCGTGGCCGCAACGTCGTCCTCGAAAAGAAGTGGGGCGCCCCCACGATCACCAACGATGGTGTTTCCATCGCCAAGGAGATCGAGCTGGACGATCCCTATGAGAAGATCGGCGCCGAGCTGGTTAAGGAAGTTGCCAAGAAGACGGATGACGTCGCTGGCGACGGCACCACCACGGCCACCGTGCTGGCCCAGGCACTGGTCAAGGAAGGCCTGCGCAACGTCGCGGCCGGCGCTGACCCGCTGTCCCTCAAGCGCGGCATCGAGAAGGCCGTTGAGGCCGTCACCGCTGAGCTGCTGAACTCCGCCAAGGAAATCGAAACCAAGGAAGAGATCGCAGCCACGGCTTCCATCTCTGCCGGTGACGACGAAATCGGCGCCCTGATCGCCGAAGCCCTGGACAAGGTGGGCAAGGAAGGCGTAATCACGGTCGAGGAGTCCAACACCTTCGGCCTCGAGCTGGAGCTCACCGAAGGCATGCGCTTCGACAAGGGCTACATCTCCGCTTACTTCGTCACGGACACGGAGCGCCAGGAAACGGTCCTCGAGGACCCGTACATCCTGATCGTCAACTCCAAGATCTCCAACGTCAAGGAACTGGTTGCTGTCCTCGAGAAGGTCATGCAGTCCAACAAGCCGCTGCTGATCATCGCCGAAGACATCGAGGGCGAGGCCCTGGCCACCCTGATCGTCAACAAGATCCGTGGCACCTTCAAGTCCGTCGCCGTCAAGGCTCCGGGCTTCGGTGACCGCCGCAAGGCGCAGCTGGCCGACATCGCCATCCTCACCGGCGGACAGGTCATCGCCGAGGAAGTCGGCCTCAAGCTTGAGACCGCCGGCCTCGAGCTCCTGGGCAAGGCACGCAAGGTTGTCGTGACCAAGGACGAGACCACCATCGTCGAAGGTGCAGGCGACGCCGACCAGATCGCCGGCCGCGTTTCCCAGATCCGCGCCGAGATCGAAAACTCCGACTCCGACTATGACCGCGAGAAGCTGCAGGAGCGCCTGGCCAAGCTGGCCGGCGGCGTTGCCGTCATCAAGGCCGGTGCCGCCACGGAGGTTGAGCTCAAGGAGCGCAAGCACCGCATTGAGGACGCTGTCCGCAACGCGAAGGCTGCCGTTGAAGAGGGCATCGTCGCCGGCGGTGGCGTTGCGCTGATCCAGGCAGGCCTCAAGGCATTCGCCAACCTGAACCTGACCGGCGACGAAGCAACGGGCGCCAACATCGTCCGCGTTGCCATCGACGCCCCGCTGAAGCAGATCGCTTTCAACGCAGGCCTCGAGCCCGGCGTAGTGGTTGACAAGGTCCGTGGCCTGCCCGCAGGCCACGGCCTGAACGCTGCCACTGGCGAGTACGTCGACCTGCTGGCTGCCGGCATCAACGACCCGGTCAAGGTAACCCGCTCTGCCCTGCAGAACGCGGCTTCCATCGCCGGTCTGTTCCTCACCACCGAGGCCGTCGTGGCCGACAAGCCGGAGAAGAACTCCCCGGCCGTCGGCGGCGGCGACGAGATGGGCGGCATGGGCGGCTTCTAGCCTCCCGCTGCTCCCAGCTGCCTGAAGAGTGCGGCCCCCTCCAACGAGGGGGCCGCACTCTTTTGCCGGCACATTTTTGTCCGCGCAGTCTGGCAGGATGGTTCGGTGACGATTACTGCAGCAGCCGACGGTTCGGCATTGGGAAACCCGGGGCCCGCAGGGTGGGCCTGGTACGTGAATGACGACTGCTGGCGGGCCGGCGGCTGGCCCCACGGCACCAACAACCAGGGTGAGCTGATGGCCGTTCTGGACCTCTTCCGTTCCACCGCGCACCTCCCGGACGAGGACCTGCACATACTCTGTGACAGCCAGTACGTGATCAACTCCGTGACAAAGTGGATGCCCGGGTGGAAGCGCAAAGGGTGGCGCAAGGCTGACGGCAAGCCCGTACTGAACGTGGACATCCTCAAGGACATCGACCGGGAGCTCGCCGGACGGAAATACAGGTTCGAATGGGTCAAGGGCCACGCCGGGCACGAACTGAACGAGGCCGCGGACGAGCGCGCCAGGGCCGTGGCAACCGCCTACCAGCAGGGCGTTGCCGCCCGATCAGGGCCGGGATTCCCCGACGCCGAACCCGTGCCGGGCCGGCGGCCCGTGAAGGAGGGCCGCGGGGAGGCCGGCATACCGGCACTCTTTGAACCTGAAACGCCGGCCCGTGGTGGCGAGAACCGTTCGTCCCGCAGCGAGGCCGTTACTCGGGGCCGCAGCGACTCCGGGACGCCGCCCCTCTTCGGATCCGACGAGCCTGATCTCTTCAGCGAACTGGGCACCGAGGCGTTTTCGGAGCCCCCGGTGGGCACCCGGCCGGAACAAATCGTCGAGGAACTGGAACGCGAACTCCTTCTGCCGGACGTCCGCAGCGACATCGGGCGGACGGGGCAGCTCCTGCACCCTGACTTCATGGAAATTGGCACCGCCGGACGGCTCTGGACCCGCGACGCCATGATGATGTCCCTTGAGGAAAGCCCGGCCGGTCATGTGGACCTGGACGTGCTCGGCGCCGACCGGATTGGCCCGGACACGGTCCTGCTGACGTACCGGAGCCACTCCCGTGCGGGCTCAGCCCTGAGGAGCTCCCTGTGGGTCCTGGATGGTGAACAATGGCGCCTTAGGTTCCATCAGGGCACACCCGAGGCCTGAGTTCGGGACCCAGCCGCCGGCAGTCAGCTGAACCGCTGCGCGTTGCCCTGCTCCGCCTGCGCATAAGTGTCCGCAGCCGATGACAGGGCCATGGTGATGGAGGCGAGGGAGGCCTCCACCTTGCCCTGCGTCAGGGTCCACTCGGCAACCAGCGCCTGGAAGTTGGTGGCAGCCGAACCGCGCCACGTGGCCTGCAGTTCGTCCAGGCCATGCTTCATCGCCTGGACGTCGGCGCTGATCCGGTCAACGGTTGCCCGCACGTTAGCGGACTTCACCTGCAGTAAGTCTGTATCGACGGAAATGATGCTCATGGCGGGCCTCTCGACAACGTGTGGGGCTGCCCCTGCGGGGCAGTCGCTGTGGCTGGCGGACCGGCCGTTCCGGTCCGCTATGTCGAGCCTAGGAAACCGCCCGCAGGCCGTGCCACACCGGGTTCCCCTATGTGGATAAACGGTTCCCGCCCGCAGCCCGGTTACCGGCAGAGCTATCCCCGCCGACACTGTCCCGGTCAACGCGTGCCTCTGCAGCGTCGTCCGAGAATGTCCCGATGCCGTCCACGTCGTGGCCCTCGACCTCTATGCCATCCACATAGTCGCCATCCGCCTCGGACGGGTCCTCGCGGAGAGGGAGGCTGACCACGAGAGTTGCGCCTCCGCCGTCGGTCCCGTCCACCCGGACGGAGCCGCCGTGGGAACCGACGATGGCGGCCACAATCGCCAGGCCGAGCCCGCTGCCGCCCGTCTCCCGGGTTCGCGAGGTGTCGGCCCGGTAAAAGCGCTCAAAGACCTTGGGGGCCTCCGTGTCGGAGATTCCGGGCCCGTGGTCCCGGACCTCCAAAACGGACTGGGCGGAGCCGTCGTCGGCGCGGCGGACGCCCACGGCGAGTTCGATCGGTGTTCCCGCGGGCGTGTAGCGCAGCGCATTGCCCACCAGGTTGCCGATGACCTGGCGCAGCTTCGCCTCGTCGCCGAGCACAGGTGCCGGTTCGGCACTGCCGTTGTGCAGGCCGGTCAGGGTGATGGCGCGCGTTCGTTCGCTGGCCTGGGTGTCCACCACGGCGTCATGCGCGAGGAGCTGCAGATCGATCGGCTTGCGCTGCAGCGGCCGCTGCTCGTCCAGCCGTGCCAGCAGCAGCAGGTCCTCCACCATGGACCCCATCCGTTTGGCTTCGCTCTCGATCCGGCCCATGGCGCTGGCAACATCCTCCGGGGACTGCAGCGCACCGTGCCGGTACAGTTCCGAGTAGCCCCGGATGGTCACCAGCGGGGTCCGCAACTCGTGGGAGGCATCCGCGGCAAACCGGCGCATCCGGTCCTCGGAGGCCATCCTGGCCGCGAAGGCCGCCTCGATATGGGCGAGCATGGCGTTCAGCGACCTGCCGAGGCGGCCCACCTCCGTGGAGGGGTTCTCCACGTCCACACGGCGGGACAGGTCTCCGGCGGCAATGGCGGCGGCGGTCTTTTCCACCCTCGCCAGCGGGCGGAAGGACCGGGTCACCGTCCAGTTGGCGATGAAGAAGGCAAGGATGAGGGTCAGCAGGCCGACACCCACCACTACCAGGCTGATGTGGCGCAGAACCTCATCCACCGTGGACAGCGGAAGGCCGATGACCACCACTGCCCGCTGCTGTTCAGTCCCGACAACAACAGGTACTGCCACCACGCGCCAGTTCTTGCCGTCGGTGCCCCGCACCTGGTACGGCCGGAAGTCGCGCTGGTGGGCCTCATCAACGGAGATCGACGCGATGTCGGGGCGGGCGCCCTTGTCGTCGATGGGGTCCGGCGCAGTCCCCGGATAGTAGAGCGTCACCGTGTAGTCCGTCGGTACTGCGGGGTTGGCAATGGGGGAGATGGACCGCTGTGACTGGGCTGCAGAGACGGCGGCCTGCAGTTTGCCATCCACTTGGCCCTCGAGGTAGCCGCGCAGCAGCGTCAGCGCGCCCGCCCCGGTCACCGCCAGGGCCACCAGCAGGAGGGCCATCATGATGGCCACCAGCTGGGACCGGAGGGTGGCGGACTTCCAGCGCTCCAGCAAAGTCAGCGCTTTTCTGCTGTCCGCAGCACATAGCCGACGCCGCGTTTGGTCTGGATGAGGGCCGGGGCGTCGGGATCGATGTCCACCTTGCGCCGCAGGTACGAGATGTAGGACTCGACAATGGAGGCGTCACCGTTGAAGTCGTATTCCCACACGTGGTCAAGGATCTGCGCCTTGGACAGGACCCGGTTCGGATTGAGCATCAGGTACCGGAGCAGCTTGAACTCGGTCGGGGACAGTTCGATCACCTTGCCGCCGCGGCGCACCTCGTGGGCGTCGTCGTCGAGCTCCAGGTCATCGACCCGGATGACGGCCTCGTCATCCTCCAGCATCGGCTGCGTCCTGCGGAGCACGGCACGGATGCGGGCCACCACCTCATCGAGGCTGAACGGCTTGGTGACGTAGTCGTCCCCGCCCACTGTCAGCCCGGTGACCTTGTCCTCGGTGTCGTCCTTGGCGGTCAGGAAGAGAACCGGGAAGTGCTTGCCCGCGGCGCGCAGCCGGCGGGTGACGGTGAAGCCGTCCATGTCCGGAAGCATGACGTCCAGCACCGCGAGATCGGGGGCGTGCGCCTCGACGGCAGCCAGCGCCTCCCGCCCGTTCCCGGCGGACACCACTTCAAAGCCGGCGAAGCGCAGGGACGTGGAAAGCAGCTCGCGGATGTTCGGTTCGTCATCAACCACGAGGAGCTTCGCTTCGGCGCTGTTCTTTTTCATATTTCCCATGATGCTCCCAGAATCTGGGAGTTTTCTGGATGTACGTTGTGTGTTGCTTGAGTCAGCAGGATTCGACGTCCTTGGCGTCCATGATCCGGTACGCGTAGCCCTGCTCGGCCAGGAAGCGCTGGCGTTTGGCTGCAAAATCCTGGTCCAGGGTGTCGCGGGCAACCAGCGAGTAGAACCGCGCCGCCCGTCCGTCCTGCTTCGGTCGCAGCAGCCGGCCGAGCCGCTGGGCCTCCTCCTGACGGGAGCCGAAGGACCCGGAGACCTGGATGGCCACGGACGCCTCGGGGAGGTCGATGGAGAAATTGGCCACCTTGGACACCACCAGGGTCTGGATCTCCCCGGCCCGGAAGGCGTCAAAGAGCTTCTGCCGCGACTTGACGGACGTTTCGCCCTTGATGACCGGGGCGTTCAGCCGCTCGCCGAGTTCGTCGAGCTGGTCGATGTACTGCCCGATCACGAGGACCTGCTCGCCCCGGTGGCGCTCCACCAGCTGAACGGCCACGAGGGTCTTTGTCTCGGACGTGGCGCATAGCCGGTACTTGTCCGCGTCCTCGGCCATGGCGTACGCCACGCGTTCGTCCCGCGGAAGATCAACGCGCACCTCCACGCAGTCCGCGGGGGCGATGTAGCCCTGGGCTTCAATGTCCTTCCACGGCGCGTCATAGCGCTTGGGGCCGATGAGGCTGAAGACCTCGCCTTCCCGGCCGTCCTCCCGCACCAGCGTTGCCGTGAGGCCGAGGCGCCGCCGGGCCTGCAGGTCCGCCGTCATCCGGAAGATCGGCGCGGGCAGCAGGTGGACTTCGTCGTAGATGATCAGGCCCCAGTCATGGCCGTCGACGAGCTCGAGGTGCGGGTACAGGCCGCCGCGCTTGGTGGTGAGGACCTGGTAGGTGGCGATCGTCACCGGCCGGACTTCCTTGACGGCGCCTGAATATTCGCCGATCTCCTCCTCGGTCAGCGAGGTGCGCCTGAGCAACTCGTCCTTCCACTGCCGCGCCGAGACCGTGTTGGTGACGAGGATCAGCGTGGTGGTGGAGCTGGTGGCCATCGCCGCGGCGCCCACGAGCGTCTTTCCCGCACCGCAGGGGAGCACGACGACGCCGCTGCCGCCGGCCCAGAAGTTTTCCGTGGCCAGTTTCTGGTACGGCCTCAGCGTCCAGCCCGACTCGTCGAGCATGATGGGGTGCGGCGTGCCGTCGACATAGCCTGCCAGGTCCTCCGCCGGCCAGCCGATTTTCAGCAGCAGCTGCTTCAGCTGCCCGCGCTGGGAGGAATGGACCACCACGGTCTCGGCGTCGATGCGCGGGCCCAGCAGCGGTTGGATCTTCTTGGCCCTGCTGACCTCCTCCAGCACCGGGTAGTCGCTGGTGCGCATGACCAGCCCGTGCTGGGGGTCCTTCTCCAGCCGGAGCCGGCCGTAGCGGGACATGGTCTCTTCGATGTCGATCAGCAGCGAATGGGGCACCGGGAACCGGGAGTACGTCAGCAGCGTGTCCAGAACCTTTTCCGCATCGAGCCCTGCGGCCCGCGCATTCCAAAGACCCAGCGGGGTGAGCCGGTAGCTGTGCATGTGCTCGGGTGCGCGCTCCAGCTCGGCGAAGGCCGCGATGGCGTGCCTGGCCTCCGTCGCCTGCTCGTGGTCCACCTCGAGGAGGATGGTTTTGTCGCTTTGGACGATCAGCGGGCCGTCATTCATGCGGTGGAACCTTCACTGCTGGAATTCCTCTGCTGCTTCGATATCGATGATCCGGTGGATGGAGAGCACCCGCTCCGTATCCTTGGCGGGGTCGAAGACCCGGACGCGTCCGCCCGCCACGGATACGGGAACAACCGTTTCCAGTTTCGCATTCCCCAGGCTGTCCACCACGTTCATCACGACTTTCTGCCGGAGCCGGATGGCCTTGTGCAGGGTCTCCAGTCCCAGCTGGGTTGCCTCCTCGCCGCCGGCGGCAGCCGGACGGGAACCGTTGGGGGCGGAACCGGCGCCCACATGGCTGCGGAGGACGGCGAGCTGGGCGGCGACGTCGGCGTCGGGAAGAGCGGTGCGCGGAGCGCTGTAGAGGGGACGCCCGCTGCCCGGAAGCGGCGCGGTGCGGTTCAGGCGGACGACGGCGGACGCGGCGTCTTCGACGGCGGGCGACAGTCCCAGCCCGCGCAGCACCAGGGCCGTCTGCCGGGGGGAGGCCGTGGAGACCAGGACGGTGGGGGCGATCCGGACCAGGCCCAGGGACGCGGCCGCCGCCTCGCGGGCCAGCTCCGTGAGCGCGGCTTCGTCGTCGCTCTGGATGAAGCTGGCGGCCGCGCCGACCCGCAGCTTGCCGTGCCTGGCGGCAGTGTCCTCCACCAGGTACTCCAGCGGCTGCGGCACGGCGGTGGCGGAGTGCCCGCGGAGGAAGTCGAGGATGGCTGCCGCGTCCTGGCCCGAGTCCAAAGCCCGGCGGATGGACTCTACGGAGAAGCGGTACGTGGTGGCCGGGCCCTGCCCCTCGGCGTCGGCCATCCGCAGGAGCTGTGCCGTCAGGTCGGGGGCCAGGTATCCCGGCGCCACCGCGGTGAGGTCGGCCTGCAGGAGCACGTGGTTCAGGGCCGCAGGAAGGTGCTCGCCGAGGAGGTCCATGGCTTCGTCGGCAGCGTCTGCGGCAATGGCGGCGCCAAGCTGGCTGAGCGCGCCGGAGCCGATCAGCCCCAGCATCTCCGCCTCGGCAAGAACGCCGCCGATCAGGGAACTGAACCGCCGCGCCATGCGGGGCTGCGACCACTCGGCACGCTGCAGCACGGCCTCCGCGTTGAGCACCGGCGCCGCCCCGTCGGGCATCTCCGCCTCAAGCGTCAGCTCCCGCAGGATCTCGAGGATCCTCTTGCGGACGACAGGCGCGTCGGACCGCTGGGCCTCGGCGGAGAGGGCGTTGACGGTGGCCCCGGCGACGGGCCGGTGATTGGCTGGCCCGGCAGATTGACCATTGACTGGCTGTCCTACGAGCGACGGAGCGCGCTCGCTGGCCAGCCAGGCGTTGACGAGCCACAGCCACTGTTCCTGCCGCGGCAGCCCAAGCCACTCCAGGTGGGGTGGCTGCACCCAGCACGAGCTGTCCACGTCCAGCCGGATCAGGCCGGCCAGCGCGCAGAGCTCCAGGAACACGGCTGTGGTGTGGTGGTCCACGCGGAGCGCCTCGGCGAGCCGGCGCATTTCGCGGATGCCCACGCCGCCGCTCCGCAGGGTAGCCAGGGGCTGGTCCTTCACTGCATGGAGCAGTTCGCCTGAAAGGCGCAGGGTCTCGGCGATGGCGCCGAGCGAGGCGTTGCGGCGGAGTGCGGCGGTGGTGATACCCAGCGACGGCGCCGGGGGAGTCATGGAGAAGTTGTCGATGATGGCGCCGCCGCGCAGGGAGATGCCCACACTGTGGGGCAGCTCCACATGGGCGGCGTCCAGCGGCACCAGCAGGCCCCGGGCCAAGAGCCAGTCGACCGGCCCGACGTCTGGACCTTCAGTTGTGACGGAAGCCTTCCGCTGTGCCTGGGGGACGGCACCCATGGCCCAGTTGCTGAACCGCGCCAGCAGCGCTGTCGTGCGTTCCGGCGCGGCGGCAAGGAGCGAGTGCAATCCCTCGGGGGAGGACGTCCAGTGCTGCAGCGCCAGCGCTGCGTCCATCGGAGTGGTGGCCGCCTGCACGGCGGCGCCGCTGCGGTGCAGTTCCGCAACGAGCTGGACGACGCGCTGGGCGAAGGCCGGCTGGAGCCTGACCAGCTCGGTGTAGCTGCGCCCCAGCCCGGCCGGATAGATCCCGACCACGTCCTTCAGGCTGCTCACCGGAAGGTAGAAGCGCTGCCTCTGCGCGCCGGGGCCTGCGCCGTGCGGCGGTTCCGCCCGCTGCACGAGGGCGAGGTCGTGCAGGGACTGCAGAAGCTGTTCGACGGCGGCCACTGTTGACCCTGCGATGGCCTTCTTCAGCACGGCTGCCGATGCGCTGTGCCCGGTGTCCGTGTTGGTGCACAGGTGCAGGGTCTCTAGGACCTGCATCTGCGGACGGTTCAGGCGTTCGAGGGCCCGCTGAACGCTGACCCTCGCGCTGGCGCGTGCGGCCAGGGCGGGGAAGTCGGGAACGCCCGGGGAGATCAGGTCCGGCCGCGCAGCGAACAAAGCACGGAGCGACTCGTCGCTGCGTGCCTCCAGTTCCTTGCTGAGCGCACGAATGAGGGACATCAGTCCAACGTTACCGCCCGCCGGGGGTTCCTGCCCGGCGGCGGGCGGCAACGCCGTCGGCCACCAGGACGAGCATCAGCAGGAAGGCCGCCGGAAGGCCGTAAAGTGCGGCTGACGTGATCCACTGCGGCGCGGCCTGGCCCGCCGCGGCCAGAGCCATGACCGTCCCAACGGCAGCGACGGAGAAAACTGCAAGGAGCACTGCGGCGGCCATCAGTGGCCGCCGGATACGCGCGGATGTCATGGATGTAACGCTAACAGCAGCGCCGCGGCCGCGCCTCAAAGCGGGATTAGCCTGCCAATCAGGATAACCTTGAAGGAACAGACCAACATGGACCAGGCAGTCATACCCTGAACCCGCACATCGGTGCGGATGCGGTGACAGCCGGCCATGTTCCAGAACACCAGAACGAAGAAGGTTGATTAGGTGCCTACCGGCAAGGTCAAGTGGTACGACAAGGACAAAGGTTTCGGATTCCTCGCGGGCGAGGACGGGCAGGAAGTGTTCCTGCCCAAGTCGGCGCTGCCGGCAGGCCTTACGGAACTGAAGGCCGGCACCAGGGTTGAGTTCGGCGTCGCAGACGGGCGCAAGGGAGCCCAGGCCCTCGGCCTGCGCGTCCTCGAAAAGACGCCGTCCATCGCCAAGGCCAAGCGTCCCAGCGCGAGGGATCTTGCCCCGCTGGTGCAGGATCTGGTGACCGTACTGGACAACCTGTCCGGGACGCTGTCGTCCGGCAAGTACCCGGACGGCAACAAGGGCAAGGCTATTGCCGCTGCCCTGCGTAAGGTTGCCGACGAGCTGGACGCCTAGGCCTCCCGATGAACCCGGAACCTGAACAGGCCGAATCCAAGGCTGAACCCAAGGCTCCCAGGAACCGCGCCGGCGTCCCGGTGTGGCGGACAGGGAAACCCGACGCCGTGCTGGCCGCTGCCGTGGACGCCGCCCGGACCGCCATTGAGGGCATTGCGAAGGCATCCGAGATCGGGGACCACCTGGCCGCCCGCACCGAGGGCGACCGCGTCGTGACGCACCTTTTCGAGTCACGGCTGCCGGGATATCTCGGCTGGCAGTGGTATGCCGTCCTGACCCGCAACTCGCGCTCCAAAGTGATCACCGTGAACGAGCTCGGCCTGCTCCCGTCCGAGGACTCGATCCTCGCCCCGGAGTGGGTGCCGTGGGCCGAGCGGGTCCGCCCGGAGGACGCCCAGGAGCAGGACGCGGAAGACGCGCAGGACGGCGCCGCCGACGGCTCTGCTGACGCGGCCGCGGAAGCGGGTGCCGACGGAGTTCCGGCGGAGACTACGGAGGACTCCGAAGCAGTGCCGGAGTCCGAGACAGAGCCGGCCAGCCCGGAGCAGGACTGATCACTTCGCACAACGGCAAACGGCGCCGTCCGGACGCAAGCCCGGACGGCGCCGTCGAACTTTAAGGGAAGAGTTTTTGTCCAGATAATGGGGCTAAACGGCCTTCGAACCCCGAATATCTGGACAAAAACTCCCCACTGGCGGCTTACTTCTTCAGCTCGCCCACCACGTAGTCGATGCACTCCAGCAGCGCCGAGACATCGGAAGGCTCGATGGCCACGAAGGTGGCGATGCGCAGCTGGTTCCGTCCCAGCTTCCGGTAGGGCTCGGTGTCCACGATGCCGTTGGCGCGGAGCACCTTGGCAATGGCGGCGGCATCAATCGAATCGTCGAAGTCGATGGTGGCGATGACGTTGGAGCGCTCGGCTGCGTTGGCAACGAAAGGCGTGGCAAATTCGGATGCTTCCGCCCACTTGTAGATGCGCCCGGCCGAGTCCGCCGTTCGGCCGGCGGCGAAGTCCAGGCCGCCGTTGGCGTTGAGCCACTGCACCTGCGCGTCCAGCGTGATGAGCGTGGACAGGGACGGGGTGTTGTACGTCTGGTTCAGCTTGGAGTTGTCGATGGCGGTCTTCAGGTCCAGGAAGTCCGGGATCCAGCGTCCGCTGGCCTTAACGCGCTCGGCCCGCTCCAGCGCGGCCGGGGAGAAGAGGCCCAGCCACAGCCCGCCGTCGGAAGCGAAGTTTTTCTGCGGTGCGAAGTAGTAGACGTCCGTCTGGGCCACGTCAACGTCCAGTCCCCCGGCAGCCGAGGTTGCGTCCACGAGCATCAGGGCGCCGTCGTCAGCACCGTTCACCCGCTGGACCGGCGCGGCGACGCCCGTGGAGGTCTCGTTCTGCGGCCAAGCGTACACGTCGACGCCCGCTTCGGCCTTGGAAGCTGGGCAGGTGCCCGGCTTCGACTTGATGATGGAGGATTCCGCAAGGAACGGTGCCTTATTCGTGGCCGCGGCGAACTTGGACCCGAACTCGCCGAAGGACAGGTGCTGGGCCTTCTCTTCCACCAGGCCGAAGCTGGCAACGTCCCAGAACGCGGTGGAGCCGCCGACGCCGAGGACCACCTCATAGCCTTCGGGAGCGCAGAAGAAAGTGCTGAGGCCTTCGCGGACGGATCCCACGAGGTTCTTCACCGGGGCCTGGCGGTGCGAGGTGCCAAGGAGCGTCGTGGCCGCGGCGGAGAGCGCCTCGATCTGCTCGGGCCTGACCTTGGAGGGACCGGCGCCGAACCGCCCGTCCTTGGGCAGGAGGTTTGCGGGAATAGTGATGCTGGTGTCGCTCACAGGGGCTCCAATTTTCGGCATGGAAGTGCGGTTCGGCTGGGTCGCGGCGGAGGCCGGCAGGCAACCATGACCGCCACGAAGACCCTCCTTATTCTGCCCGAAGCGCGGATACCGCGGGAACATGCCCCGTCATAGTCCAGTCATTGAGACGGTGCCCGGCGCCGCTCGGCGGAATTATCCGGACTAATTCAAAATAGGCTAAGCTTGCCGTGGACGTACGGGCAGACAGCAGATGCTGCACCGCCGTCGAAAAAGCGACCGCCGCTGCAGCTTGCCGGATCCCGGTGCGGCGGGCCCGCGGTACGGTGGGACGGCCACAAATACTGTGCTCGAGGAGCTGAGCTGAATGACGGATCTGATCGACACCACGGAGATGTACCTTCGCACCATTTTGGAGCTGGAGGAAGAGAACATCGTGGCGCTTCGGGCACGCATCGCCGAACGTCTCCGCCACTCGGGACCCACCGTTTCGCAAACCATCGGACGAATGGAGCGCGACGGCCTCGTCGTCGTCTCCGGCGACCGCCATCTTGAACTGACTGAGGTGGGGCGGAAACGTGCCACCGAGGTCATGCGCAAGCACCGGCTTGCCGAGCGCCTTCTGGCGGACGTGATCGGCCTGGACTGGGCCTACGTTCATGACGAAGCCTGCCGGTGGGAACACGTTATGAGTGAGCGGGTGGAGCGCAGGATCTATGAGCTGCTCGACCATCCCACGGAGTCCCCCTACGGCAACCCGATTCCCGGGCTGGCCGCACTTGGCGGGCAGCCCGCCCGCCCGTTCTCCGACGGCGTGGTGAACCTGCTCGACGCCATGACCAGCTACGGCCCGGAGTCCAAGGTCACAGTCAGCCGCCTGGCGGAACCCATCCAGGTGGAGCCGGAACTGCTGCTCCAGCTGGATGAAGGCGGGATCCGTCCCGGCGCTGCCGTCTCGCTGGAGCGAGTGGGGGAGTACATCTCCGTCCGCGTCCCCGGGTTTGAGGGCGCACTCGAGCTGCCGCCGGAAGTCGCTGCGCACGTGTTCGTGCGGCTCGACTAGTTCCTTCATACGCGGCGGACCGGACGCTCCCGGCTGTCTGACATCTGCAGGCAGGATGACCTACCACTTTTGCACAGTGTATATAACGGAATTATTACCGCCCTCTTTAATCGCCTATAGTTAAACGGCAACGCCGATACAAAAACGTTACCTGATCTGGAGCCGAACCCTGCCAGCAGATCAGCAGCACGAGTCACCCACTGGCAGGGGCGGGGGAACCACAACCGGCTGTTCCGACAGCCTTGGGGTGAAGTCCGCAGCAGCAAGTCTCTTCCGCAGAAGGAATCCTTCAGGGGATACCCCTGTGCCGGGATGGCTTGTGTAGCGGACCGGGTCTACGAACTCTCTGACCCGAATCCGACAGCTAACTTCGCAGGCTATTCCAGAGAGGAAGCAGTAGTTGTCCATGCAGAATGCCCGGGGCCGACGCCGCGCGTCCGGTCCCGCTTCGGAGCCGCGCCTCGCGGAGGCCATTGCCGCGGACCGTCCCCGGGACGCCCAGCGCGAAGCGCGCCGCCGGCGCCGGGGTCCGTTCCGACAGGTTACGGACTTCGCCTCGGCCAGTGGCGTTGGGCAGAAGGCCGGCGTAGCCCTCGCCGCCACCGGCTTGCTGCTGACCGTTACTGTCCCGGCGACCAGCCCGGTCCTGGCTGCCGGTGACCAGCAGGGAGGGGCGTCCTCATCTGCCGCCTCGCTGGCCCAGCCCAAAGTCTCGGCCGAAGCGGCCGCCAAGATTGACTTCAGCCGCACCTCCGTAGCCACCACTGGTGACCCGGACGGAAAGCTGAAGCAACTCCTGAGTGCCCAGTCGGCCGGCAGCATCAGCCGGTCGGCATCGCTGGGCACCCTGGGAGGTCCGCTGACCACGCTGGTCAAGTCCTCGCCGTTCGGTTACCGGGTCAGCCCGATCACCGGCGGAGCCGGCGAGTTCCACCGCGGCCAGGACTTCGCTGCCCAGTGCGGGACGCAAGTGCTCGCTGCGGCCAGTGGCAAGGTCACCTTCTCGGGCTGGCATCCGTACGGGGGAGGCAACCGCGTGGTGATCGACCACGGCAATGGCCTCGAAACCACGTACAACCACCTGTCGTCCTCCAGCGTTCAGGTTGGACAGAAGGTGACCCGCGGCGAAGTGATTGCCCTCAGCGGGACCACAGGCGCTTCCACCGGCTGCCACCTCCACTTCGAGGTGATGGTCAACGGGGATGTCGTTGACCCCATGGGCTGGCTTTAAGCCAAGTCGATGGAGCACTCTCATTCCTGTGACACGCCGTGACCTGAATGTGACATTCGTTCCGAACTGCTGTACCGTCTAAACCGCGTCAACTTTTCCGAAGTTGACGCTCTTGAGTGGATTGCCTAACTCTGCCACCGCTCAAGGTCCGTTCGCATTACATCGTCTGGCAGGGGCGGGGGAACCAATTTTGGTCTTCGCAAGAAGGCCTTGGGGTTAAGTCGCAAAGCTTCCCAGGAAGCAGAGTGGCCGGGTGACTCCCATCCGAATCCGACAGCTCACCTCGCAGGCATTGGGAGAGGCTACCTTCGTGTCTTCACGCCACAATGCCGCGCGCCACCGCGCGCAAACGGTTCGTATGAACCCATTGGACTCCGTGTCCAAGGCGGTTAGCGCCAATGCCGGCACAGTAGGTCGCCAGGCAGCTGTCATCGCGGCTGCTTCAGGTCTCATCCTGAGCGTTGGCATGCCGGCCAACGCAGCCGACGCCAACATTGGTGTTTCCGCCTCTTCGGAGACCGGAACCCAGGCCGCGCAGCTCGCTGTGACCGCCGCGCCCACCGCCACTGTCTCCTTCGAGCGTCCTGCTGTCACCACCGTGGCAGCCCCGGTCGTCGAAACCGTCGCCGCTCAGTCGAGCGATGACAGCAAGGCGGGCGACGCAGGCCAGACCAGCGACGAGAACGCCGGTGCTGCCAAGGCCGTCACCGCCAAGTCCACCGATGGTGCGGCCTCCGCCGCAGCCGCCGGACTGGCCGCCATCGCGTACACCGGCATCGGTCACCCCTACGTGTGGGGTGGCACCACCCCCGACGGCTGGGACTGCTCCGGCTTCACTCAGTGGGTCTACGCTCAGGCAGGCATCAGCATTCCCCGCGTCAACGCGTGGAACGCCATGAAGCCCACCTCCACGCCTGCTCCCGGCGACCTGGTCATGCAGAACGGCGGCGCCCACGTGGGCATCTACGTCGGCAACGGCATGATGATCAGCGCGCTGAACCCCTCGGACGGCACGCTCCTGCTCCCGGTGACCGCAACGGGCACGTCCGCTTTTTACACCCTTCGCTAAGAATCCCATTCGAGACGGGCCGGCTTACCCCCAAGATGCCGGCGCGTCGATAACCCACGTCCTGCTACCGCGGTCCGTGGAATACGAAAGAGAGAAATTTTAAATGACTACACGTGCGACCATTGCACGCCACCGCGCCGAGGTCACCAAGACCAACTCGCTGGCCGTCATTGCCAAGGCCGTCGGCGACAACGCCGGTGGTGTGGGCCGCCAGGCCGCAGTTATCGCTGCTGCTTCCGGTCTTGTCCTGACCAGCGGCATCGCCGCCAACGCTGCTGAGGCCAACGTTCAGCGCGAATCCGCTCCGGCCTCCACGCTGGAGGTCCAGTCCGCTGCGCCGGCCACCATCTCCGCTGCTTCCAGCATCGCCATCTCCTACGAGAAGCCGGCCGTCTCCACTGCACCGGCTCCCGTCGTCGAGGCCCCCAAGCCTGTTGTCAAGGTCCAGGAATCCACCCCCGCCGTTGACGCTGCACCGGTTGCAGACGCCGCACCGGCAGTTCAGGCCACAGCCGCCGTCGATACTGCTGCCCCGGCAGCGTCGACGACCGCCGCCAGCGGCCGCGGCGCTGCGATTGCAGCTGCTGCCTACGCCCAGCTCGGCGTCTCGCAGGACTGCACCGCCCTGGCCACCAACGCCCTGGCTGCCGTTGGCATCCACTACCACGGCTGGCCGGCAGGTTACCTGTCCCTCGGCCGCACCGTCAGCGCTGCTGAAGCTCGGCCGGGCGACCTCGCCTACTACCAGAACGGCGGCATGGGCCTGGCCCACATCGCTGTTTACGTCGGCAACGGCATGGCCGTCCACGGCGGCTGGAACGGCGGAACCACCGCACTGTTCAGCGTGAACGTCGGCTCCGGCCCGGTCTTCATCCGCGTCGGCGGCTAAGATATCCCAAGCATTACGGAGGACCCCCGCCAACTGGCGGGGGTCCTCTTTTTGCCTTCCCTGCATGACTAATTGGGCGACACACCAGGGCGATGCTTGCGCTCGATTCGCTCATCTGCCTACTGAGTGTTTACTCTTATGGTGTCGATCCATAGCCCGGACATGCAGAGGGCAGCCGGCCCTCGGGCCTCTGCCGGGTGCGGCCGTGAAGAGGTATGTGCATGCGCACTCTCGTTCTTAATGCTGGATATGAACCGCTGGCGGTAGTGACCTTCCGCCGGGCGCTGGTCCTTGTGCTCACCGGAAAGGCAAGCGTGGTGGCCGAAGGCGACGATCCTGTCGTCGGGCCGCAGGACATCATGGGCCGTCCGTCCGTGATTCTCCTCAACCGCTACATCCGCCCCCGGTACAACATGATCACCGCGGTGAGCAGGCGCGGCGTGCTTCGCCGCGACGGCCACCGGTGCGCCTACTGCGGCAAGGCAGCCCACACCATAGATCATGTCCAGCCCAAATCCCGGGGCGGTGCGGACTCCTGGGAGAACCTCGTCGCCGCCTGCCTCCGGTGCAACAACGTCAAGGGTGACCACACGCCCGGTGAAATGGGGTGGAAGCTCCGGTTTGACCCGGCTCCGCCGGTGGGCACCATGTGGCAGATCAAGGAACTGGAGAAGCCCACACCGGCGTGGGATCCGTTCCTGCTTCCCGAAAGAGCAGCCTGACCCCGGCCTGAGCCTCACAGGATTACGCTGGGTGTGTGGACTTTGACGCAATAATCCTGGCCGGCGGCCGCTCCTCGCGACTGGGCGGCACGCCCAAGTCTGCGCTGATGTTCGACGGCGGCACCCTCCTTGAGCGATCACTCGCGGCAGCCGCGGATGCCGGGCACACGGTTGTGGTGGGGCCAGAGACCGGGGGCCTTCCGGGCGGCGTGCTCACCTCCCGTGAGGATCCGCCGTTTGCCGGCCCGGCAGCGGCGATCGCTGCCGGGGTTGCAGCGCTCCGGAGTGCGGGGCCGGCGGACATGGTCCTGGTCCTCGCGTGCGACATGCCGCATGTGGGTGATGCCGTGCGCGTTCTTCGGGACGCCCTCCCGGGCGCGTCCGCCGACGGCGTCATCGCGGCATCGGCGGACGGCCGGCTGCAGCCGCTGGCTGGTTTCTACGGCGCGGCGGCGCTGGCGCGTGCCGTGGGAGAGGCTGCCGCACGCAACGCCCTGGTCCACGGGTCAGTTTTCGCCCTCCTTGCTAGTCTTGACGTGCAGGCTGTGGTTGTCCCCGCCGGCTCCACGGATGACGTGGACACCTGGGATGACGCGGCCGCGTTAGGAGTCGCTGTCCGGGAGCAATGAGCCGCGTTCCGGGCCGCCGTGGATTTGGAGGCAGGCATGAAAAGCCAGGACGAAACACTTGAGGAGTGGTGCCGTCTGCTGCTGCGGGCCTTTGAGCTCGAGGATGTGGACGTGGACATCAACGAGGTGCTGTCCGTCGCGGGAGTGGCTGCGCACTCCGTAGTGCGTCCCGCCGCGCCTCTCACCACCTTCATTGCGGGGCTCGCCGCCGGCCTCGGCTGCGCTTCGGGCCAGGCACCGGACGTGCACGCCATGCAGAAAGCCATGGACGTGGCGCGCACCGTTGCCAAGGCCTACACGGCCAATGAGGCGCAGGCTGCGGCATCGACCCCGGCCGGAGGCACGGCCGGAACATCGGCGCCCAGCGGGACACCGGGGGAATGACCGCAGCGCCCGAGCGCCGCTCTGACGACCTGACCACTTCCGGGGACGCAGCTGCCGCGGACGATGCAACCGTTGCCGGCGACGAACCCGCCGCGACAGACGCAACCGACTCCGACGCCGACTCCGCCGCGACAGCGGAGCCTGACGCGGCAGGGGAACGGGCCGCTGCGGACGAGCCGGATTCGCCGGGGGATCCGGCCACGCCGGCCAGGCATTTGGCGCACACCTGGGAGGAGGCCCGGCAGGCCGCCTTCGACTGTGCTGCCCCGATACCTGCCGCACCTGTGCCGCTGCGCGACGCAGTGGGCCGGACTTTGGCCGCGGACATTACCGCCCGGCAGGACATGCCCCACTACGCGTCGTCCGCCATGGACGGCTGGGCCGTTAACGGAAGCGGGCCGTGGATCCTGGCCGAGCCAGGGCAGCGGCTGGCTCCGCACCAGGCGAGCGTGATCGTCACAGGCGGACTAATTCCGCCAGGCGCCAAGGCAGTGCTGCGCACCGAGAGCGGCGTGATCTCCACGGACGAGGACGGGCTGCCCGTCCTGACGCTGGGAGGTACCGCCCGGCCCGGCGAACCCCGCAACGGCCAGCACATCCGGAAGGCCGCAGAGGAAGCGGCCGCGGGGGATGTTCTGGTGCGGGCGGGTATCGTGCTGAATCCCGCCCATGTGGCACTCGCTGCCCTGGCCGCGTACGACGAGGTGGAGGTCCTCGGCAAGCCGGTGGTGAAGCTGCTGCTGACAGGCTCCGAGGTGGTGGACCACGGATTGCCCGGGCCCGGGCGGGTGCGCGACACCTTCGGACCCCAGCTGGCCGCGGTCGTGGAGATGCTGGGCGGCCTGTGCCGTCAGCAGGCCCGCATCGGGGACGGCTATAGGGAATGGCTGGTGGGCCTCGAGGACTCAGGCATCCCTGAGGCACTAAACCTGCCGGCCGACGTCGTCATCACCACCGGCGGCACGGGCCGCTCCGGAACCGACCATTTCAGGCGTGCCGTGGCTGAACTCGGCGGACGGCTAGTCATCGACGGCGTGGCGATGCGGCCGGGACACCCGGCCGTCCTGGCCGAACTGCCGGACGGGCGCTTCGTGCTGGGGCTGCCGGGCAACCCGCTGGCGGCCATGATGGCCCTGTCCACTGTGGGCGCGCCGCTCCTGGCGGCCCTCGGACATGGCCAGCTGCCGCCGGTCCGGGAGGTCCCCTGCGGCACCATGCTCGAACCCGAGCCCGGCCGTACCCGCCTGATGCCTTTCCGGCTCCTCTACGGCATGGCTTCGCCCGCGCAGCACACGAGCCCCGGCATGATGCGCGGACTGGCGTCGGCCGACGGCGTCCTGGTGGTGCCGCCGCATGGCGTGCAGCTGGGCGAGATGGTCCCGGCCTTCGCGCTGCCCTGGGGGCCGGCCATCCCCGAGCCCAAGTCCGCCGAACCCAAGCCCAGGAGCCCGGCGCGGAAGTCCGCTTCCCGCACCTCCGCCAAGCAGGGAGCCCAAAACGGGCCGGTGGACTGGAGCGCCCTGCTCGACTGACGTGCAGGGCGTCTGAGGCGGCGTCCGGGGGCGGCGCGTCCGGCTGGCGGGACGGGCGTTGGTGTACACCGGCCAGGCTTGCAATGATGGACTCATGAACAGCCACTCAGCGCGGAGTTTCTCATGGGCCGTGTAACGCAACGACGCAAGGTGCACCGCTACGTCCTGGACGGCTCGGCCGCGGCACTGGAGTTCCCGGTCCGGCACCGTGAGGACGTGCTCGCCGTGGAGGAACCGCTGGAGATCCGGCTGGGCAGCCTTTCGTACTCGGTGACGATGCGCACACCAGGGGACGACTTCGACCTGGTGGCAGGTTTCCTCGTCTCCGAGGGCGTCATCTGGGAGGCCGACCAGCTGATCTCGCTTCGGTTCTGCGCCGGCGAGGACGAAAACGGGGTCCAGACGTTCAACGTTGTTGAAGCCCAGCTCCGGCCCGACGTGCCACTGCCGGACACGGGCCGGAACGTCTATACGTCCAGCTCGTGCGGGATCTGCGGCACGGATTCCATCGAGGCGGTAACGAAGTCCTCGCACTTCGACCCCGCCGCGGACCGGCTCACAGTTCCGGTCGAAACGCTGGCCTCCCTGCCGGACAAGCTGCGGGCGGCGCAGGCCGTGTTCGAGGTGACCGGGGGAGTGCACGCTGCCGGACTGTTCAGGATCGACGACGACGGCCGTGCGGAACTGCTGTGCCTGCGGGAGGACGTGGGCCGGCACAACGCGGTGGACAAGGTGGTTGGCTGGGCGCTGCGTGAACGGCGGCTGCCGCTCACGAACACCGTGCTGCAGGTGTCCGGACGGGCCTCCTTCGAGCTCGTCCAGAAAGCGGCGCTGGCGGGTATCCCCGTGCTCGCCGCAGTGAGCGCCCCCTCGAGCCTTGCCGTGGAGCTGGCCGAGTCCACCGGCGTCACGCTGGCAGGGTTCAGCCGGGGAACCAGCCTGAACGTCTATGCAGGCGCCAGCCGCATTTCCACCCCGGCCCCGGCCCCGGCCCCGGTCCCGCGGTAGCCGGCCTCGGCCCTTGGCGGCCGGACGCACACGCAGTAGATTTTATCCATCGAATGGAAACGTTGATCCGCTCACACGGCCGCTGAACTGCCGGGACGCAAGCTGACCGCGACGCCCATGCCCGCACGAAAGCCAGCACAGCCCGCTTCAGCTTTCACGTACTAAAGAGGTACACATTGCACGACGACCGCCGGATCACGGAAGTCCGCCTGGACCGCTTTGTCCGCGAACGGATCGCCCCCGCCGTCTACGGCCGCAGCGTGCCTCTGGAGCTGAGCAGCTGGGATGTTCCCGATGAACCCGTTCCGGTTTTGGAGGCCCTGCGCCAGGAGTTCGTGGCGCAGGAACACGGTGCCGCGTGGGGACGCCCGTGGAGCACAAAGTGGCTGCGGCTGCAGGGCGAGGTGCCGGACGCCTGGGGAACCGGGCCGGACACCGAGGTGGAGATCGTGGTGGACCTCGGGTTCACGACCGAGATCCCGGGCTTCCAGTGCGAGGGAATCGCGTGGCGCCCTGACGGCAGCATCATCAAGGCCATCTCGCCCCGCAACCAGCACATCCCGCTGAAGCTGCTGGGCAGCGGACTGGCCGTGGACTTCTACGTGGAGGCGGCAGCCAACCCCGACGTGGCGCAGGGCTGGAGCTTCGCGGCGACTCCGTACGGGGACAAGGCCACCGCGGGCACCGAAGCGCAGTACCGCCTGGGAAGAATCGCCATCGCCGAGCTGAACCGCGCCGTCTGGGAGCTCCAGCAGGACGTGGTCACCCTCAGCGGACTCATGCACGAGCTCCCCACTGAACTGCCGCGCCGGCACGAGATTCTCCGTGCGCTGGAACGCATGCTGGACATCATGGACCCCGATGACGTCGCCGGCACCGCGGCGGCCGGCCGGGCAGCGCTGGCCGAGGTCCTGTCCAGGCCGGCCTACGCCTCCGCGCACCACCTGCTCGCCACCGGGCACGCCCACATCGACTCGGCCTGGCTGTGGCCGGTGCGGGAGACCATGCGCAAGTGCGCCCGGACCTTTTCCAACGTGGTGGCCCTGATGGACGAGGACCCGGGCTTCGTATTCTCCTGTTCCTCCGCCCAGCAGCTGGCCTGGATCAAGGAGTACTACCCGGAGCTCTTCGGGCGCATCCGGGAGAAGGTGAAGTCCGGCCAGTTCATTCCCGTGGGCGGCATGTGGGTGGAATCCGACACCAACATGCCCGGCGGGGAGGCCATGGCCCGCCAGTTCGTGGAAGGCAAGAGCTTCTTCCTCAAGGAGTTCAACGTCGAGTGCAGGGAAGCCTGGCTGCCGGACTCCTTCGGGTACTCCGCCGCCCTGCCGCAGATCGTCAAAGCCGCCGGCAGCCGCTGGTTCCTGACCCAGAAGATCTCCTGGAACCAGATCAACAGGATGCCGCACCACACCTTCAACTGGGAGGGCATTGACGGCACCCGTATCTTCACGCACTTCCCGCCGGTGGACACCTACAACTCCGAACTCAGCGCCCGGGATCTGGCGCACGCCGAGCGCAACTACCGGGACCATGGCTACGGAACCATCTCGCTCGTTCCCTTCGGCTACGGCGACGGCGGCGGAGGACCGACGCGGGAGATGCTCGCCGCCGCGCACCGCTCGGCTGACCTGGAAGGCTCGCCGAAGGTCCGTCTCGGTTCGCCGCGCAGCTTCTTTGAGCGGGCCGAGGCCGAGTACACTGCGCTGCCGGTCTGGGTGGGCGAGATGTACCTGGAGCTGCATCGCGGCACCTACACCAGCCAGGCCAGGACCAAACAGGGAAACCGCCGGTCCGAGCATCTCCTCCGGGAGGCGGAGCTGTGGTGCGCCACCGCCTCGGTGCGGTCCGGCGGGGAGTATGCGTATCCGGCGGCTGAGCTGAAGCGGCTGTGGCGGCTGGTGCTTCTGCAGCAGTTCCACGACATCCTGCCGGGCAGCGCTATCGCCTGGGTGCACCAGGATGCCGAACGCAACTACGCGGCCGTGGCCCAGGGGCTGGAAGCGCTCATCAGCGAGGCAACCGCGGCCCTGCTGGGCGAGGGCACGCAGGAGTTCCAGCTCAACGCCGGCCCCCATGCCCGCTCCGGAGTGCCGGCGCTCGCGGCGGCTGTGCCTGCGGCAACCGGGGATGCAGTTCAGGCTACGCCTCAGAATGGCGGCTTTGTCCTGGACAACGGCATCATCCGGGCCGTACTGGATGACAACGGGCTGCTGACGTCCCTGCGGGATCACGGAACGGGCCGTGAGGCCATCGCGCCCGGCCAGTTCGGAAACCATCTGGAACTGCACCGCGACACCCCGAACGAATGGGACGCCTGGGACATCGACGAGTTCTATCGGCGGAACGTAGTCTCCGTGACCGATGCCGCCGCGGTGAGCCTGGCACGGCACGGCACTGACGCCGTCGTTGTGGTGGAACGGCTCGCCGGTTCCTCCCGGATTACCCAGCGGATCACGCTGGCGGCGGGCAGCCCCTCCCTGGGCATCTCCACCGAGGTCGACTGGCAGGAACGCGAGAAGCTCCTCAAACTTGGTTTCCCGCTGGACCTCAGGGCCGACCGGTCGGCGGCGGAGACCCAGTTCGGCCACGTCTTCCGGCCCACCCACGTCAACACCTCGTGGGAGGCGGCGAAGTTCGAGATCTGCGCACACCGCTGGCTTCACGTCGCCGAACCCGGGTACGGCGTTGCGATCGCCAACGCCTCCACGTACGGGCACGACGTCGCCCGGACTGTCCGGGACGACGGCGGGACCACCACCACCGTCCGGCTCTCGCTGCTGCGCGCGGCCAAGTTCCCCGACCCCCAGGCCGACCGCGGCCGGCACGTGCTGGACGTCTGGGTCCGCCCGGCAGCGGGGATCGCCGAGGCCGTGGAGGAAGGCTACCGCGCCAACCTCGTGCCCAGGACGGTCAGGGGCGCGCACCCCGCCGAGGCGCTGGTCACGGTGGACAACCCGGCCTTGGTGGTTGAAGCCGTAAAGCTCGCCGAGGACGGCTCCGGGGACGTCATCGTCCGGCTATACGAGGCACTCGGCCAGCGCTCGGCCGGGCGCCTGAGCGCCAATTTCAGGGCTACGGGGATCCAGCCCGTGGACCTGCTGGAGCGGCCGGTTGACGCAGCGGGTGTGGTGGCCGGGACGGACTCCGTTGAGCTCACCCTGCGGCCGTTCCAGCTGGTCACTCTGCGGCTCGCCCGCTAACACGACCCCGTCGCCCGCGCGCACGGTCCGTCGATTTACCAAAAAGGGCCGCTCGTTTGCTTGCTGGGCGGCCTTTTTTGGCAAAACGGTCAAGGCTCTGGGCGCGTACTGGCGGCCGCGGCTCGTCTAGCAGGAGGCGGCGGCCGCTTGAAGGCGCTCAGAATTCGTGCAGCAGCCGCCGGACGAACTGCCGGGTTCGGTCCTGCCGCGGCGCCCGGAGGACCTCGGCGGCCGGTCCGCGCTCCACCACGAGCCCGCCGTCCATGAAGATGACCTCGTCCGCAACCTGCCGGGCGAAGGCCAGCTCGTGGGTGACGATGACCATGGTCCAGCCCTCGTCGGCGAGTTCCTGGATGACGCCCAGGACGTCGCCCACGAGTTCCGGGTCCAGGGCCGAGGTGGGCTCGTCGAACAGCAGCAGCTGGGGTTTCAGGGCCAGGGCGCGCACAATGCCCACGCGCTGCTGCTGGCCGCCGGAGAGCTCGAACGGATAGGCGTCGCGCTTGTCCGCCAGCCCCACCCTTGCCAGGAGCTTTTCGGCGTCAGCCACGGCCTCGGCGCGCTTGCGCTTCTGCACCTGGACCGGGCCTTCAATGACGTTCTGCAGGACAGTCATGTGGGGGAACAGGTTGTAGTGCTGGAACACCATGGCGCTGCGGTCCCGCAGGTCTGAGATCTCCTTCTTGGAGACCTTGGCGGAGAAATCCAGCGCCAGATCGGTGCCAGTCCCAGCTGGAGTGCCTGGACCTGCGGAGGTGCCCGGCCCCGCAAAGGTGACGGTCCCGGCGTCGGGCGTTTCCAGTCCGTTCAGTGAGCGCAGCACGGTGGTCTTGCCCGAGCCGGACGGCCCGATCAGGGCCACGACGTTGCCGCGGCGCACGTCGAGATCGATGTCCCGCAGCACCACGTTGCTGCCGAAGGCCTTGGCCAGGTTGCGGACTGACAGCACCGGCCTGCCTTGGGAGGCGGCAGCGTGGGCAGATGGGTGTGCTGCTCCGTCAGTGGGCGACATAGCGGTCCAATCTCCTTTCAAGCACGGACTGCCCGGAGGAGAGCGCCAGGCAGATGACCCAGTAGACCAGGGCCGCCTGGAGGTACAGCGCCATGAACTCCTGGCTGAACGCCGCGATCTGCTGGGCGTTGCGGAAGAGCTCCGTGACCAGGATCAGCGAGGCCAGCGACGTGTCCTTCACGAGCGAAATGAAGGTGTTGGACAACGGCGGCACGGACACTCTCGCGGCCTGCGGCAGGATGATGCGGCGGAGCGACTGGCCCCGGGACATGCCGATGGTGTGGCCGGCTTCCCACTGGCCCTTGGGCACCGACAGGATGGCCGCCCGGATGACCTCCGCGGCATAACCGCCGATGTTCAGCGAAAAGGCGATGATGGCACTGGGCCACGGATCGAGTTTCACGCCCAGGCTTGGCAGGCCGTAGAAGATCACAAAAAGCTGCACCAGCAGCGGCGTGCCGCGGATCACCGAAACGTAGAACCGCGCCACACCCGACACAAGGGCGTTCCGGCTCAGCCGCATCAGCGCCACCAGCAGGGCCAGCGCGAGGCCGATGGCGAATGAAGCGAGCGTCAGCGGGATGGTGCCGGTTACTGCGCCCGTGACAATAGGGCCGAAGGAGCTCCAGATGAGGTCCCAGTTCAACGGCATCTACTTGGAGACGTCCGTGCCGAAGTACTTCTCCGAGATCTTCGTTAGCGTCCCGTCGGCGCGGAGATCATCCAGTGCCTTGTCCACCGCGGCGGTGAGCTCCGTGGAGCCCTTGCGGAACACGAAGGCGCTTTCCGACTTATCGGTGGTTTCGGCGGCGATCTTCAGCCCGGCATCCGGATTGGTCTTCGCGTAGTCGAGGTACGTGAGCTTGTCATTGACGATGGCATCCACGCGTCCCTGCCGGACCAGCGTCACGCCCTGGGCCCAGCCCTCCACGGACTGGACATTGGCGCCGGCGTCCACGGCCAACTTGTAGAAGTTGCTGGTGAGCGACTGGGCTGTGGTCTTGCCCTTGAGGCTCTCAAAGCTGGTGATGCTGCTGTTGTCCGCCTTGGTCACGATCACGCCCGTGGAGACGGTGTACGGCTTGGAGAAGTCGTATTTGGCCTTGCGTTCGGCGTTGATGGAGATTTGGTTGGCGATGGTGTCGAAACGCTTGGCGTCGAGGCCGGCGAAGATGCCGTCGAACTGGGTCTCCTGGAACGTGGCCTTCACGCCGAGCTTCGCGGCAACGGCGCGGGCAATCTCGACGTCGTAGCCCGTCAGATCACCGGCTCCTTCCGCGTGGAAGCTGAAGGGCTTGTAGGTGCCCTCCGTGGCGATCACGATCTCGCCCTTGGATTTCACATCGCTGAGCGACGTGTCCGAGCTGCTGGCGGCCGGAGCCTGGGAACCGCCCCCGCCGCCGCACGCCGTCAGGGCCAGCGCCAGTCCGGCAAGGGTGGCTGCAAGGGCGGAGCGGCGGGAATGGACACGGTTCATGGTGGGATACCTTCTTCTTCAGGCGGCGGCGGCGGTGCGGCCGCGGCGGCCGGGGCCACTTGCGACGCTACTGCGTGCAACGCATTTGAAAAGACCTTTTATTTCGCCATCATACGGGGGCTGTTGGGCCGTTAGAGAAGCGCTGTTAAAAAGGCTGAGTGGGGGCGGTCCCCAACGGCCGCCACCACTCATCCCCCCAATGTGCGATCCGGCAGGCGCCACAGCTTGTGAGCCAGGCAGCAACTGCTTTCACACATTCATGATTCTCTCACGGTCTAATGATTTTGTGAATCCCGGTTGGCTACCTTTCGGTAGATGACGTTCCGTGACTCCTGCGTTTGGCGGCTTTTACCCGTGCCAGCCAGACCATGACGAGGCCGGAGGTGTAGAAAACCACCGCCCCGTTGTTCACCGCCGGTGACACGACGAGAAGCTCGGGAGGCGCGAACTCAAGGAAGAGGCCGGCCACCGTGGCGACCGCGCCGGCCGCCATCAGGCCGGCCCCGGTCCTGACCAGCGGGGGCAGTCGTTCCTTGACGCTGCGGAGCAGGGCAGGCAGCAGCGCGAGGGAGACATATGCCAGATAGCCCCGGGCCGCCGCCCAGTAAAACGGCAGCAGGGCCCCATTCCTGGGGCTGACCGATCCCACGTCCCGGAAGCGGACCGATGAGGCGGAGGCGTCCATCATGAGGAAGACAGTCACCAGGGCCACGGAGAAGATCGCCAGCATGGCCAGCCCGGGACGGCCGGCGATCATACGGTGCGCGTCAGGGGCGCCGAACCCCTTGGTGACGCGGACCGCGATGAGGTAGATCGTGGCGAAGACGATCAGGCGCAGCAGGACTTGGGCAATGTTGATGCCGCCCAGGGCGCCGTCGATGGCAGCGTAGAACTGTTCGATGCTCAGGACCCCTGCGACCGTCGCCAGCAGGAAAATGAAGAACAGGGCGGGATTGACGCCGCGCAGGGTGCTCGGGATCCGGGCCAGGGCGGCAACGGCGCAAATCAGCAGGGTTATCCAAGGGAGAATCTCGCTCATACCAGGTTCTCCCAGATTCTTTCGGTCTGTTCCTGGTCCTGTTCCTGCCGCCGCAGGGCCTTTCCCATCGCCTGCAGGCGCTCGCCGGCCAGGGCGGTAAGGTCGCCGTCGCTGAGCCGGTCCAGGGCCGCCTGCCGTGCGCCGGGCGGCCAGCCGGCTTCGGCTTCGGTGACCAGTCCGGTGGCCACCAGTCCGCCTGCCAGTCCGACGCCGGCGGCCCGGGAGGTGGCGACGGCCAGTTCCGGGGCGAGCCGGTTGGCGGTCAGCTGGGCTGAATAGTTCTGCGGTGCGACGCCGGTGGCGGCGGAGACGCGGTGGCGGAGCTCGCCGTCGTCGATCGCGTCCACCCAGTTCTTCACCGAGGTGGCATGCGGCGGCGGGCTGAGGTCCGGCAGGTCCATGCCCGTGGAGCCCGTGCCGGCGGAGCCTTTGGGTGCGGTGCGGACGATGACCGCCCGCAGCAGGTCCACGGTGGCGATTTGGCTTACCAGTTCCTTGTCGGTGGGAGGGATGGAGGAACTGGCGAGGTCGCTGTAGGGGTCGAAGGTGGCCAGTGCGGCAACCGGATTGATGCTGTAGGCCCGGCTGATGCTCACGACTGTCGTCTCGGCAACCTTCCCCCGCACCATCTGCTGGGCGAGGGTGGTTCGCTTGACTCCCGAGACCCTGCAGATATCGGCCGTGCTGGTATCCGGTGCTACGCCACTAAGCCAGCGCTGGAATGCTTTGGCGGGGAGGGGCATGAAACGCTCTCTGCTGAACGAATGTTTGACTCATACTAGCGGCGTCGGGCGGACAGCGGCCCGTGCTTCCGGCCGGCCCGGCCGCTGGCCACCCAGATGAGCGCCAGGCCGACGACGAAGCACAGGATGGCTGTGTAATTGACCACGAAGCGCAGGAATCCCAGCCCCGGCGGGACGACGGGGAACAGCAACGAAAGGGGGATCGCGATGCTGCCCACGGCCAGAAGCGCCGCGCTCATCCGCAGCAAGGCAGGCAGCGGTCTCCTGATGGTCCGGAGCATCCCAGGCAGGATCGCGAGACACACGTAAGCCGGGTAAGCACGGCCGGCGGCGCCGTAGTACTCGACCAGGAGGGCGTTTTGCTGATTCTTGGCGGCCACGTCCACGAGCCCCGCCGACGATCCCGACGTGTCCATCAGGACAAAGCAAACCACCAGCACGGCAGAAATCAGTCCCAGGGCAAGCATGCCAGCGCCGCCTCGGATCAGCTGGACTCCACGGCTGTCCCCAAACCCGGCAGCAATCCGAAGAGCAAGGAAGAAGATGGCCCCGAAAATGATGAAGCGCAGCAGCAGGTTGGCCACGTTTGTGCCGCCAAGCAGGGCATCGACCGCCAGGTAGGGACCGGGGATGCTCAGCAGGATGGCCAGCGTCAGGAGCGCAAGGGCATAGAAGATGGACCTGTTTTTCCGCCGGACCAGGTTCGGGATTCGGCTCAGCGCGGCGGCGCCGCACGCGACCAAGGTGGTCCACTGCAGGATTTCAATCATCCGAGGTTCTCCCAGATCGTTTCGGTTTGTCGTTGGTCGTGTTCCTGCCGCCGCAGGGCCTTTCCCATCGCCTGGAGGCGCTCGCCGGCCAAGGCGGTAAGGTCGCCGTCGGTCAGCCGGTCGAGTGCCGCCTGCCGGCCTCGGGGCGGCCAGCCCGCTTCGGCTTCGGTGACCAGTCCGGTGGCTACCAGTCCGCCTGCCAGTCCGACGCCGGCGGCCCGGGAGGTGGCGACGGCCAGTTCCGGGGCGAGCCGGTTGGCGGTCAGCTGGGCGGAGTAGTTTTGGGGGGCGACGCCGGTGGCGGCGGAGACGCGGTGGCGGAGTTCGCCGTCGTCGATGGCGTCCACCCAGTTCTTCACGGAGGTGCCATGCGGCGGCGGGCTGAGTTCGGGAGGCTCTGTGGCTGCCGCAGTGCCGGTTCCCGGGCCGGTACCGCCCGTGACGCCGGTGCCGGCATCCGGATCGGTGCGGGCAATGATGGCGTGCAGCAGGTCTACGGTGGAGATCTGGCTGACCAGTTCCTGCAGCGTCGGCGGGATCGGCGGTTCTCCCAGATCCCTGTACGGTTCAAAAGCCGCCAAGGCGGCCACCGGATTGACGTTGAAGGCCCGGCTGATGCCCACCACAGTTGCCTCGGCCACCTTCCCGCGGACCAGCTGCTGGGCCAGGGTGGTGCGCTTGACCCCGGAAGCCCTGGCAACATCAGCAACGCTGGTGTCGGGCGCGACGCCGTGCAGCCAGCGCTGGAAGGCCTTGGCGGGTAGGGGCATGGAACGCTCTCTGCTGACGTAAGGGGGTGGCGCGGGGTGGCGGCCCGCAGGCCTCGATTTTACGTAGCGCGCCGCTTCAACTATGCTAAGTGGTCGAACCCGCTGGTCCGTACACCCCCCAAGTCCGGACCAGCGGGTTCTTTCATGCCCGCCTGATTTTTCGGGCGAAACGGGCAGCGGTGAGAGGATGGATTGATGACTGCAACCCTTGTTGCGAAGGACCTTTCGGGCGGTCATGATCACCGCACGCTCTTCTCCGGGCTGTCCCTCACAGTGGCCCCCGGGGACGTTGTTGGCGTGGTCGGCGCCAACGGTGCGGGCAAGTCCACGCTGCTGAGGCTCCTTGCCGGGGCGGACCAGGCACAGGACGGCACGGTCAGCCTCGCGCCGGCCGACGCCTTCGTGGGCTGGCTGCCGCAGGAACACGAACGGATCTCCGGCGAGACCATCGCCGCGTACATTGCCCGCCGTACCGGCTGCGCGAAAGCCACCGCTGAGATGGAGTCCACCGCCGAGGCCCTCGGCTCGGGGGCGCCCGGAGCCGATGACGCCTACTCGCTGGCCTTTGACCGGTGGATGGCCTCAGGCGCCGCGGACCTGGATGAACGCATAGCGCCCGTCCTCGCGGACCTTGGCCTGGACGTCGGCCCCGAGGCCGAGATGACCGGGCTCTCCGGCGGACAGGCCGCGCGCGTGGCGCTCGCCGCCCTGCTGCTGAGCCGGTTCGACGTCGTGCTGCTGGACGAGCCCACCAACGACCTTGACCTGGACGGCCTGGCCAAGCTGGAAGCGTTCGTGCAGGGCCTGCGCGGCGGTGTGGTGCTGGTTTCCCACGACCGCGAGTTCCTTGCCCGCTGCGTGACCTCGATCGTGGAGCTGGACCTCGCCCAGAACTCGGTGGCCGTGTACGACGGCGGCTACGAGGCGTTCCTGGAGGAACGCGCGGTGGCCCGCCGCCACGCCCGTGAACGGTACGAGGATTTCGCCTCGACTAAGGCGGACCTGGTGTCCCGCGCCCGCACCCAGCGGGAATGGAGCTCCCAGGGCGTCCGGAACGCGATGCGGAAAAGCCCTGACAACGACAAAATCCGCCGTGCCGCCGGCACCGAGTCGTCCGAAAAGCAGGCGCAGAAGGTCCGGCAGATGGAATCGCGCATCGCCCGCCTGGACGTGGTGGAGGAACCGCGGAAGGAATGGCAGCTGCAGTTCAGCATCGGCCAGGCGCCCCGTTCGAGCTCGGTGGTGGCAACCCTGCGCGACGCCGTCGTCCGCCGGGGCAGCTTCACCCTGGGACCGGTGAACCTGCAGCTCAACGCCGGTGAGCGGATCGGTATCACCGGGCCCAACGGCGCCGGCAAGTCGACGCTGCTCCGGCTGCTTCTGGGCACCCAGGAACCGGATTCCGGCGACGCTTCCCGCGGTGCATCCGTGGCCGTCGGCGAAATCGACCAGGCCCGCGGGTTGCTGGCCGGGCCCCTGAAACTCGCCGACGCCGTCGAAGCCGTCCTGACCGACTACACGTCTGCGGAGGTCCGCACGCTGCTCGCGAAATTCGGCCTCAGGGCGGACCACACCGCGCGCACCGTGGACTCCTTGTCGCCGGGTGAGCGGACCCGCGCCGCCCTGGCCCTGCTGCAGGCCCGCGGCGTTAACCTGCTGGTGCTGGACGAGCCCACCAACCACCTGGACCTCCCGGCAATCGAGCAGCTTGAGGAAGCACTGGAAAGCTACGACGGCGCGCTGCTGCTGGTCACCCACGACCGGCGGCTGCTGGAAAACGTCCGCCTGGACGTGCGCTGGAACGTGGACAACGGCGTCGTCACCGAACTGGTGGCCGGCAAGATGGAGCAGAAAAAATGAGCATGGACGGCGTTGCCTGGCGCTCGCTATACAACATCACCACGGCCAAGAGCGGCTCCCGGCCGTTCTCCAAGGAGACCCTGAAGCGCGTCATGGGGTTCGCCCGGCCGCACCAGGGACGGCTGATTGCGTTTGTGGCCGTCTCTGTCGCCATGGCCTTCCTGGCGGTGGCCACGCCGGTGCTGGCCGGCCAGGTGGTCAACACGATCGTTGCCCGCGCCGATGCCGGCGAGGTGATCCGGCTGGCGGCCCTGATCGCCGGCGTCGCCGTGGCCGAGGCAGCCCTGGGCATGGTGAGCCGCTGGCTGTCCTCCACCATCGGCGAGGGCGTCATCGTGGATCTCCGCACCAAGGTGTTCGACCATGTGCAGAGAATGCCCATCGCGTTCTTCACCCGGACCCGCACCGGCGCCCTGGTCAGCCGCCTGAACAACGACGTCATCGGCGCGCAGTCCGCGTTCGCCGGCACCCTGTCCGGTGTGGTCAGCAACGCGGTGGCCCTCATCCTCACCCTCGTGGTGATGCTGAATACCTCATGGCTGGTCACCGTGCTGGCCATGATCCTGCTGCCGATCTTCCTCATCCCGGCCCGCCGGATGGGCTCCCGGCTGGCGGACCTGCGGCGTGCGGCGGCCGAGAACAACGCGGCCATGGGCACCCAGATGACCGAGCGCTTCTCCGCCCCCGGCGCCACCCTGGTCAAGCTCTTCGGACGGCCTGACGAGGAATCCCGCGAGTTCGCGCTCCGGGCCGGCAGGGTACGCGACATCGGCGTTCGGACGGCCATGCTCCAGTTCACGTTCGTCACGGCGCTGACGCTCGTTTCCGCACTGGCCCTCGCCCTGGTCTACGGCCTGGGCGGCTGGCTGGCCATCGGGGGCCAGCTCGCACCGGGCGACGTCGTGGTCCTGGCATTGCTGCTCACCCGCCTCTACGCGCCGCTCACCGCACTGTCCAACGCCCGCGTTGAGATCATGAGCGCCCTGGTCAGCTTTGAACGGGTCTTCGAAATCCTGGATCTCGAGCCCCTCATCCAGGAAAAGCCCGATGCGCTGGAAGTTCCGCCCGGGCCCGTGGCCGTGGAGTTCGACGACGTGCGCTTCTCCTATCCGTCCGCGGACAAAGTCTCACTGGCTTCGCTGGAGGAGGTCTCCACGCTGGACACCCGCGGCGGCGAAGAGGTGCTGCACGGCATCAGCTTCCGGGTGGAACCAGGACAGACCGTCGCCCTGGTGGGGTCCTCCGGCGCCGGCAAGTCCACGGTCGCCCAGCTGCTCTCCCGGCTGTACGACGTCGATTCCGGTGCCGTGCGCCTCGGCGGCCGGGGCCCGGCCTCCGGCCTGGACGTGCGCGACCTGACCTTCGATTCCATCCGCGCCACCCTCGGCATGGTCACCCAGGACGGGCACCTGTTCCACGAAACCATCGCCTCCAACCTCAGGCTGGCCCGCCCGGAGGCCACGGACGAGGACATGTGGGCGGTGCTGCGCCAGGCCAGGCTCGAAACGATGATTCGTTCCCTTCCGGACGGACTGGAAACCGTGGTGGGGGAGCGCGGCTACCGGCTCTCCGGCGGCGAACGTCAGAGGCTCACCATCGCCCGGCTGCTGATCGCCCAGCCCCGGGTGGTCATCCTCGACGAAGCCACCGCTGCCCTGGACTCCACAAACGAAGCCGCCGTCCAGGCGGCGCTGGCCGCGGCGCTCGAGGGGCGCACCGCCGTCGTCATCGCCCACCGGCTTTCGACCATCCGTGCCGCTGACGCCATCCTGGTGGTGGAGGACGGCCAGATCGTGGAACGCGGCACCCACACGGAGCTGCTGGCCGCGGACGGCCGCTACGCCGAGCTGTACCGGACCCAGTTCGCCGAGGCCACGGCCGTGGCGGAGGAAGCGGTCCCGGAGTACTGAGTCAGCGTCAGCGCGCTGACTCCGCCAGTGCCGGCAGGATGTGGTCGGTGAGCAGCGGGGCCAGGTCGGCGGGCCATTCCGCCGCGAGGTCCAGCCACCTGATCTCGGCGATCTCCGCGGAGGGGTGGGCCACCCAGCTGCCCGGTGCCGTGAAGACGGTGGCTTCGATTTCCGTGGCCGCCTCGTTGGCCGCATCGGCCAGCCAGACGCCCATGAGGGTCAGTTCGCGGGGATCGACAATGATGCCCACTTCCTCCTGGAGCTCCCTCGCGGCGGCCTGCACCGCGGTCTCGCCGGGCTCGGGCTTGCCGCCGGGATGCATGAACTTGTCCGTGCCGCGCTTGCGGACGGTCAGGAGCCGGCCTGCGGCGTCGTAGACACACACGGCGGAGACGATGATGCGTGGATTCACGGTGTCGAGCCTAACCCGTCTGCCGCCGCGGTTGCGGGCAGCCGCCGCAGCACGGATTCCAGCAGCAGGTCTTTGCGCGGGCCGGTGACATCCCAGACATAGCTGAACTCGTCCTCGCTGTGACGGACGTAGGTGACCCGGTAGGTGTCCGGATCGCACCAGTGCCGGTCCTGGCTGGCGTCCGGCGCGAAGCTCATCCGATGGAACGGCCGGCCGTCCGGAAACAGCATGTCCATGGCATCGGGCGTGTCCGCGGGCCGGAGCAGGTAATCGCGGGTGGCCGGGCCGGTGTAGGTGTCGCCGTTCCCTGCCGGCGAACCCGCTGCGGGCCGGTTCACTGAAGGCCAGACCACGGTCCCCTCCTCGTGGAAGCGGAGGCCGCCGTCGCCGTCGGGCGAAAGGATCACGACGCCGGTAAAGGTGCCGCGGGTGCCCGCGGCCCGGTCCAGCAGGGTCCGCTCCACGGACCACCGGCCCGCACTGTGGTCAGGAACGGTGTTGTCAGGGGAGGCGGGATCCGCCGGCGTTGCGCCCAGCAGATAGTCGCGGAGCCCGGACGAGTGCTGCAGATTCAAGTGCCCTCGATTGGAATCGAACCAACGACACCGGCTTTAGGAGAGCCGTGCTCTATCCACTGAGCTACGAGGGCGGGCGCCCGCCGCGGCCGGCGTTTTGCACCGGCCCGTTCGGACACGCTTACAAGCATACAAGGTGACGGCGCGTACTACGCTCTTGCCATGGCCGCCGCAGCTCAAGTCCCCACCGCCCGGGCAACGTTCTTGCCTGACACCGCCTCCACCAGGGATTACATCGGGGCGTGGGCGGTGCTCAGCGTGCTCCAGTATTTCGTGGCAGAGACCGCCGTCATCGGGGCCTGGGCCGGACCGGGCCCCTACAGCCGGCGGACCGGCCTGATCAGCGACCTGGGCGCCATTAGCTGCGGGCTCTACAACGGCCGCAGTATCTGTTCGCCGCTGCACGTGCTGATGAACTCCTCCTTCGTGGTGCAGGGCCTGGGGATGCTCCTGGGCGCACTCCTGCTGAGCTCGGCGCTGCTGCGGGTAGCTGCCCGTGCCGGCGTGCGGGTGCAGGCAAGCCATCCGGGGGAGGTGCCCTGGTACACGGCAGTGGCGGCGCGGATCCTTACCGGGACGGCCGGCGCCGGCACGATCATCGTGGGGCTGGTCCCGGAGGACCTGGAGTCCGGCTGGCATTACGCGGGGGCCGTGATGTACTTCATCGCCGGGTCGCTCGCGCTGCTGCTGCTCGGATCGCTGTGGCTCCGGCAGACGCCGCTGGGCTGGTTCGTCCTGGCCTCCGGCGGAGTGTCCGCGGCCGCCCTCGTCACGGCGGCCGTGACCGGCCTGGACGTCCCCGAGCCGGGAACCCTGGAACGGCTCATGGGCTACCCCATCACCATTGGCCTCGCCGCCGCGGGCCTGGTCGTCGCCCAGCGCGTCCGGCGGGAACGGCAGGTGCGCAAGGCGTTTGCGCGGGCCGAGGCAGCCCGCATGTCCTAGGCTGCAGGCTGCGCCTAGGCTGCCGGCTTCGGGCCGGCCGGTTGGCCGGCGGCCGGCTTCGGGCCGCGGCGCTTAAGGAACACGGCGGCTCCGCCGGCGAGCAGGCTGGCCACGAACAGCACCCAGCCGGCCACGGTAAGGCCGGACGCCAAGACGACCTGGCCGGCGTCGAGGTTTACCGCCGCGATCATGGAATCGATGGTGATGTTGCCCCACAGCCGGACCACCACGAACAGCAGCGGCAGCGCCCAGAGCGCCCAGCGCAGCGCCTTTTTGGCTACGTTGGTGCCGATCAGAAGTAGCCAGGTGAAGCCGAAGATCAGCGGAAACAGGGTGCCCGCCGTCTTATGGACGTAGTTGAGCTGGCCGCGGGCGTCGCCGTCCAAAGCACGGCGGAGCTGCTCGGCGTAGCCGGTGTCGAAGCCGCCGATCAGGGAATCGGGCATGGCCAGGCCGCCGGACAGCTGAGTGAGCTGGTTCAGCGTGAGCAGGTGGACGTACCAGAACAGGAACAGGCTGGCCACCACGCCGGCAATGACGATCAGGTTGGCGTTGTTCTGCGCCTTCGCGGGAGGGCGGTCCGTGCCGCGGTTGATCACCGGCGGCAGGTGGTGCTGGGGTACTGCGGCCTTCGCGCCGTGCTTCTTGATCCGCTGTGCAGGTGTTTTGGCCATGCGTCCATTATCGCCCGGCCACACGGCTCCCTGTTCCGGCACGGCCGCTGTTCAGGGCACGCCCGGCGCCGATAGGGTGGGAACCGTGACGGAACTGGGCAGACACAAACTGGGCAAACACAGCGCCACCAACCTGAGCCCCGAGCTCGACGACTACGAGCTGGCGGCGGAACTGGTCCGCGAGGCCGGGCAGCTGGCCCTGATGATGCGGCAGGGCGGCCTCGACGCCCAGCGCAAGACCTCCATCTCCGACGTCGTCACCGCCGCGGACCATGCGGCCGAAGCGTACGTGCTGGAGCAGCTCCAGCGCTGCCGCCCGGACGACGGCGTCCTGGGCGAAGAAGGCTCCGCGGTGCACGGCAACAGCGGGCGGACCTGGGTTATCGATCCGGTGGACGGGACCTACAACTTCCTGCAGGGCTCCACCTACTGGTGCTCAGCCATCGCCCTCAAGGACGAAGCCGATGTGCTGCTCGGCGCCATTTTCCAGCCCGAGGAGGACAAGCTCTGGATCGGCGGCAAGCAACGCGCCACCACACTCAATGGCGACCCCGTCACCACCTTCAAGGAGGACGGAACAAACCGCAACGCCGCCGATCTCTCCCACCTGGGCGCCGCCACCTACATCCACCCGCGCTGGCTCTCCGATCCGATGTGCGCCATGCCGTGGCACGCCGCGGCAACGTCGGCCGCGACGCTGCGGATGCTCGGGTCCGGCTCGTGCGACCTGGGGCGCGTCGCTGACGGACAGCTTGGCTGCTGGTTCCAGCACAGTTGCCCCGAATGGGACTGGCTGCCCGGAAAGGCGATCGTGACGGCCGCCGGCGGCGTCGCAGGAAGCGTCCACGTCAACGGCCTGGAATGGTTCATGGCGGGAGGAACGACGGCGGTGCACCAGTTACGTGCAGCGCTTGAGTCAGGCTCTGTCGACTAGCTTTCCGCCGCACCGACCTGCCGTCCTGAGGCTTACCCGCCGCGCGGATCTGCCCGGCGGCGGGGTTATCCACAGGGCGGAATTCAGTGTCAGTCCCACCGCCTAGACTTGTAGTCACCATGGATATGTTGTTTGACCCCTACGCTGACGGTCCGTTCAAGGCTGGTTCCCACGCCGGTGCCATCACCAAGTCGCGCCCCGAAACCGGGCTGATGACGCCCGCGTTCGGCGGCGGCCCGGGCGAGTCTGCAGGCCGCATGGCAGCGGCAGGTCCGGGGACAGGTGGCCAGGGCGCTCCGGCTGAGGAGCACGCCCGGCACCATCTCCCTGACGCCGGCTCGCTGCTGGCGGGGCTGAATCCGCAGCAGGAGGAGGCGGTCAAACACTCGGGCAGCGCGCTTCTGATTGTGGCCGGGGCCGGCTCCGGCAAAACCCGCGTCCTCAGTAACCGGATCGCGTACCTGATCGCCACCAAGCGGGCCCACCACGGCGAGATCCTGGCCATCACGTTCACCAACAAGGCCGCCGCTGAAATGCGCGAACGCATCGAAGCCCTCGTGGGCAACAGGGCCAAGGCCATGTGGATCTCCACGTTCCACTCGTCCTGCGTCCGAATCCTGCGGCGTGAGGCCGCCAGTGTCGGCTTGAACTCCAACTTCTCCATCTATGACTCCGCCGACTCCCTGCGGCTGATCACACTGGTGGCCAAGAACCTGGACCTGGACCCCAAGAAGTTCGCGCCCAAGGCCATCCAGCACAAGATCTCCGCGCTCAAGAACGAACTGATCGACGACGACTCCTTCGCGTCCGCCGCCAACCACAGTGACCCGTTCGAAAGCGCCGTGGCCGACGTCTTCAAGGGCTACACCCAGCGGCTGCGCCAGGCCAACGCCATGGACTTCGATGACCTGATCGCGCAGACCGTCTACATGTTCCGGGCATTCCCGGCGCTCGCAGATTCCTACCGGCGCCGGTTCCGGCACGTCCTCGTGGACGAATACCAGGACACCAACCACGCACAGTACGCCCTGGTCCGGGAAATCGTCGGCGAGGGGCCGGGAGCGGCCGAACTGACCGTCGTTGGCGACTCCGACCAGTCCATCTACGCGTTCCGCGGGGCGGACATCCGCAACATCGTGGAGTTCGAGAAGGACTACCCCGATGCCCGCACCATCAAGCTGGAACAGAACTACCGCTCCACCCAGAACATCCTGAGCGCTGCCAACTCCGTCATCTCCCGCAACCCCAACCGCCCCGAGAAACGGCTCTGGACCGCGGAGGGCGAGGGCCACAAGATCATCGGCTACGTGGGCGAGAACGAACACGACGAAGCCCAGTTCATCGCCAAGGAAATCGACCGGCTCCAGGACGAGGACAACCTCCGCCCCGGCGACGTCGCCATCTTCTACCGCACCAACGCCCAGTCCCGCTCCATCGAGGACGTCCTGGTGCGCGTGGGGCTGCCGTACAAGGTTGTGGGCGGCACCAGGTTCTACGAGCGCAAGGAAATCAAGGACGCCTTGGCGTACCTCCGGGTGCTGGTCAACCCGGACGACGACGTCAACCTCCGCCGAATCCTCAACGAACCAAAGCGCGGGATCGGGGACCGGGCCGAGGGCGCCGTGGCTGCCCTCGCCGAGCGGGACCGCACGTCCTTCATCGCCGCGGCCCGCCGTGCAGACCAGGCGCCCGGCATGGCCACCCGCTCGGTCAACGCGGTGCTTGGCTTCGTGAAGCTCCTGGACGACCTCGCCGAGGTCGCCGCGGGCTCGGGCGCCGCGGCCGCGCTCGAGGCGGTGCTGGAACAGACCGGCTACCTCGCCACGCTGCGCTCCAGCACGGATCCGCAGGATGAGTCCCGGGTGGAGAACCTGGCCGAGCTCGTCGCCGTCGTCCGTGAATACGAGCGGGACAACCCCGAAGGATCCCTGGGCGCCTTCCTGGAGCAGGTGTCCCTGGTAGCGGACGCCGACCAGATCCCGGACGCCCCCGGCGCCGACATCGACGCCGCGGTGGCGGAGGCCAAGCGGCTGGGTGTGGTCACCCTCATGACGTTGCACACTGCCAAGGGTCTGGAGTTCCCCGTGGTGTTCCTGACCGGCATGGAGCACGGGCTCTTCCCGCACCAGCGTTCGGCCACGGACCCCAAGGAGCTGGCGGAGGAGCGCCGGCTCGCCTACGTGGGCCTGACGCGCGCCCGGAAGCGGCTCTACGTCACGCGTTCCGAGGTCCGCAACATGTGGGGGCAGAGCCAGTACAACCCGGCCAGCCAGTTCCTGGAGGAAATCCCCTCCGAGCTCGTCGAATGGAAGCGTGAGGGCACCAGTCGTCACGCAGGGGGCTGGGGGAGCGGAGCGGCCATCGGGTCGAACCGGTACAGCGGGTCCTTCTGGGGCGCCGGAACGGCGCGCGGCACCCGTGCCGATTCCTCCGCGGGCTTCAACGCCGACGTCCCGGCCGCCGTCGCGAAAAACCGCGTGCAGCCGCAGAAGGAAGTCATCGCGGTCAGCGTGGGGGACAAGGTCAACCACACGAGCTTCGGCAACGGCACCGTGCTCGCCGTCGAAGGCGCCGGGGACAAGACCGTAGCCAAGGTGAAGTTCGACATCGGCGAGAAGCGGCTGCTTCTGCGGTACGCGCCGCTGACCAAGATCGACGCCTGAGCGTGCCGGTGCGGCGCCTGGAACGCGGTGCCGCCCGGCCGGCCGCAAAGTGGGGCCCGCCGTTCCCATTAGCCCTGCTGTTCCCGCTGGCGCTGATGCTCTCTGTGGTGCTGGCAGGCTGTTCGGTGACCGTGGCGGATCCTGAGTACACCCCGCCGCCTCCGCTGCCGGCCCTGGAACAGCTGAAACAGGCACCGCTGACGGTAATGATGGAAGTGGTTATGTTGCGGTGTGACTCTGCCACTGACTGACGCCCGAAGGGTTTGTCTTCCAATTGATTTGTCCGCCGCAACATGACTGCTGTAAACGCGGCGGCCAGATGGACATGACCTCATAGGAGCCTGTT
>NZ_JBFTLC010000039.1:0-45859 GCF_056396245.1 Arthrobacter sp. 05T423
CAGGGAAGGCCCCCGCCCGGCCCGTCCACAGCACACTAACCAGTGCACCATTTTCCAGGCCGTTTGAAAGGGGGTCGGTCGCTATCTTTCCGCATCAGCGGCGGCGACTCGAAAGACTCTACACGCCCCCGAAGGCCCACGCAAATCGACCGGGAGGCCGCACAAAAACCGCGAACTTCCGCGGCGAGCGGGGTGCGACGGGCCGAAAAGGCGGGCGTCGGCGTCGTGATTCTGTTCTGTGCGGTGCGTCACGCCGCACGGTCCTATGAACCGGCGGAGGCCCGGCGGAGGCCCGGCGGTGCCCGGCCGCAAAACGAAGTGACGTTAACGCGCAGGAGGGCCGGCAACCATATGGTTGCCGGCCCTCCTCAAGCAGCTGGAATCAGCGGTGCTGGATTACCAGGAAGACTTGGTGATGCCCGGGAGCTCACCGCGGTGAGCCATGTCGCGGAAGCGGACACGGGAGATACCGAACTTCTGGAAGGTACCGCGCGGGCGGCCATCGATGATGTCGCGGTTACGCAGACGGATCGGGGAGGCGTTGCGGGGCAGCTTCTGCAGGCCGAGGCGTGCAGCTTCGCGTGCTTCGTCAGTCGCGTTCGGGTCAACCAGGGTCTTCTTCAGTTCGAGGCGCTTTGCAGCATAACGCTCAACGATGACCTTGCGCTGCTCGTTGCGAGCAATCTTGGACTTCTTAGCCATGTGTTTAGCGCTCCTCTCGGAATTCGACGTGCTGGCGGATCTTGGGGTCGTACTTCTTCAGGACCAGGCGGTCCGGATCGTTACGACGGTTCTTGCGGGTTACGTAGGTGTAACCCGTGCCCGCGGTCGACTTGAGCTTGATGATCGGACGTACGTCCTTGTCCTTTGCCACTAGAGCTTCACTCCTCGTGCCAGGATGGCGGCGACGACAACGTCGATGCCGCGTACGTCGATGGTCTTGATGCCCTTTGCAGAGACCTGCAGAGTGACATTACGGCGCAGGGACGGAACCCAGTAGCGCTTCTTCTGGATGTTCGGGTCGAACCGGCGCTTGTTGCGGCGGTGCGAGTGCGAAATGCTGTGTCCAAAGCCCGGCTCGGCTCCGGTCACCTGGCAGTGTGCTGCCATGACGACTCTCCTCTGAAAAATGAATGTAACGGCTGGCAGAGTTCTGCTTCACCGTGCGGCAGGCGGCGTCCGCATCCAGCCTCACGCGTCCGCACGTTTCAACACCGGCGAACCGGGTTTACTGCGTCGGAATGCGATGAGCCACGAACACCTGGCAATGGAAACCACTGCGGAGTGCCGGGATGCTGGGCGAATACAGGAATGCACGCAACTTGAGCCCCTAACTGCCGGCCTTCGGGACTGTGAAAACTACCAACAGCCGCCGCAAACCGGAGCAATTGCACACGCTCCGCGCCACCTAGCGCCAACCAAGTCTACGAGACACGCGAATTAAAGACCAATCCGAAGGGGAACGCTGTATAACGCAGCCCCGCGAACCGTCGGCGGCACTTTCATTCAAGACATATCCGGAAAGAAGGCTCTTCACAGCAAAGTCAAAGGCTTTGGGCCGAATCTTGAGTCATGAACACACAGCTCCTGCCCTCCCCCGGGACCGGCACACCGACACGACCCACCCGTGGGCCAGCCCCGGTCCGGGACGGCGGCCGCTTCGCCGGCCGGCATCGGCGCAGGCTCCTCCGCGCCGACGCCCTGACGGTGGCAGCCTGGTCCTCGCTGGCCGCTTCGGTTGCGCTCTGGCTGGCCGACGGCGGCCTGACTGCGGCGCCTTCCCCGGCCGGATTGATCACTGCTTTGGGCATTGTTGCCGGCCTTGCCGGCATGGACCTGGTGCTGCTCATGCTTCTGCTGACCGCCAGGATTCCGTTTATCGACGGCGCGGTGGGGCACGACAGGGCGCTCGAGTTTCACCGGAAGCTGGGAAAACCCTCGCTGTACCTGCTACTGGCCCATGGGCTTCTCATCGCGGTGGGATACGGCATGGCTGAAGGGCTTGACCCGGTCAGCGAAGCCGTGGCTCTCTGGGTGCTGGTGCCCGACATGTGGCTCGCTTTTGTCTCCATGGCCTTCTTCATTGCCGTTGTGGTCACGTCCCTGGTAGCGGTCCGCCGGCGTTTCCCCTACGAATTCTGGTACGCCGTGCATCTGCTCACCTATACTGCCGTCCTCACCTCACTGCCGCACCAGTTCAGCGTGGGCGGACTGTTCGCCGTCGGTACATGGCAGCGCTGGTACTGGCTCGGCATCTGCATCGCCACCGGGGCTGCCCTCCTGTATTACCGGATCATCCAGCCTCTGCGGGCAACCTTCAGGCACCAGCTCACGGTGGAACGCGTCACCGCTGTGGCACCCGGGGTGGTCAACATCGAAATGAGCGGCCTGCAGCTCGGATCACTGGCGGGCAACGGCGGACGGTTCTTCATCTGGCGCTTCCTCGCCCCCGGGATGTGGTGGCATCCGCATCCGTTCAGTCTGTCTGCAGAGCCGGTGCGGACCGGACCCGACGGGCACGGGAGACTGCGGATCACCGTCCGTAATCTCGGCCGGGGCTCAGCGCAGCTGCTGAGGCTGCGTCGCGGAACGAAGGTCGCCATCGAAGGTCCCTACGGTCTCTTCAGTTCCGCCGCACGAAGCAAAGACCGGGTGGTCATGATCGGTGCCGGCATCGGCATCACGCCACTCCGCGCCCTGCTGGAGACCACGCCTTTCGCCCCCGGCCAGGCGACGGTCCTGCTCCGTGGGCACAGCAACCAGGAGCTCTACCTCAGCGAGGAGATCCTCGAATTGTGCCGGCAGCGCGGCGCCACCCTGTTCCATCTCACAGGCGGACGGGACTCCGATTCACCGGACAGCTGGCTACCGGCAGACGAGCACCGGGCCGGGTACGGCCTGGCGGATTACGTTCCAGAAATCGGCCACGCCGACGTCTACGTGTGCGGACCCTCGCGATGGGCAGACAACGTCCTGAACGCAGCCCGGGCCGCCGGCGTCCACGAAGATCAGCTCCATCACGAAAGGTTTGACTGGTGAGAATCAGAGCAGCAGTTTCAGCAGCCTTGGCTTCAGCCGGCATCCTCCTGGTCGGCTGGCAATCAGGTATCCACGTGGCCGATACACACAGCGCGGTTGCGGCCGCAGCAACGGGAAACCAGGCCGCGGGGACTACCTCCGGGGCAGAGACCACGGACAGCAGCGGCACCGCTTCCTCCGGGGCAGAGACCGCGGACAGCAGTGGCACCGCTTCCTCCGGGTCGTCGGGACCGTCGGCGTCGTCGGGCACATCCGGTGCGGCGGGAGCGGCCGGTGCTGCGGCCAAGGCTGGCGGCACGTACGACGGCGACGTCGTCGAGACCCGCTTCGGCACCGTGCAGGTCCAGATCACTGTAAAGGCCGGGCAGATCACCGACGTCACGGCCCTGAAACTGACCGACGCCGAGGGCCGGTCCGTGCAGATCAGCAACTATGCCGCCCCGATTCTTCGCAGCGAGATCCTTCAGGCACAGTCCGCCGATGTACAGACCGTGGGCGGCGCCACCGTGACAAGCGATGCTTACCTCACCTCCCTCCAGGCAGCCCTTGATGCAGCAAACCTCTGAAACTACGCACCGTCTCCGGGCCCGGACGTTCACCTGCATGGGGACCGTCATCAGTCTGGCTGTTCCGACGGATGCCCATAAAGCACCCCAGGCTGCGGCGGATGAGCTGGACGCGGCGACCGCCGTCGTCGAACTTTTGTTCACCGAACTGGACAGCATCTTCAGCCTCTACCGCCCCGATTCGGAGGCGAGCCGGCTGGTGCGTGGCGAACTCGCGCTGCCGGAGGCGTCGGCCGGAATGCGGGCGCGGTATGAGGAGGCGGCCGAGTGGCGGCTTCTGACCGAGGGTGCGTTCACACCGGAGCGTCCGGACGGGGCTCTGGATCTTTCCGGGATCGTCAAGGGGCACGCCATTAGGGAGGCCGGCATGTCGCTGCTGGCGCTGGGCATGGCCAACTGGTGCCTGAACGCAGGCGGGGATGTGCTGGTCAGCGGTTCCCCCAGCCCCGGCACCAATGCGCCGTGGCGGGCGGGGATCGTCGATCCGGCGGACCGGAGGACCCTGCTGGCGGGATTTCCGCTGGGCGGGGCGGGGCTGGGTGCGCCACCGCAGAGCTTGACTCCGCTGGGCGGAAAGACGGCCGACGGCGGGGCCCGGGCTGCGCTGGCAACCTCCGGTTCCGCTGAGCGCGGGGATCATATCTGGAGCGCCACGGCCGGGGCCGTTGAATTCCGGCAGGTCTCTGTCGCCGCGGCGGACGTGGTCACGGCCGATGTGCTGGCGACGGCGATTGTGGCCGGCGGGGTTCCCATGCTCAACCGCGCCACTGCCTCGTGGGATATCGAGGCGCTGGCCGTCCTTACCAATGGCGAGCTGCTGGCGACGGGCGGCTTCCGGCGGGGTTAGAGCCGGGTGAGCTGGGCGTACCTGGGCTGGAGGTTGTCGCCGGAGGACTTACCGGTGACCCGCCGGACCACCCACGGCGCAGCGAATTCCTGGACCCAGCGCGCGTTGGCCTTGATGGCTTCCGCCTTGCTGAGCTCGGGGACGGGCGTCATCGGTGGAACCTCAATGGAGTGCTCGTGCTTGAGGACAGTCAGGACCCGCTTGGCCATGTTGGCGTGGCCGGCGGCGGACATGTGCATCCGGTCCTTCGCCCACATGCCCCAGTCGTAATACTCGTTGAAGCGCCAGTAGTCCACCACCAGGGCGCCATGGTCCCCGGCGATGCCGCGTACGAGTTCGTTGTAGATGGCCGTGCGCCCCCTCATGGTGCCGAAGACCTTGGAACCCCGTGCGTCGAAGCCGGTGAACAGCACCACTGTGGCACCGGTGGCTGCGAGCTTTCCGACGGCTTTCTCGTAGTCCGCGAGCAGGTCGTCGATATCGATCTTGGGGCGGAGAATGTCGTTCGCCCCGGCGTAAAGGGACACCAGGGTTGGATTGAGCGCAATGGCGGCGTCCACCTGCTCGGCCAGAATCTGCCGCAGCTTGCGGCCGCGGATGGCGAGGTTGGCGTACCCGAAGCCGGGATCGGCCGAGGCCAGCTGCTCCGCCACCCGGTCAGCCCAGCCACGGACCCCGTTGGGACGTGTGGGGTCGTCGTCGCCCACGCCTTCCGTGAAGGAATCTCCGAGGGCGACGTAGCGGGCGGTGAAATCCATGGGAGCAAGTCTGCCACCCGTTGCCGGAAGCAACCAAGACAGGCCCTTGCCGTCCGGCGGCCTGGGCGCTGCTACTGCTGCTTAGCTATCGCTACTGCTGCCGCTCGCGGAGGATCCAGTGATTGCTGTCCAGGCGGGCCACGATCTTTTCGCCGATGCGGGCGAGGTCCGCAACGTCACGTTCCGTCAGAGCGTCCAGGAACAGCGAGCGCACGGATTCGACGTGGCCCGGGGCCAGATCCACGATGGTGGCCATGCCCTGCTCGGTCAGGTGCGCGGTGGTGACGCGCGCGTCGCCGGGATGCGGCCGGCGTTCCACCCAGCCGCGGCTCTGGAGTTTGGTGACCACATGCGACAGCCGGGAGAGGGACGCGCTGGTCCGTGCGGCCAGCTCACTCATCGGCAGGAAGCGCCCGTCAGCCTCGGAAAGCATCGCCAGCACGTTGTAGTCGAACAGCGACACTTTGCCGGCCGCGTGCAGCTGCGTGTCGAGCGACGCGGGCAGCATGGTGTTGATGCTCAGCAGGGCAAGCCATGCCCGGCGTTCATTGGCGGTGAGCCAGCGCGGTTCGGTCATTACACCATCCTAGGAGAACTGACGCTTGACGGTTCAAGGCCGGCTCCGCCGGCGGCGAGTCGCCGGTTGGCCATGGCTCGGGCGGTAGGCTTGCGGTCATGTACGTAGTTTCCCTGACCTATAAGGTTGCCCAGGAGATCGTGGACCAGCACTTTGATGCCCACGTGGACTGGCTGAAGGACGCGTTTGACGAAGGCGTCTTCATCGCCGCCGGCCGCAAGGTTCCGCGCACCGGAGGTGTGCTGCTCTCCAGGGCCGACCGGCAGACGCTCGATGAGTCCCTGGCCAAGGATCCGTATAACGTGCACGGTGTTGCAGACTTCGAGGTCGTCGAATTCGCCCCCAACCGCACTGCTCCGGGGTTCGAGAACCTGCTGGACTAGTCGCGCGGCTCCATCAGCTTTTTCAGGCCGCCTTTGCGCGGAACCTTCACCGGCTGGGGCCAGCGGGGGCTCAGGTGGTCGCCAAGCGTGACGCCGCGAAGCTTGCGGCCAAACAGCGGCAGGACCCAGTCGTTCACCCAGCGGCGCTGCCGCCGTTCCCAGTCGCGGAGGGTCATCCTGGCCGGGGGCTCCCACGCCTTGAGGCTGATCTTATGCGGCACGCCCAGGTGGTCCAGGACCTGGGCCGCAAGGTACTTGTGGCCGGCTTTGGACATGTGCAGCCTGTCGGTGTCCCACATCCTGCGGTCGTGGAAGGCCTCGAAACACCAGTAATCCACGAGTACCGCTCCGTACTTGGCTGCCACGTCGCGGACGCCCCGGTTGTACAGCGTGTTCCGTTTCCTCAGTGGTTCGAGCACCGCGGACACCTTGACGTCAAACCCCGTGAACAGGACCAGGGTGGCCCCCGTGACGGTCAGCCGGGCCACCAGTTCCTCGTACTGGGCCAGGAGCGCTTCCATGTCCGTGCCGAAGTCAAGGATGTCGTTTCCGCCGGCATAGAGGGTGATCAGCGTTGGCTCCATGGCCAGGGCCTGTTCCAGCTGCTCATCAACGATGTGGCGCAGCCGTTTGCTCCTGATCGCCAGGTTGGCGTAATGCCAGCCAGGTTCTGCTTTGGCCAGCTTCTCGGCCACGCGGTCAGCCCAGCCGCGCACCCCGTTCGGCAGCTTTGAACTCCGGTCGCCCACTCCCTCGGTGAACGAGTCCCCCAAGGCAACGAAGACCCGCCGCGTGCCCCGGTCCGGAAGCAATGGAGAGACACCCACCTGAGCGAATCTAGCAAACCCAAAAGGCCAGCAGGGAAAGAAAGGATTAACCCAGGGTGAGCGGACCGCCGAGCCGCACCAGGGTCAGAGCTCGGCCTTGCCCTGGCGCCAGTAGCCCATGAAGGCCACCTGCTTCCGGTCAGCGGAAGCCGGCTGCCGTCCGGCCCCAGCGAAGGGATCATGTGTTTGATGCGCAGGTCCAGGCTGTCCCCGTGGACGCCGAAGTCGCGCAGCGAGTAGCCCCCGAACGTCACGCGCCGGAAGCTCGGGCTAAGCTCCTGCACCGCGGAGACGGTGACATCGAACGCCAGCGTCATCGGCTCGGTGGCAAAGCCGGGACGGTCTGTGATGGAGGTGCGGGCGGAACTGTTCTGTACTGCGCTCATGAGGCCATCTCCAGGGTCGTGGTCGGAACTTCTGGGCAGGGCGTGGTGCCTGCCGAGGGGAATGATCAGCGGGGTTCCGGACACCGGGTCCGGCACCACCCGGGATTCCAGTCCGAAGACGTTCCGGACCAGCTCCTCGGTAATCACGCTGGACGATGCGCCCTCCGCCACGGTCCGCCCCGCCTTCAGGGCGATGACATGGTCCGCGTACCGCGCGGCCAGGTTGAGATCGTGCAGCACGATCGCCACCGTGGTACCGCGCTGCCGGTTGAGGTCGGTGACCAGGTCCAGCACCTCCACCTGGTGGGCGAGGTCCAGGTAGGTGGTGGGCTCGTCGAGCAGCAGCACGTCCGTTTCCTGGGCGAGGGCCATGGCGATCCACACCCGCTGGCGCTGTCCGCCGGAGAGTTCGTCGACGTTCCGCCCTGTGGATTTACCGCAGGCGTTGGCGCCCACGATCGTGGTCACCCTGCCCTCGGGGATCTCCGCCGTGAGGTTTTCCACGACCCGGTGCTGGTCGTATTGCAGGGTGAGGTCCCGGGCTTGCAGAACAGCCATCAGGCATCCCTTCGGTTGGACGTGACCAGGAACCACAGCAGGAACGGGGCGCCGAGGGCGCCGGTGACGACGCCGACCGGCAGGACGGTGCCGCCCAGCAGCAGCGGGGCGATATTGGCGGCGACATAGTCCGCCGCGAGGACAATCAGCGCGCCCACCAGGGCCGACGCCGGGAAGCTGGCTTTTCCGGTGAAGCGTCGGGCGATGGGGGCGGCGAGGAAGGCGACGAACGCCACCGGCCCGGCGGCCGCCGTCGCCACCGCGGCCAGCGCGACGGCGGTGAGAACCAGACCCAGCCGGGTCGCGGCCACCCGGATGCCGAGTCCCGCAGAGGCGTCGTCCCCCAGTTCGAGGATGCGCAGCGGACCGGCCAGCAGGGCTGCAAGCGGAACCAGCACCATCAACGTCAGGGCCAGCACACCGGCACGTTCCCAGCTGGCGGAGTTGAGCGAGCCATTCATCCAGATAAGTGCCTCGGCGGCAGTGCGGATGTCGCCCAGGGTCATGAGGAAGCTGACCATGGCATGCAGCGCGGCGGCAATGCCGACGCCGGCGAGGATGAGGCGGTTACCGGCCGCGTTGCCCCGGCTGCCGTCTCCGATGCCCAGGGAGCCGCCGCGGGCGATGCCGTAGATCAGGGCCGCCACGGCCATCGCGCAGGGCAGCCCCGGACACAGCCGCACAGGAGGCGCCGAAGACCACGATGGCCAGGACCGCGGCGGCGCTGGCCCCGTAACTGATGCCGATCACGTCCGGGCTGGCCAGCGGGTTGCGGAGCATGGTCTGGAACAGTGCGCCCGAGAGCCCGAAGGCGAGACCGATCAACGTGCCGGTGACCGCCCGCGGCAGCTTGGCCTCCATCACGATGAAGCTGGCACCGGGGATCTTCTCGCCGCCGGTGACGTGGGCGGCGAGGATCTTGAAGAAGTCGGGGATGGTCACGGTGTAGCTGCCCAGCAGGATGCCGGTGGCCAGAAGAAGCATGACGCCGGCGGCCAGCGAGCTCGGGATGTGCAACCACGGGGGCAGTCTCGCTGAGCTTCTTGTAGTCCCCTTCCGTCAGGCCGGAGTAGGCGCCCAAGATGACGTCCGGGTTGAGCTTGGCGATTTCAGTGAAGTTGATGCCGTCCGCCTCGGAGAACTGGATCGGAGCCTTGTCCGAGCCAAAGCCCGCGCCGAGCTTCTCCAGCGCGGCGTCCTTCCACGGAGTGGAGCCCTTGCTGTTGCCGCCCCATTCGTTCTTGAGCACGCCCACCGGAACCACGCCCAGCGCAATGGCGACGTCGTCGTTGACCCAAGACACCGTGACGACCCGCTTGGGCTGCTCCTTGATGGTGGTCTCGCCAAAGACGTGCTTGATGGTCACCGGGAAGTGTGCGCTGGTGGATAACGTGGCGCTGGCTTCTGAAGCGGTGGAGACCGGCCCGGTGGAGCACGCCGTCAGGGAAAGCGCGGTGGCGGCGAGGACGGCGGTGGCCTTGCCGGCGGTCTTGAGCAGGGAACGGCGCGTGGTGCCAGCGGCAGCACCGCCGCGAACGGCCTGCGGGCCGGAGAAGAGGGGGAAGTCACGGAACTCTTTAGGTGAATGAAGCAAACTAAAGTAAGACTAGCCTATCCTTTGCGGCATTACGAAAGGTTTGCGTTGGGTAATTGCCACGAGTGGCCAGACTAACTTCCGGCGCCTTGCAACCCAAGGGTGAACAATGGTTCACTCGAAGGAGTAAACGCTCGTTCACCCTGACGCGGGCGTTCCTTTCCACAAACACTTCCCAAAAGGCCTGCCGCACATGACAGCACCCCCTGCCCCGAAACCGACCCGCAGCCCGTCCGCCATCACCACCGTCCTGGCGCTCAGCGGCACCCTCGTGGCACTCATGCAGACCCTGGTGGTGCCGCTGCTGCCCGATTTTCCGCGGATCCTGTCGGTCACTGCCGACGACGCATCCTGGCTGGTGACGGCCACGCTGCTGGCCAGCGCCGTCGCCACCCCGATCGTGTCCCGCAGCGCCGACATGTACGGCAAGCGCAAGATGATGGTCATCTGCCTCGCCATCATGGTGGCCGGTTCGGTCATGGCCGCCCTGGGCGGGACCTTCCTGTGGCTCATCATCGGGCGGGCACTTCAAGGGTTCTCCGCGTCACTGATCCCGGTGGGCATCAGCATCATGCGCGATGAACTGCCCAAGGAAAAGATGGGCTCCGCGGTGGCACTCATGAGCGCCACCCTGGGCATCGGCAGCGCCATGGGCCTGCCGCTCGCCGGCGTCCTCTATGAAAGCCTCGGCTGGACGTCGATCTTCTGGGTTTCCGCGGCCGCCGGCACACTGCTGCTGCTCGCCGTCGTACTCGTGGTCCCGGAATCCAAAGTCCGCACTCCCGGCCGCTTCGACTATGCGGGCGCGCTGGTGCTCTCCGCCGCGCTGGGATCGTTGCTGCTGGCCATTTCCAAGGGCGGCACCTGGGGCTGGGGCTCCGAGCCCGTTCTTCTGCTGTTCCTCGCCGCGGCGCTGCTGCTGGCCGTTTGGATTCCCTACGAGCTCAGGGTGGGCCAGCCCATGGTGGACCTTCGGACCACCGCCCGGCGGCCCGTCCTGATGACCAACCTCGCGTCGCTGCTGATCGGTTTTGCGATGTTTGCCAACATGCTCCTCACCACCCAGCAGCTCCAGCTCCCCGGCGCCACCGGCTACGGCTTTGAACTGAGCGTCATCACGGCCGGCCTATGCATGGTGCCGTCAGGGCTGGCCATGGTGGTGTTCGCCCCGGTGTCCGGCGGCATCATCCGGCGCTTCGGGGGCAAGTCTGCCCTGATGACGGGAGCCGCCGTGATGATCGTCGGTTACGTGGGCCGGGTCTTCTTCTATGACTCCATCACCTCGGTGATCATCGGCTCCACGGTGGTAAGCGTCGGCACGGCCATAGCCTATGCCGCGATGCCAACCCTGATCATGGGTGCCGTCCCGATCACGGAGACCGCATCGGCCAACGGCCTGAACAGCCTGGTCCGCTCCATTGGCACGTCAACATCCAGCGCCGCGGTGGCCGCCGTTCTCACGTCCGTCACCATCCCGCTGGGCGCCGCCCGGCTGCCGTCCTTCGATGCCTTCAGGGACGTGTTCTGGATGGCCGCGCTGGCGTCCGCCGCGTCTGTCCTGGCCGCCATCTTCATTCCGCGGATCACGACGCACCGTCCCGCCCCGCCGGCGGCAGCAGAGCTCGTGGTGCAGGGGCGCGTCCTGGCTCCCGACCACCGCCCGCTCACCCCCGCCGTCGTCACCGTTCTCCAGACCGGGGGCGAGCCGGTGGACTGGAGCCGCGTGGACACCGAGGGCAACTATTCGGTGGCGCTGCCGGGCGCCGGGAAGTACCTTGTGGTGGCCAACGCGGCAGGCTGGGCGCCGATGGCGGAGGTCTTCGATTTCGACGGCCGCACGCTGAGGCAGAACTTCCTCCTGCAGGAGCGGCTCGAGATCACCGGCCGGGCGGCCGTTGGCCGTGAGCCCGTGGCAGGTGCCGTGGTGACGCTGCTGAACGCCACCGGCGAGCATGTGGACACCGCCAGGACGGACGACGACGGCGTGTACACACTTCCGCTTCCCGCCGCCGGACGCTACGTGGTGACTATGCTTCATCCCGTGACTCATCAAGCCGTGGCGCGGAAGCTCACCGTCGATAACCGGTCCCTGACTGTGGACCTTGCAGCTGAACATCTCCCGGACGGGGCAGACGCAGAGCGGCCCGGCGGGGAGCCGGTGCGCGCATGAGCAGCCCCAGCCAGGAGACCATCCTCAGCGCCGCGGGGCGGCTGTTCGGCGAACGCGGCTACCGCGCCGTGACAGTCCGCGACATCGCCGCAGAAGCGGGGGTTTCCGCCGCGCTGGTGATGAAGCTGTTCATCTCCAAGGCCAAGCTGTTCGCGGCGGTGCAGCCGGACGAGTCGCTGCTCACCGAACTGACCGTCCCGGCGGCCGAGCTCGGCGGCGCCCTGGTCTTCCGGGTACTCATGCGCCGCGAACGCGGAATGCACGAGCCCTGGGCCATCATTCCGATCAACGTCCACGATGCCCCTGATCCCGAGGCGGCCCGGCACGAGCTGCGCGAACGCTACCTCGGCAGCATCGCAAAGCTGATCGGGGACACGACGCCGGACCGCCGCTATGCGTCGACGGTCACCGCGCTGATGACCGGTTTCGGCGAGACCGTGCGGACCCTGGGGCTCTTCGACGGCTGGGACTTTGACGAATTGGTGGCGGGCTACGGCGGGATCGTCCAGGCCCAGATTGACGCCTGCACGGCCGCACATTCAATATCCGCTGGCTGAGCCGGGAACTGCTCAACTCCGGCGCGGATGATGCCGTCGAGCGCGGATCCCTGCCGCCACAATATCCATCGATCTGTTATGAGCCGCGCGAACCGTTACAGACTAGCGCAGCACGATATCCACGGGATTGGCCTCGGACCGCCACTGCCCTTCTGTTCCCGGTTTCGGGGTGATAACGGGCGCGGTCAGCACGCCGGAGCGGTTGGTGCGCCTGTCCCGCAGGATCTCCGTGACCGAGCCCAGATGCCGGGACAGGTCGATGACGTTCTCCGGTGCCGCAAGGAGCAGCTGGAAGCCGAACTCGTGCAGCGCCTTGATGCCGGCGCCGGCGAATTCTTCGGAGGCAAGCACGAAGGCCTCGTCCATCATCACGGTGCCGTAGGTGGTGAAGCCCTGCTCGGCAATGCCCAGCTGGTAGCTCAGCGCCGCCGCCATGATGAAGGCGGTAAACCGCTGGCGCTCACCACCGGACATGGAACCCGTGTCCGCATGCATGAAGACCTCGATCCGTTTCCCGCCCTTTTTCCCGGGCGCGTCCACCTCGCGGTGCTCTTTGCACTGGATGAAGAGGTGCCCGCGCACGTCCAGCACCTCGGCCCGCCAGCGCCGGTCCTCGGGCGTCTGCGACCCCAGCCGTTTCACCAGCGTCTCGAGGGACTTGTAACGGGCGGTCAGCTCGGCATCGTCATCCTGTCCGGGGTTCGAGCCTTCCGTCTTGCCGTGCCGGGCGTGCCGGGTTTTAAGCGCGTTCTGGATGGCGTCCTTGAACTGCTTGGCCGTGGGCGGGAGGGTCTGCTTGATGTCGAGTTCCAGGAAGCTGCCCTCGTGGAAGTTCACCTCGGACAGGATCCCGTTCAGCGGCAGGATCCTGCTCGTGATGGAGCGGCGTTCCTCGTCCAGCAGGTGGAGCAGCGTGCTGAACGACTCGTGCGTGCGCTGGTTGAAGAACTGCCGGAACTCTGCCTCCTGCGCGGGCAGCCCGTCATTGATGATCGCGTGGTAGCGGGCCTCGAACTCGCCGACCGCACCGATCGACGTGCCATGGTCGGCTGAAATGGCGGTGCCCCAGTCGCGGACGAAGCCTTCGAAGATCCGCGTGAGCCGCTCCGACGTGGCCTGGGCGCGGGACTCTGCCCCGTGCAAGTCCCCGAGCAGCTGGGTCCGCACCCGGCCGGCGATGTTTTCCAGCTCATGCATTTCGGTGACGTCGCCGAATTCGGCGAAGTACGGCGCCAGCGCAGCGGCGGTGGAGTCCGACGGCGGGGCCTGGTTCACACGGATGCGTGCGGCTTCCAGCAGTGAATCGGAGGCGGTGAGCTGCTGGTCCAGCGCCTTGTATTCGCTCTGCAGCACCGCGGCCGCCTCGGTGCTGGACTGGTGCTGCTGGCGCGCGGTTTCGATGTTGGCGCGGAGCGGTTCGAGGTCCGCCTGGGCGGCAAGGGCATCCTTGAGCCGCTGCTCAATCCTGGCGAGCTCGTCGGCAGCAACCGCCGCCGAGACCTGTTCCCAGGGACGGTGGTCCTCGGCCACCCGGCGCAGGGCCTCAAGCTGCCGGGACATGCCCTGGTGTGATTCCTCGCGGCTTTGGGCCAACTGCGCCGCCTTGGCCAGTTCCTGGCGCAGGTCCTCAACCTGCCCGGCCACGAGCTCCAGCTTGGAGGCGTTGTCGAACCCGAGGACGTAATCCTGCCGACTGGTGAACCGGTCGTCCTTCTCCACGGTATGCCGGTTGCGTTTGACCACGCCGCCGAGGCTCAGGCCCTTGTCCAAGGCCGCAAGCTCGTCCGGATTCTCCACGCACGGGTACGCGAGGTCCAGGGCGATCCGCTCACGGATCCACACACCGGCTTCCCCGTTCGTCCCAGTGGTGAGGATGGCCAGCTTGGTCAGCAGGTCGCCGTCGGCCACGTCTTCCACCGCGAGCGCCGCTCCGGCGAGCGGTTTGGACACGTCCACCGCGCGCAAAGCGCCGCGGACCGTGTGGCCATTCAGGTAGCGGGTAACCGCGGCAAAGTGCTCGCCCGGGACCAGCAGCGTGGTGGCCAGGTTCCGCAAGGCGCGTTCAGCGGCAGGGCGCCACCGCTCCTGGCCCTCGGCCAGGTCGATCAGCTCGCCGCCGAACGGCATCTGTTCCTCGGGGATGCCGGTAGTAGCGGCAATCGCGGCGCGGTTTTCAATGCTCGACGGCGGCAGCAGGGACTTGCGCGTTTTCAGCGAAACGAGCTCCTGCTCGGCCGCGGCAAGCTCGCGCTTCTTCGTGGCGTGGGCGTCAAAGGCCTCGAACCGGAGCTCCTGCAGGGCCGCAGCATCGTCCTTCAGCTCGGCGGAGCGGGAGGCTGCCTGCTCGTGGGCCTGTTCCCAGCCCTCGGCCGTCCACTCCAGGTCCAGGCCTGCGTCCGTCAGCGCCTGCCGGGCCGCTTCCTCCACCTGCTGGCGGAGCTTCAGCCCCACCCGTGCGTTCTCGAGGGACTGCTCGATCGAGGAGATGGCGTTGCCGCCCTGGTTGTTGTACTCGGCCTCCAGCTGCCGGAGTTCCTTGGCCAGGCCGTCCCGCACTGCGCGTTCGGCGGCGAGCTCCTTGGCCTTCGTCTGGGCCAGCGCCTTGTAGCGGGCCAGCGTTTTCTCGTGAACGCCCACGGCAAGCTGCTGCCGGTACGCTTCGAACTCCTCCCCCGCGAGCTCACGGAGCCGGTTCGCGTCCAGCAGCGACTGGGCGTACTCCCTGTTCAGTCCCGGGACCGGGGCCAGCTGGTCGCGCTGCTGCCGGACGTCCTCCAGGCGCTGCCGGATGGACATGAGGTTGCTGAATTCCTCGACGACGTCGTCCGCCGCGGTCAAGGTGGCCGGCGCGTCCAGCACCTGGTCGCGGAAGAACGTGTTCACACTGCCGCCGAGGCCCTTTCCGGCCTGGATGACGCGGAGCAGGGGCAACGCCTGGTCCGAGTTGATACCCAGGAGCCGGCGGAACCGCTCTGCGAACGCCTTGTGCACGTCAAAGACCTGGGCGTCCGGGAAAATGTTTTCCAGCGCCGCCCTGGTAAAGCGCTTCTCGGCGATGTCCTCAATGGCGGCGAGGTCCAGCTGCCTGTTGTCGATCAGGTAGTACCGGCCGACGCTCGACTCCGTGCCGTTCTTAGGCAGGTCAAACAGCGCCGACACCGTCACCTTGGTGCCGGCCGCGTTGTCGAAGGTGAGGGCGACAGCGGACCAGGTGGCACCGGGACGCTGGAACGCACTGGCCGAGCCCTCGCCGACGGCTTTGTCCCCCACCTTGCCGCGCATGTACGTAAACGTGGTCCGCTTGTCCTCCACGGCACCCGAGCGCTGGGCTGCGGCCTCGTTGGATCGCGGCCGGGCGTCAAACACCCGCAGCATCGCGTCGAACAGCGTTGACTTGCCGACACCCGAGTTGCCGGTCAGCAGCGTGCCGTTGCGGTCCACGTGCATCGTGTGGGCGCCGTGGAACGTGCCCCAGTTGACCACCTGCACCAGCGCAAGACGCATCTGGCCCGGGTTGACCACGTCGCCCAGCGGAAGCATGCTCGCAATACTCACTTGGCTGCCTCCGCTTCGTCTGCCGTGGCTGAGAACGACGACGGCGCTGCCGCCCCCGCCCCTTCGTTATCGTCTTCGGCGTCCTCCGCAGAATCGACGTCGAGATCTATGAGGGGTTCGGTGCCCGTGGGGTCAGCCGTGGCGGCTATGAGGGCTTCGATTTGGGCCGGGATGTCGCCGATGTTGTCGAACGGGAGGGCCAGGGGCAGGGCGTTGGAGATGGTGTAGACGTCGTCCAGGCCGGTGGTCAGCAGGAGCTGGCGGGCCAGGAGCTTGGTGATTGCGCGGTTAACCACGTCCGAGTCGCGCAGGGCGTCCTGCAGGCCCGCCGGCTGATAGTGCGCCACGAGCTCGGCGATTTCTTCGCGCGTGATGGTGGGGTCCGTCTGCGCCGTGACGTGGCGGTCCAGCAGGAGCCGCAGGCGCAGCAGCACGATCGTTTCCACCCGGCTGAGGGCACGCTGCTGGCGCAGGATGCTGGAGCGGGCGCTGCCGCCGATCGCCTCCGGGTCAACCGGACGCAGCACCGCGATCTTGCGCTCGTGGTCCAGCTCGAGGGTGAGGAAAAGCTCGGACAGCCGGCTGCGCAGGATCAGCTGGTTATCCAGCAGCGTCGTCCAAAGCTTCTCGTCCCGGCCGCCGTCGACGTACGGGCCCTTCAGCAGCTTCACGAGGGCCTGCCGCACCTTCATGGGAAGCACGCCGGTGTCGCCGGGGAAGAGGGCGGCGCCGTCCACAAACGTGTCGCGCGGGGTTACGGCGAAGGAGCGTTCCGCACCAGATGCCGCCCCCGCCCGTTCTCCCTGGGCGGCATCTGGTGCTGCACTCGTGGTGTTTGAAACGTCTGTCATCGCTAATCCTTCTTGAGCGTTACCACCGGCAGGTACGCCTTGCGCGTGGTGCCGTCTATCTGTTCGAAGTCGAGGGCCTCCCAGGCCAGCTGGTCAAAACCTGCGCCGGTGTGGAGTGCATGCGAGAGCAGCGCCCTGATGGAGTTGATGTGCTGCTCCTCCGGCGGAAGCTGCCCCCACGCCTCGGCGAGGGCCGTGGCGCCCGCTGCCGCGGCGCGGATCGACTCCGGCCTGGCCTTGGCGGTCCGGGGCGAGCGCACCCGGTCCGAGTCGCTGAACGCAATGGGGTCCGCGAGCTTGGGCGGGGCCGCGAACTCGTCCGGGTCGAAAAGCTTGACCATGGCGAGGGATTCGAACCCGGCATTGAACAGCACCGGGCCGCGCACCAGGCCGGGCCGTTCACGCTCGTAAGGCATGGATCGGATGGCCTGCTCCGCCTCGCGCAGCACCTTGCGGAGCCGCACCGACTGGCGGAAATCGTCGCTCTGGATGTAGGTGTTCAGGCTCTCGCTGAGCTTGCCGTAGATGCGCTGGATCTGGCTGTGCTGCTGCCTGAGCTCCGCCACGAGGTTTTTCAGGGTCTCCCGGTCCTCCGGCGAAAGGTCGTCCGCGAACTGGCGGCTGAGCACTTCACCGATGGCGGAGCGGAAGCGCAGCTGCTGCTGCGGGTCCTCGAGGAACGCGGTGAAGGAACGGAAGGTCCTGCCCTCCGGGCTTTGGCGCAGCCGCTTGTCCGCCTCAAGGACCTGGGCCATCGTGGCACCCTTGGTCAGGGATTCCTCGATGATCTGGTTCCGGAGCTCGCCCACGAGCTCCTCGATCCGGTCACGCATTTTCTTGTAGTCCGCCGGGAGGCTGGCGGCGAGGTCCAGGATGTTGCCGGCCGCTTCCACGGCTTGGTCATCGTCGAGCAGTCCGTCGAAGTCACCGGAGCTGATGTCCTCGATCAGCTGTTGCCGCTCCTCGATCTCCTCCTCCAGCGATTCCAGCCTGGCGCTCTGGTCCGGGTTGGTCTCGTTGGCGAGCTTCTCCACGTCGCCCAGGAGCGTGCCCAGCCGGGAGCCGTTAAGCGTGGACCTGTCACTGGAGAGGCTGTCCAAAAATGCCAGCACGCGGGCGGCCGGCTCCGTAACCTCGTACACGATCTGCCCCGACTGGTTCCGGCGCGTCAGGAACTGCTTGCGGGTCCATTCGTCGCCGAAGGACTTGCCGTTGGCACCGCCGCCCAGCCCCGGGTCCTGGCGGCGAAGCTGCTCGAGGAAGGAGTCGACGTCGGCGTGGAATTCTTCCAGCGGAAGCTGCGGCCGGGTGCGGGTGAAGGATGCCTGCAGCACCGCGATCACCCAGGGGGCAGAGCGGGTAAGGGCCCATGCCGGCCCCTTGGTGAGGAGCTCCAGATCCCGGAGCCTTGCGCTGATCGCGTCAGCGGAGGACGTGGCGGACCGGGGCACACACTCTCCTTAGCGGCTGGGGGATGGTCTGGGCAGCGGAAACCCGAAAACTGCCAGCTACAAGGTTAACGCAGAGCCGCCCGTCGCCCCGAACCGTAGACCCGGTTGCCAGTGAGGCACCGTTACGGGTGTGACAGATGAGGTTTTCGCAATCACTCCGTGACCTACGGGAGAGTATTGTCTCGATCCCGTATCAAGGCGGCCACAGCATGGCCGAAAGGCTGGAGGAAGCTTCGCCCCTGGCCCTAGTCTCGAGCTACTGATCCATCCGCAGCAACGGCGCAGGGGGAAGCATGGAGTTCGACTTGAGTGCAGTGGAGACAGGCACCCTGGTGTTCATTGGAACGCTGATGGTTGCCTTGGCACTGGTCTTGTTCGTGGCCGTGGCGGCGTTCGCCGCCCTCGTCCTGGTGGGCGTGGGAAGGCTTGCCTGGCTGGCCGTCGCCGCGGTGCTGCTCAGGACCGTCCACGGGATCAACCACGCCTGGGACAGGCTGGTGCACCACGCCGCCGCAGTCGAGTTTCCCGCGGAATTTCAGGGGCAGCCGTCCCCTAGCACCGGAACTTACCCGCGGGTAGCATTGAGGGACAGCTGAAGGGTTCTCCACCCGCGGCGGACCCAGGGCTTTGAGCCGGTCATCCGGTCAGAGGAGATGCCCCGTGAGCTCCGCCACCGACAGCCACGCAACTGAAAGCCTGGCTTCTGACAGCACGGCAACGGACGGCACTGGCGCCGTTCCGCCCGTGGACAGTCCCGCGTCCGAAACACCCGTTGCCCCGGAGAAGATCGGCGCGGGCGCGTCCGCAGAGGACGCACGCGCCATTGCCGAGGCTGCACGCGAAACCGAATGGGCCAGGCCCAGCTTCGCCAAGGGCCTGTACCTCGGCAGCTTTGACCTCAGCCTCATCCATCCCTGGCCGGCCGCCAAACCCGATGACGTGGAGCGCGGTGAGGCCTTCATGGCACGGCTGACGGAGTTCTGCCGCACCATGTCAGGACGGATCATCGAACGTGACGCGAAGATTCCCGATGAGTACCTCCGCGGCCTGGCCGAGCTGGGGGTATTCGGCATGAAGATCCCGTTGGAGTACGGCGGCCTGGGCCTGTCACTGGTGTACTACGGGCGGGCGCTGGCCCTGCTGGGATCCGTGCATCCGAGCCTGGGCGCACTGCTCTCCGCCCACCAGTCCATCGGCGTGCCGGAACCGGTCAAGGTGTTCGGTACCGCCGAGCAGAAACGCACCTACCTGCCGCGCTGCGCGGAGGGGGCTGTTACTGCGTTCCTGCTGACCGAGCCCGACGTCGGCAGCGACCCCGCCCGGATGGGCAGCACGGCCGTTCCCACCGCCGACGGCGATTCGTACGTTCTGGACGGCGTCAAGCTTTGGACCACCAACGGCGTGATCGCCGAGCTCGTGGTGGTGATGGCCGTGGTGCCGCAGCACACCGGCGCCGACGGCGCCGTCCACAAGGGGGGAATTACCGCCTTCGTCGTGGAAATGGACTCCCCGGGAATCACGGTGGAGAACCGCAACACCTTCATGGGCCTGCGCGGCATCGAAAACGGTGTGACCCGCTTCCACCAGGTCACGGTGCCGGCCGCCAACAGGCTGGGCCGTGAGGGCCAGGGCCTGAAAATTGCGCTCACCACGCTGAACACCGGGCGGCTCTCGCTGCCGGCGCTTTGCGTGGCGACGGGCCGCTGGAGCCTCAAGATCGCGCGGGAATGGTCCAACGCCCGCACCCAGTGGGGCCGCCCCGTGGGCAAGCACGAAGCCGTCGGCAAGAAGATCGCGTTCATCGCCGCCACCGCGTTCGCGCTTGATGCCGTATTCGAGCTGTCCGCGGAAATGGCCGATGCCGGGCAAAAGGACGTCCGCATCGAGGCTGCGCTGGCCAAACTCTGGTCCACCGAGATCAGCTACCGGATCGCCGATGAACTCGTGCAGATCCGGGGCGGCCGCGGCTTCGAGACGGCCGAGTCGCTCGAGGCCCGCGGCGAGCGGGCCGTCCCCGCCGAACAGCAGCTTCGCGACCTGCGGATCAACCGGATCTTCGAGGGCTCGTCCGAGATCATGCGGCTGCTGATAGCCCGCGAGGCCGTGGACGCCCACCTTGCCGCCGCCGGGGACCTGGCCTCCGCGGAGGCGAGCCTTTCGGACAAGGCGCGTGCCGCCGTCGGAGCCTCCGGCTTCTACGCAAAATGGCTGCCCAAACTGGTGGCGGGTGCCGGCATGGATCCACGGTCGTACAGCGACTTCGGCCGGCTGGCCAAGCACCTCCGCTTCGTGGAACGGTCCTCGCGCCGGCTGGCCAGGCAGACCTTCTACGGCATGGGCCGCTGGCAGGCCGGCCTTGAGCACAAACAAGCGTTCCTGGGCCGGATCGTCGATATCGGAGCCGAGCTGTTCGCCATGGCGGCTTGCTGCTCGCGGGCCGAGATGCTGCTCCGCACCGCGCCCGAACGCGGCGCCACGGCCTTCGAACTGGCCGACGCCTTCTGTGAGCAGGCACGCGTCCGCGTGGACGAATACTTCGACCAGCTGTGGCGGAACACCGACCACGGCGACCGTGACCTCGCGCGCAAGGTTCTGGCCGGCGACTACGAGTGGCTGGAGGCCGGCGTGCTGGACCAGTCCGAAGGGACCGGTCCGTGGATCGCCGATGCCTCTGCCCGGGAGTCAACGAGGGAGAACCTGCACCGCGCCTACCGCTGACCTGACGAACCCAGGCCCTGACAGCACCCGCACCGCCTCTGACAAGGGAAGACGCGCCAAAACCAAGATACTAAGCATCCTTGCTAATACCCATTGAACGGAGTTAGCTAGAAACTGAGGTCAGTGCCTTGGCCTCGGCATTGCGTTGCCCGGCTTAGGCCCCTGAGCCCGGGTCCGTTCAATGAAAGCGAGTCGCTGATGAGCAGCCCAATCGGCTCCGGGGACAGGCGCCCCCGGCGCACTTCCTCTGAATCAGGCACGTCCGAACCCACCAGGTCAGAAGCGAACAGGCCTGAACACAGCGCGGCAGAGGCCTACCCTGCCGGCTTCAGCGCGGAGCGCAGTACGGCAGATGCCCCCACGGAGGCCACTCCTGTTTACGACGCCACCCAAACCAGGCGTTCAGCCGCCAGCCCCGGTGTCACCGGGACCGGCGCCACGACGGACACGCACACCCGGGCGCTCAACACCACGGACGCCGAGACGCCGTACGCCGAGCGAGACTACACACCCGACACTGAAACGGACGGCCCCCCGGACACGGGACGGCCAGACGATCCCGCCTTCGCCACCCGGGAAATGGCGGCGGCACGGCAAAGGGAGGCGTTCGGCGGCATCAAGGTTGGCTCGGCGTTCTTCGGCTGGCTGGCCGCCACGGGCATGGCTGTGCTGCTGACCGCCCTGGTCGCCGCGGCCGGGACCGCCGTGGGACTTGCCACGAACACCGACGTGGGGCGAGCTGCCTCGAACCAGACGATTGGGATCGTGGGCATCGTCGTGCTGCTGGTCATCCTCTTCGTTTCCTACTACTGCGGCGGCTACGTCGCCGGCAGGATGGCCCGGTTCAATGGTGCCAAGCAGGGGTTCATGGTGTGGATCTGGGCCTTGATCGCCGCAGTGCTGGTGGCCGTGCTCGGCATGATCGCCGGCGAGCAGTTCAATATCCTGGCGCAGCTGAACAGCTTCCCGCGGATTCCGGTCAACGAGGGCCAGGTCACCACCACCGGCATCATTGCCGCCGTCGTGGTGGCCCTCGTGGCTCTGGTGGGTGCCGTCCTGGGCGGCATGGCAGGCATGCACTTCCACCGCAAGGTGGACCGCGCCGGGTTCACTCCCACGGCTGATTACGAGGAGCACTGAACCAGGCGGAGCACCGACCGGCTGCCGGGTAGCCGGTCAGCTCCGCTACTGGTGAAGCGCGACGGCGTCCACGTAGAACCAGCGCCGGTCCACCCTGAGGAAGCGGCTGGATTCGTGGTGGACGCCGCGTTCGCCGTCGTGCCGGAAGTGCGCCTTGAACTCCACCACGCCTTCGGTGTCGAGCGGGCCACCCCGATCGAGGGATACGATGTCCAGCCGCCGCCATTCCAGGCCCGGATCGAGATCCAGTTCCGCAGGCCGCGTGCTGGAATGCCATGTCTTCAGGAGGTAGGCGGCATCCAGCAGGACGAAGGCAGAGTAGCGGGAACGCATCAGCTGCTCGGCGGTTGCCGCCTCTACCGAACCGCCGTGGAACCGGCCGCAGCAGTCCGTGTACTGCTCGCCGGAAAGGCAGGGGCAGTTACCGGAGAATGATTCTGGCTGGGTCATGGCATCCCTGGGAACGAGGCGGTCAGTTGCTGGATCAGACTACAGGCGACCGGGGAGGGCCCGGTCCTATAACAGCTCGGAAACAACAATTGCCGGGACTTGTCATGAGGGCATGTCGGCCGTAAATAGTCCGTATGGTGGTAAGGGGCTGTTTTCCGGCGTGACCACCGGGTTCGATCGTCGGGGGACGGACCGGGCGCCGAAGGTAAGGAGGGTGAAGTGGAAGATCCAACAACGATTGCACTGAACCTGACCTTTTTTGGCACCCTTGGTGTTGCCTTCCTCATGTTCATCGGCCTGTGCATCAGTGTCATGCTCACGCTGGTGATAGCGGGCCTCGGCCGCCTCGTCGCGCTGATCGTGATGGCGCTGTTCGGCCGCCTCCCCAGGAACGAGACCATCGAGATTGTGCGGCTGGCGGCAGACGGCAGTCCGCTGCCAGCCGGGGCGGAAAGCGTGCCTGCCAAGGCGAAGAAGTCCGCCAGGGCCCCGCGCCCGGTCCGTGAGCCGCGCGCACCGATCGACTGGAAGAAACTGCTGACCCGCGCTGGCCTCCGGGTGGCGCTCCGTACCGCCCTCACCGACCACCCGCTGGTGACTGCCGCCCGTCCGGTGCCGCCCGTCCTCGCGAAGGACTGGGCTGCCGCCGTTGCTGCCGCCGACGCCCGCGCCGTGGCACGTGCCCGGGCCGCCGCGCCGGAAGTCAAGGTCACGGTGCGGGACCTGCCGCCGCCCGACGTCGCCGCCGCCGGCGTGACGCAGGTGGCGCCGCTTGTGGAATCAGCCCTCCGCCACGATGCGGCTCCGGCGGATCCGCCCAGCACGGGTGCCACCGGCAAGGGGGCCACGGTCCGGTCCGCGTTGGCGTTGTCCGCCCAGCCGCCGCGGCCTGCGAGGAAACCTGGTACACCCGATCGCGTCACGGTCCTGGACACCGGCTCCATGACGTCGCTCGCCCAGCACCCGGACGCCCGCACCCGCGCCTGACGGGCAGGTGTCACCCGCCAGGTGCCAGGGCCGGCTGTGATCCGGACAGTGGCAGGCTGCGAGATAAGCTGCGGGCATCCCTTACCCTGAGCAACCATCTCCGCTAGCGTGAAGCCCATGGAATTCAGATACCTCGGAAACAGCGGCTTCAAGATTTCGGAAATCACGTTCGGCAACTGGCTGACCCACGGCTCCCAGGTGGAGAACGACGTCGCCAGCCAGTGCGTGCGGGCGGCGCTGGACGCCGGCATCAGCACCTTCGATACCGCGGACGTCTACGCCAACACCGCCGCCGAAACCGTTCTGGGCGAAGCGCTCAAGGGCGAACGCCGGCAGTCAATCGAGATCTTCACGAAGGTGTTCGGCCCCACCGGCCCCAAAGGCAAGAACGATCTCGGCCTGTCCCGCAAGCACATCATGGAATCCATTGACGGGTCCCTGAGCCGGCTGCAGACGGACTACGTCGACCTGTACCAGGCGCACCGCTACGACTTTGAAACGCCGCTCGAGGAAACGATGCAGGCGTTCGCGGACATCGTCCGGCAGGGAAAGGCCCTGTACATCGGGGTCAGCGAGTGGACGGCCGAGCAGCTCCGCAACGGTCACGCCCTGGCAAGGGAACTGGGCTTCCAGCTGATCTCCAACCAGCCGCAATACTCCATGCTGTGGCGGGTCATCGAGGAGGAGGTGGTTCCGGCGTCGGAGGAGCTGGGCGTCTCCCAGATCGTCTGGTCCCCCATGGCGCAGGGCGTCCTGAGCGGCAAGTACCAGCCCGGACGGCCCCTCCCGGAGGGCAGCCGCGCCACCGACGACAAGGGCGGCGCCAAGATGATCCAGCGCTGGATGCGGGACGCCGTCCTGACCGCGGTGCAGGAGCTGCGGCCGGTCGCCGAGGAAGCCGGCCTGACCATGCCGCAGCTGGCGGTCGCCTGGGTGCTGCAGAACCCGAACGTCGCCTCCGCCATCGTGGGCGCCTCCCGGCCGGAACAGGTGGCCGACAGCGCCGCTGCCGCCGGCGTGCGCCTTGAACCGGACGTCCTGAAGAAGATCGACGCCGCCATCGGTTCCCTCGCCGAGCGTGACCCGGCCCAGACAAAGTCCCCTGCCACCCGCGAGGCCTAGGAGGGCCCATGACTGCACTTCCAGACCTTGCCGTCACCGGCGCCACCGGTGTTCTGGGCGGCATGGTGGCCCGTCAGCTGTCCGACGCCGGGTTCTCCCAGCGCCTGCTGGTCCGCGACCCCCGGCGGGCACCGGAACTGGAGGACGCGCCGTCGGTGCCGGTCAGCTACCGGGACCCGGCGCTGTCCCGAATGGCACTGGAAGGGGTCAAGGTCCTGTTCATGGTCTCGGCGGCGGAAGCGCAGGACCGGCTCCAGCAGCATTACGCCTTCGTGGACGCCGCCGCGCAGGCCGGTGTGCAGCACATTGTGTACACGTCCTTCTTCGGTGCGGCGCCCGAATGCACCTTCACGCTGGGCCGCGACCACTATGCCACCGAGGAGCGCATTCGGGCCTCCGGCATGGCCTTTACGTTCCTGCGGGACAACTTTTACCTGGACTTCCTTCCCATGCTGGCGGGAGAGGACGGCGTCATCCGGGGGCCGGGGGGCGAGGGCGTCATGGCCGCCGTCGCGCGGGAGGACATTGCCCGGTCCGCGGTGGCCGTGCTGCGTGACCCGGCCGTCCACTCCGGCGCAACGTACAACCTGACCGGGCCGGAGGACATCTCGCTGGCGCAGGCATCCGCGGTGCTCACGCGTGCCACGGGCAGGACCGTCACGTACCACCACGAAACCGTGGAGGAGGCCTTCGCCTCCCGCGCCTCCTACGGCGCGCCGGGGTGGCAGGTGGAGGCGTGGGTCAGCACCTACACGGCGATCGCCGCCGGCGAACTGGCCGGGCCGACGTCGGACGTTCGCGGGCTCACGGGGCAGGACCCGCTGGCGCTGGAGGGATTCGTGAAGCTGCCGCAGCTCTGACGCGTTAATCAGCGGCTCTTGACGGGCTGTTGACCCTCAACTGAGTGCGGCGTAAACCTGTGAGGAGGAGCACGCCTATCAGCAGCTGCACCCCGCAGCACCGAGCAGAATCGCAAGGCCATGTCCAAGCTGATCTACCGCCGCCGCCCGTCCGCCCGCCCTGTACCGCAGTCCGCGCTAACCGGATTCCATTCCAGTGAACCCACTCATGGCCCGATCACCAGGGAAGAGCTGCAGCTCGCGGTGCGGAACCACTCGATGCCGCTCGAGGCGCTGCGTGAGGACGTGACGCCGCCCGGGCTGCATTACGTGCTCACGCACTTCGACATTCCGCAGGTCACCGGCGCGTGGCACCTGCGGATCGGCGGCGCCGTGGAGCGGGCAATGGAACTGAGCCTCGCGGCACTCAAGCGGGATCCGGCCATCAGCGTCCAAGTGACCATGGAATGCGCCGGCAACGGGCGTTCGCTGCTGAGACCGCGCCCGCTCAGCCAACCCTGGACCCTGGAGGGCGTGGGAACAGCTGTGTGGACCGGCGTTCCGCTGGCGTACCTGCTCGCCCAGGCGGGTGTCGAGCCGGAGGCAGTCGAGGTGGTGTTCACCGGCCTTGATACCGGAATCCAGGGCGGTGTCCGGCAGCAGTACGCCCGGAGCCTGCCCATTTCGGAAGCCTCGCGGGCCGACGTCGTCCTTGCCTACAAGATGAACGGCAGCGAACTGCCGCCGCAGCACGGCTATCCGCTGCGGCTAGTGGTCCCCGGCTGGTACGGCATGGCCAGCGTCAAATGGCTGCAATCGATCCAGGTGGTCACGGCCCCTTTCACCGGCTACCAGCAGTCGGTCGCGTACCGTTACCAGCACGACGCTGACGACGCCGGCACCCCGGTTTCACGGATCCGGGTCCGGTCCCTCATGGTTCCGCCGGGCATCCCGGACTTCTTCACCCGCCGCAGGTACCTGTCCCGCGGCCCCGTCATGCTCCAGGGCCGGGCGTGGTCCGGCGAGGGCACCGTGACCAAGGTGGAGGCCGGCATCGACGGCAAGTGGGTTCCGGCCCAGCTGGACAAGCCTGCCGGCGCCTTTGCGTGGCGCGGCTGGAGCCTGCCCTGGGTGGCCGACCCCGGCCACCACGAACTGGCGTGTCGTGCCACCGACGCGACCGGTGCCACCCAGCCTCTGGAACAGCACTGGAACTACCAGGGCATGGGCAACAACACGGTGCAGCGGGTGCGGGTCATCGTCGAATAGCCTGCTGAGCCTTGGCTGGCGTCCCCCTAGTGCATGTGGCTTCCGCCGTTGATGTCGATGGTGGTGCCGGTCAGGTACGCAGACTCGTCGGAGGAGAGGAACGTGATGACGGCGGCCACTTCTTCGGCGCTGGCATTGCGGCCCAGCGGGATGCCGGCGTTGATGGCGGCTTCCTGTTCATCGGTGCTGCCGACGCGGATGTTGGTGTCCACTGCGCCCGGGGTGATGGCGTTGACGGTCACACCGGAATCCCCGAGTTCGCGGGCGAGTGCCTTGGTGAAGCCGAGGATGGCGGCCTTGGCAGCGGAGTAGGGGACCTTGCCGAAGACGCCGCCGCCGCGCTGCGCGGAAACGGAGGACATGTTGACGATGCGGCCCCAGCCGTTGTCGATCATGGCCGGCAGGAAGGCCTTCGTGACGAGGTAGGTGCCGGTGGAGTTCACGGCCATGACCTTGTTCCAGAGGTCAAGGGTGGTTTCCAGGAAGGGCACCGGCGAGGTGATGCCGGCGATGTTGGCCAGGGCGCCGACTGCGGGAAGGGCACCCCTCCCGACCTCGGCTGAAACTGCCCCGTAGGCGGCGTTGACGGAGTCCTCGTTGGCGACGTCGATCTCGTAGCCGAACGCCGGGACGTTGAATTCGTTGCCGATTTCGGTGGCGACCTTTGCCGACTTTTCGCCGTCGAGGTCCAGGATCACCACGCCCCAGCCCTGGCTGGCGTAGCGGCGGGCGGTAGTGATGCCGATGCCCCGTTCCGAAGTGGCTCCGGTGAGGACGGCGGTGCGCTGAATAGCGGACATGATTCTCCTAGGTAATTTTCTTTGTGGGTGGATCAGATGAGGTCGGTGATGAATCTGGCTGCCTTGGCTGCGGCGGCCGGGCGTTCGTCGCGGGTGATGTCCCGGGTTTCGAGTTCCAGGCTGAAGTGCCCGGTGTAGCCCTGTGCCGCGAGGTCCTGCAGCCCGGCGGCGAAATCAGCGTGGCCGTTGCCGATGCTGAGGTTGATGTTGCCGGGCACGGCATCGCGAAGGTGCACGTGGGCTATCCGGCCCTCGTGGCGTGAAAGGTACTCCAGTGGGTCCTCGCCGGCGGCGACGATGTGACTGAAGTCCATGACAATTCCGACGCCGGAGCCCGCCAGCCGGCGGGCCAGCAGTTCGGCGCGTTCCAGGTTCCAGCAGAACCGCAGGAAGTGCAGTGACTCGGTCCAAAGTTCGACGCCGAACTCCGCCGCGCGTTCCCCCGCCCGGATAAGTTGCGCCGCGACGGTCTCCAGATCCTCCTCGACGCTCCGGACCGGCTCGTGGCTCAGCGCACCGCAGGGAAGGACCAGTGCTTTGGCTGCGGTTTTCGCGGTGAGGGAGAGCAGGGCATCAAGATGAGTGTCCCGTGCGGCCTGCCGGCCGGCGTCGAGCACTGCATTCAGGTCCCCGATGTCCCCGTTGACGGAACGCACCCGCAGGCCGGAGGCGCGAACGTCACTGGATACGGCTGAAACCGCGTCCGCGTCGAGCTCATACGGAACGTGGTCGCACACGCCGGGAAGTGCGCCAAGGTCGATCTCAGTGAAGCCGAGCCCGGCGATGGTGCGCAGGGCTGTCGGCAGATCCTCGTGGCGGAAGCTGATGGATGAGCACCCGAGTCGGGAATGGAACATCGTCATTGATCCTCTGGTTGCGCCCGGCAGGCGGTAGTGATGGACACCACACTAAAGGAATCGACTGTTAACAGTCAACCTCCGACGGTGACTGTTGACAGTCAGCATGACGCCCGTCACACTGGGACGTATCTTGTTAACAGTCGACAGCGCTGGAGCTTCTTCAGCCGCTCTTCGAAAGGGAACCACCATGAGCAACGAAGCTCTGACCATGCGGGGGCCGGTCCACGGCACCAAGGACGCCCGGCGGGTCGCCATCGGCTCGGGCGTCGGCGCCGTCATCGAGACCTACGATTTCATCGGCTTCGGTACCGCGGCCGCCCTGTACTTTGGAACCGCGTTCTTCCCCACCGGTGACCCGGTAACCGGAACGCTGGCCGCCTTCGCCACGCTCGGCGTCGGCTTCGCGGCCCGACCGCTGGGCGGCATCATTGGCGGGCATCTGGGCGACAAGGTGGGCCGCAAGCCCGTCCTGGTGGCGTCCCTGATCCTGATGGGTGTTGCCACGTTCCTGATCGGGCTGCTGCCCACCTACAGCCAGGTGGGCCTGCTGGCTCCGGCGCTGCTGGTGTTCGTCCGCGTCGTCCAGGGCCTGGCTTTCGGCGCCGAATGGGGCGGAGCCATCCTGATGAGCTACGAACACGCGCCGTGGAAGTCCAAGGGCAAGTACACGGGCATCGTCCAGGCCGGCTTCCCGGTGGGCCTGCTGCTGGCCAACCTGGTGTTCCTTTTTAGCGTCCAGCTCGGTGGCGAGCTCGCCTGGCGCATACCGTTCCTTGCCAGCATTGTGCTGGTGATCGTCGGCCTGATCATCCGTTCCAAGGTCCCCGAGTCCCCCGTGTTCGATGAGGTCAAGGGCCACGGCGAGATCGTCAAGTCCCCCATCGTTGAGGTCATCAAGACGGACTGGCGCAACATCGTGAAGGGCATCGGCCTGCGCATCGCCGAGACCGCCGGTTACGCCGTGTCCATCACCTACATGATTTCCTACCTCAACGGCCAGCACCTGGCCGACAAGACCCAGACCCTGGTTGCCCTGTGCATCGCCTCGGCCATCGGCATCTTCGCCACCCAGGCCTGGGGCCGCCTGACCGACCGGATCGGCCGCCGCCCCATCTACGTCTGGTCCTGCGCCTTCGCCGCACTGTTCGCCATTCCGATGTTCCTGCTGGTCAACACCGGCCTGTTCGTCTTCATCATCGCCACGATCGTGCTCTCCTACGCCGTTTGCCAGAACTCCCTCGCCGGAGCCCAGGGCGCCTGGTTCCCCGAACTCTTCCAGGCCAAGACCCGCGCCTCCGGCGCCTCGCTGGCCTACCAGATCTCGGCCATGGTCTCCGGCTTCACCCCCTTCATCACCACCCTGCTGTTCGTCAGCTTCGGCTGGATCGGCCCGGCTTTGCTGTTCGGCCTGTACGCCCTCATCGGCCTCTGGGCAGCCTTCGCCACCCGGGAAACCTGGGGCAAGCGGGAACGCCAGCTGGCCGATGAAATCACCAAAAGCACCCCCCAGTCGGTGAGTGCCTGATGACCACCGTCCACGAGACTAGCCCGCACGAACTGCACACACTCCCCCGGAAGGAACGAATGACCCAGGAAACCGCCTCAGAACGACTCGAACGGGCCGGCGGCCGCGTCGAAAAAATCAGTGCCGCCGCCTACCGGATCCGGCACCACGCCCTGAACATGGGCGAGGTCCAGGGCCAGGGCTACGTGGGCCAGGCCCTGGGAGCGGCGGACATGCTCGCCGTCGTGTACGCCGACCAGCTCCGCTACCGCGCCGAGGATCCACACTGGGAGCAGAGGGACCGGTTCCTGCTCTCCACCGGGCACTACGCCATCGGCCACTACGCGGCCCTCGCCGAGGCCGGCATCGTCCCCGTCGAGGAACTCGAAACCTACGGCTCCGACGACTCCCGGCTCCCCATGTCCGGAATGTCCACCTACACCCCCGGCATGGAAATCTCCGGCGGTTCCCTGGGCCACGGACTGACCATCGCCGTCGGCATGGCCCTGGGCCTGCGCTACCAGGGCTCCAGTGCCAGAATCTACAACTTCCTCTCCGATGGGGAACTTGACGAGGGCTCCACCTGGGAAGCCGCCATGGGTGCCCACCACCACCAGCTCGGCAACCTCACCGCCATGGTGGACATCAACGCCCTGCAGGCCGACGGCAAGACGGACACCGTGCTCCGCACCGAACCCATTACCGAAAAATGGGAAGCCGCCGGCTGGTACACCCAGCGGGTGGACGGCAACGATGTTGCCGCACTGCTCGCCGCCTTCGACAATGCCGCAGACCAGGCCGCCACCACCGGACGCCCCTCCGTGATCCTCTGCGACACCAAGGTTGGCCGCGGCGTGCCGCTGCTGGAGGAACGGGAAAAGGCGCACTTCATGCGCATCGAAGAACACGAATGGCAGACCTGCCGCGAACAGCTCACCGCCGGTTATGAAGGAAAGGCTTCAGCATGAGCGCCACCACCGAGGCTCCCGACACTACAACAGCCGCGAAGCCGAAGCTGAAGACCTCGGCCATGATCGCGTCCTTCGCCGATCCGGGCCAGAAGACCGCGTCCGCCCCATTCGGGCACGCCCTGGTGAAGGCTGCGCAGGAAAACGACAAGATCGTGGGCCTCACCGCAGACCTCGGCAAGTACACGGACATGCACATCTTCTCCAGGGCCTTCCCCGAGCGGTTCTTCCAGATGGGCATGGCCGAACAGCTCCTCTTCGGCGCGGCGGCCGGCCTCGCCGAAACCGGCCTGGTGCCGTTCGCCTCCACGTACTCCGTATTCGCTGCCCGCCGCGCCTACGACTTCCTCTGCCTGGACGCGGCCGAACCCAACCTGAACGTCAACATCGTGGGCGGCCTCCCCGGACTCACCACCGGTTACGGCCCCAGCCACCAGGCCACCGAGGACATGGCGATTTTCCGCGGCATGCCCAACCTGACCATCGTGGACCCCTGCGACTCCCTCGACATCGAGCAGGCCGTCCCGCAGCTCGCGGCCAGCGAAGGACCCACCTACCTGCGCCTGCTCCGCGGCAACGTGCCCACGGTCTTGGACGAGTACGATTACACGTTCGAACTCGGAAAGGCCAAGGTCCTGCGCGGGGGCAACGACGTCGTCTTCGTCTCCAGCGGACTCATGACCATGCGCGCCCTCCAGGCCGCCAAGGCGCTGGAGGCACACAACGTGGACGTCGCCGTCGTGCACACGCCCACCATCAAACCGTTCGACGCCGCCACCGTCCTGGCTGAGATCAACACCGACCGCCTGGCCGTGACGCTGGAGAACCACAGCGTCATTGGCGGGCTGTTCGAAACGGTGGCCTCCGCCGTCGTGACCGCAGGGCTTGGCAAGCGGGTGGTGCCGGTGGCGCTGCCGGATGAATTCCTCGATGCCGGAGCCCTGCCCACACTGCACGAACGCTACGGCCTGTCCGTCCAGCGAATCGTGGCGAAGGTACTGGCGGAGCTCGGCTAAAACCCTGTTCGGCTCCGCCGGAGCGCAGCCACGGCAGGAGGGCTGGGAAAACAGCTTGCCCAGCGCTCCTGCCGTGGCATCATTGTTAACACGGTGACTGTAGACAGTTGACCTCTGACCTTGGGAGAATCCGATGGCCGCGACAGCAACCCTTCTGGGGCTGGAGAAGAAAAGCCTCCGCGAGCAGGCGCTGGCCGCGCTGCGCACCGCCATCACCAGCGGCGCGCTAGAGCCGGGCCGCCACCTGGTGGAAACCGAGCTGTCCGAGATGCTGCAGATCAGCCGCGGAACGCTCCGTGAGGCGTTGCGGCAGCTGCAGCAGGAAGGCCTGGTGTCCGCGGGCGCCCGCGGCAGGCTCTCCGTCCGCCACCTGGATGCCAAGGAAATCCGCGACATCTACTCCGTCCGGGCCGCCCTGGAATCCCTGGCAGCCCGCACCCTCTGCGAACTGCCGGACCGCCAGCACGTCATCGGGACGCTCCGCGCAGCCATCCAGGTGATGGAGGCGGCCACCCACGGCACGCTGGAGGGGCGGGTCGAATCCGACCTCGACTTCCACCGCACCATGTGCCGCCTCACCGGCAACGAGACCCTGCTGCACTCGTGGGAATCGCTGGAAGGGTCCATCCGGATGTCCATCATGTTCGCCGGGCTCGAAAAGGGCGTGCGGAACATGAGCGTGGAGCGGCACAACGACATCGTCGCCGCCATCGAGACCGGCGACGCCACCCTGGCCCGCAACACCATCCGCGAACACATGGACTCCGCGGCAGCCGTGCTGGTCGCGTAGTTTCCCGCGCATCAGACCTACATCCAGGTCCGCACCGGCCGGGTACCAGTATTCCCTCAGCCCTGTTTAGCCAGCGGCAGCCGGGGGTATCTGAACCAGTGCACCGAACGTAACTGTCGTCTCGGAAGGGCGCTGATCATGGGTCGCCACACATCTGCCAACTGGGCCTCGGGCCAGACAACCGGGAACGCCGCACTGGACATCCTTATCCCCACCTGCAATCGGCAAGCCGAACTTGCCGTCACGCTCGCCGGGCTGGCCGCGCAGGACGGCCCCGTCTTCCGGCTGGTGATCAGTGACCAGTCGGACGGACCCGCTGCCTGGGAGCACCCCGCCGCGGGCAGCCTGCTCCGGGTCCTGCGCGCCCAGGGCACCGCCGTCGAACTGCACCGTCACCTGCCCCGCCGCGGCCTTGCCGAACACCGCCAGTTTGCATTCGAGCAGGCCCAGGCGGACAAAGTGCTGTTCCTTGATGACGATGTTTGGCTCGAACCGGGCGCGCTGGCCAGGATGAGTGACGCCCTCGATACCCTGGGCTGCGGCTTTGTGGGCATGGCCCCTCAAGGACTTTCCTTCCTGAATGACCGCCGGCCTGAGCAGACCGGGACCTTCACGCCATGGCAGGGGCCGGTGACCCCGGAGCGCATACGTCCCGGCGAGGACGGCTTTGAACGCTGGCCACTGCACAGCGCAGCCAACCTGAGCCATGTCAGCGCGGAGCTGGAGCTCAAGTCCGGACAGTGGATTCCGTACAAGGTGGCCTGGCTGGGCGGATGCACGATGTTCCGCCGCCAGGCCCTGGAGGACGCAGGCGGCTTCAGGTTCTGGACCCAGCTGCCACCCGAGCACTGCGGCGAGGACGTGGTGGCCCAGTGGCGGGTGATGGAAAAGTTCGGCGGTGCCGGCATCCTGCCCACGGGCGCCGTGCATCTCGAATCCCCCACCACCGTCACGGACCGTCGCGTGGAGGCCTTCGACATCGTGCTGGCGGACGGCCCGACTGCGGTGAGTTCCGCCGCGCCCGACGCCTAGGTCCGCTACGGCCCGGCTATACTCGGCTCCAGTCATGAGCAGCCTTCCCTCAGCCCCCAGCACCGTACGCGTCGACGCCTGGCTCTGGGCCATCCGCGCCTACAAGACCAGGTCCGCCGCCACGGCCGCCTGCCGCGCAGGGCATGTCCGCATCAACGGGAACCCGGCCAAGGCCTCGCAGTCCCTGGTGCCCGGCGACACCGTGCGCGTCCGCCAGCCCGGCTACGAGCGGATCCTTGAAGTGCGCCGGCTTATCGCCAAGCGCGTGGGTGCAGAGGCAGCGTCGCACTGTTTCACGGACCATACCCCGCCGCGGCCCGTGGCTCCGGCGCTCGGGCTGCCGCAGCGGGACCGCGGGACCGGCCGGCCCACCAAGAAGGACCGCCGCGAAATGGAGCGCCTGCGCGGACTGGGTTGAGAGCCGCCCGGGCCGACGGTGATTTGGGCCGGCAGCGCATCAGTCCTTGACCTGCTCCCTGCCTCCCTGCACCTCGAACTCCCCTACCTCCATGTCGGCGGAACCGAAGGCGGCGGGCAGCAGGGTCAGGTGGACGGCACCGGACGACGTCGCCTTGCTGCCGGCAAGGGTGAAGGCCGACGGCGTGACCCCGGGTTCGAAGAGCCGCTTGCCCTGGCCGAGGACCACCGGGAAGATGATCAGCCGGTACTCGTCCACCAGGCCGGCGTCGTGCAGGGCCCGGACCAGTTCGTGGCTGCCGTGGACCTGGAGCTCCCGGCCCGGGCCGGATTTGAGGTCGTCAACGGCCTCGAGGAAGTTCGCGGGGAGAATGGTGGTGTTGTTCCACGTTGCCTCGGTGAGCGTTGAGGACACCACATATTTGGGCAGGCTGTTGAGCGCCCTGGCCACGGCGTCGTCCGGGTCGGTGACCTGCTCCCAGTAGGGCTGGAACATCTGGTAGGTGGTGCGGCCCAACAGGATGGCGTCGGCTTCGGCGAACCACGCATTCACGATCCTGCCCATGTCCTCGTCGAAGAGCGGCACCACCCAACCGCCGAACTCGAATCCGCCGCTGGTGTCCTCGTCCCTTCCGCCCGGGCCCTGCATGACGCCGTCAAGGCTCACAAAGGTGTGGACGGTGAGTTTCATGATGGCCCTCCTGGTGGAGTTTGTGGGCTGGCGGCCTGGGGTTCGCCTGGATCAACGGGTCCCATGTCCAGCCGGAACGGAGGATACTCATCCCGCATCAGTGCAACGTATGCCGCGACGCGGTAAACCCAGCGGTTGAGGCCGATCAGCAGGTCGAACAGGCTCCGGAGGTACCTGCCCGTAAACAGCAGGATGACGCCGGCAATGAAGGCCAGGAGCGTCAGGAGCGAGACCGCGTTCCCCGCCGTGTAGCCGCTGGCGGCGTCATGGTCAGATGTGACCACCCAAGTACGCGCTGTTCCGGCGAGCACAGCCACAATCAGGAGGTGCGGGATGGCGAGCAGCCAGGACTTTACCAGCACCAGGCCGCGCGAGAGGTGGTCCGGATAGTCGACGTCAAAGTCGGCCGGATAGTCGGTGCGGGCCAGGGTGAACGGAGGGTAGCGGTCCGTGCCGATCGCGGTGAAGGCGTAGAAGGACACCCGCCAGCTCCAGCGCAGCACGCCCACGTTGAAATTGAACAGGGAGTGCGGGTAGCGGGCGGTGAACAGGATCGCGAACCACGCGACGATGCTGGTGATGATCAGCGCGAACCAGAGGAAGAACAGGACGATCAGGTGCGGGATGGCCAGGAACCATTTGACCAGCCACATCCACCGGGACAGCGCCGGATCCACGTGGCCGGTCAGCCGGGCCGGGTACCTCGGGTTCTCGAGGAGGTCGACGACGCCGGGCGGCGGCGGTGCGCCCGCCCCGCCACCGGGTGCAGGGTAGCCAGGGGCCGGATACCCCGGAGCCGGGTAGCTGGCTGCGGCATAACCAGGGGCCGGGTGCGGACCCGGCTGCATGCCCGGAGGTTCTGCGCCCGGCATGCCTGCGCTGGCGAACGGCCCGGTGGCGCCGGCAGCGGCAGGAGGTCCCGCCGTCGGGGTTCCCCCTGGCGGGGCGGGCCCTGCCAGGGGATGGCCCGGCGGATAGTGGCCGGGATGATACTGGCCCGGCGGATACTGCGACGGGGGATAGTGCGGCGGCGGCCCGTGCCGTCCCAGCCCCATGGCGCCTACAACAATCAGGGGGACACCGATGACCAGCAAGACGATCCCCGCGATGAGCAGCCACAGGAAGAGCGGCAAGAGCAGGTCGGAGCGAACTCCGGCCTGGAGATCCACGGAGACCGGGGCGCTGGAGTCCGCATTCATGACCACCACGGTCCATCTGCCGGGGCGGATGTCCCATTTGAGTTCCTGCGTGCCGGTGCCTTCGGCGGACGCCGCCCAGAAGTTCTGGCGTCCGGGGCGGGCAGGGATCCGCGTCCCCGGCACTTCGGTGTAATCGACCCTGTAGGGCCGCAGATTCAGTTCCCGGATCTCGGAACGCTTGACGCCCTCGAGATAACGCGCGGCATCCTGTTGCGTTGCGACGCCAATGAATATCCCCTTGCCCGGGCTGGCTGCCGCTCCGCGGAGCAGGATGCTGCCGGCCGTTTCCGAAGGAATGACGTCCGGCAGCCTGCCGCTGACCATGACGTCCAGCCCTGCGGTGGTGATGGCAGAAGATGCTGCGTCGAACCGGTGCGGCTGGGTGGTGAAGTAGCCTTCGTCGCGTTGCTGGAAATTGAGCCAACCCACCCCCGCTGCGCCCGCCAACAGCCCCAGTCCCAGGAGCGCGGCGATCGTACCGAGGACGAGCATCACCATGCGGCCAGGTTTCATGCCGGTTCCTTATCCCGGGTCCTGCGGCGGGCTGGCACCCGTGGTTCGCCGGTGCGTGATTTGGCGGTGCGTGATGGGGCCTTGTCTTTGTGCTCGCCGTCCGGGTGCTGGTGGTCACCGTGTCTGTGGTCAGGGTGCTTGTGGTCAGGGTTCTTGTGGCCACCGTGCCCGTGAGTGAATGAGGGGTGCGCATGAATGCCCGGCCGGGGGTCCAGAATGCTAAGCCGGCACGGTTTCTCGGACGTGCCTTCGCCGCTGAGTTGGGTGAGCTGGGCAGGATCATGGAGCGCGGTAATAGTGTCCATCGCGGCACGGGCCGTCGACAGGTCCAGAATGATTTCCTTGCCCGGCAGCAGGGTCCTGGCACGCCGCGCAACAACATAAAGCGCCCGGATGTTGGCGGGCGTCAGGGTTCCGCGGACCTCGATGCATGCGCGCTCCATGTTCGCGTCGATGTGGACGACGACCTTGAGGCGGTGATGGCTGGTGGTGATGTCCATGGCACTCACGTCCCCCGGGCGGGCAGTCGCTGCCCAAGTCGAATCGGCCGGTACGCATAATGGGACCGGACATTAACGTTCATATGGCCAACGCCTCCCCGACTTCCTTGTCGGTACCGTGTCACGTCCAGAATGCACCTTCCGTGCCAGCGCTGGGAAGAGTCCGTTGCGCGGAGCCCCGGCGGTGCGGGCGAACGAATGGCGGCCGCGGCGCGGGTTGGTGCCGGCCGGATACCTGCCTAGCCTGTTCGTATGCCTTCCAACCAGGACGATCCGGCAGCCCAGGACCCGACGCCCGCGGACATGGTGCTCGCGTCCGTCCGGCTGCCCGGCGACACAGCGTCCTCCAACATCCACATCCGCAACGGACATGTCTCGGCGGTCACCGCAGCCGGAGAACGCCCCGGAGCTTTCCCGGTAGCGGATGCCCAGGTGCTGGACCTCGGAGGACGTTTCGTCGTTCCCGGCCTGTGGGACGAGCACGTCCACATGACGCAGTGGGCGCTGGCCGCCAACCGGATCGACCTTTCCGGCGCCGCCTCGGCGAGCGCCGCCGTCGAACTTGTCCGGAAGGGGATTGCCACGGCAGGCGGGACCATGACAGTGGTGGGCGCGGGCTTCCGGGACGCGGTCTGGGACGACGTCCCCAGCGTGGAAATGCTCGACGACGCCACCCGGGGAGTGCCCACAGCCCTGATCAGCCACGACCTCCACTGCGTCTGGCTGAATTCCGCGGCCGCACGGCTGTACGGGGTCCAACTCCGGGCAGACGGCCTGCTCCGGGAGGAGCCGGCATTCGCCGTCACGCGCGAACTCGGAAAGCTGCCCGACGACGTCGTGGACGGCTGGGTCCGCACTGCAGGGCAGGAGGCCGCCGCCCGCGGTGTGGTGGGCGTGGTGGATCTGGAGATGACGTGGAACCCCGACGTCTGGCTGCGCCGGATGACCGGTGGATTCCGCTCCCTGCGCGTCGAGGCGGGCGTGTATCCGGAGGACCTGGAGCGGGCCGCTGCTGCGGGCCTGCGGACGGGGCAAATGGTCGACGGCGGGGCGGGACTTCTGCGGATAGGTCCGCTGAAGGTGCTCATCGACGGTTCCCTCAACACGCGCACCGCCTTCTGCGTTGACCCGTACCCGCACGGCGGGCATGGCATCCTGACCGTAAGCGAAGCGGAGTTGGTTGCCCTTCTCGCAAGGGCCCGGGAGACGGGCTTCGTGCCGGCAGTCCACGCCATTGGCGACGGCGCCAACAAGGTTGCTCTGGATGCTTTCGCCGAAGCCGGGACCGGAGGACGGATCGAGCACGCCCAGTTTGTGCGGCGTGAGGATTTCGCCCGGTTCGGCGAGCTCGGCCTGACGGCCAGCGTCCAGCCCGTGCACGCCCTTGACGACCGCGACGCCGCTGACTCGAACTGGGCCGGCCGGACCGACCGGGCCTTCCCGCTGCGTTCGCTGCTGGACGGCGGAGCGAGGCTGGCGCTCGGTTCCGATGCACCGGTGGCTGCGCTGGATCCGTGGTTGGCGATGTCCGCCGCGGCCGCACGGGCGCGCAACCATGGCCGCGGCCCCTGGCACCCGGAGCAGGCCCTGAGCAGGGAGGAAGCGCTGGCCGCCTCGACACGGGGGCGAGGCCGGATCCGGGCCGGGGATGTGGCGGATATCGCTGTGCTGGATGCTGATCCCCTTACCGTGCCAGATGCCGTGTTCGCCACCATGCCCGTCGCTGCAACTCTCGTGGCTGGCCGATTCACGTTTCGGGACGCAGGGGTTTAGGCCTCCTGCTGGGTCGTCGGAAACTCCCCCACCCACCCTTTCCGTCAAAAGCGTAGAGTGGCCTAAGACGCCTGATTCTTGGACGCCATGCAGCTAAGGGAGAAATCGTGACGATTGACTGGGACGAAAAGAAAGCCCTGCTACAGGAACCGAACATCGCAGCAGTCACGCAGCTGTGCGATGAACTCATGGAGAAGAAGCCGGGATCGACCGTTCCTTACATCGACCCCGTCCATGACGAGGATGAATGCCGGATTGTCAGCCTCCAGGTCAGCCCGGGCAAGGGAACCGAGTCCGGCTTCGTATCCCACTTCAATGACGACGAGGCCGCCCGGCGCGCCACCCAGATCTACGAGCTCGCCGAGCTGGACCCGCGCTACGTCATGCCGTGGAACGCCTACCCCTGGGTGCGTGACCCCGATATGCCCTCGGCCCTCAGCGTCCAGGAAAAGACAGACGGACTGCGCCCCTTCCGGCAGTTCATGAAGATCAACCGGCGCGTCTCGGCCATCATTGCGCACGGGACCGACGCCGCCACCTTCCTGACGCTCTTCGAGAAGACCTACCACTACTCACTCAAGAACAACGGCATCAAAATCTATAAGGCCAGCGCGCTCGGCGGGCGGGCCTTCGCTGTTTCCGAGGCCAAGCAGGAAGAACTCCTGACCAAGAGCGTGGACGTCTACAAGGACGCCATGCAGCGCGCGGGCATCCAGCACCTTTAGCGCCCGGTTGCCGGCGGATTACCACGTGCTGGACTGGCTTCTGGATGCCGATCCCTCGATCCGGTGGCAGGTCCTGCGCGACCTGACGGATGCGCCTGCCCAAGAGGTTCGCGCCGAACGTGCCCGCCTCGCTTCTGAGGGCTGGGGTGCCCGCATGCTCGCCCTGCAAGGCGACGACGGCCAGTGGGACGGCGGCACGTTCTTCCCGGTGCCATATGACGGCTCCGAGCCGGGCCAGCCGTGGACTGCCACCACCTACAGCCTGCTTCTCCTGCGCGACCTCGGCCTTGACCCCGGCAGTGAAGCAGCCCGCGCCGCGGTGCGGAAAGTCCGGGAGAACAGCCGGTGGGAGGAAGGCGGCCAGCCGTTCTTCGACGGTGAGGTGGAACCGTGCATCAACGGCAAGGCCGTGGCCCTCGGAGCCTACTTCGGCGAGAACGTCGACGGGATCGTCCGGCGGCTCCTCAGCGAACAGCTCGACGACGGCGGCTGGAACTGCGAGGCGGAGCGGGGGTCGGTGCGCTCGTCCTTCGCCACCACCATCAACGTTTTGGAAGGGCTGTTGGAACACGAGCGGGCCACCGGCGGAACTCCAGAGTCCATTGCTGCGCGGAAGCGGGGCGAGGAGTATCTGCTGGAACGTGCGCTGCTCCGCCGAAAGAGCACCGGGGAGCTGGTGGACCCGGACTGGCTGCAGTTCTCCTACCCGACCCGCTGGTTCTATGACGCGCTCCGCGGCCTCGACTACTTCCGGGACGCGCACTCGCAAGACACGGGGGGAACCCCGGACACCCGCGTTGCCGAAGCCATCGGGCTGGTCCGCTCAAAACAGCAGCCCGACGGGACCTGGCAGCTGGAGAACACCCACCCGGGCCGCATCCACTTCGCCATGGAGGACGGTGACGGCCGCCCCAGCCGCTGGAACACCCTTCGCGCCCTGCGCGTGCTCAGATGGTACGACGGCGGGCCGTCTCTTTAGGTTTGGCCCCTACCCTTCCAGCAGCCTCCGCCGGTGTTTGAGCTCCTTGACCCATGCCCGGGTGACCATGCCCGGAAAAGGCGAGGCGCCGCCGTCGGCCGTTGAAACGGTGTCAGTTGGGGCTGCCGCGGTTGCCGCAAAGGCCGTCCCCGATTCCAGGTCCGCGAGCAGCGGGCCGGCGGCCTTCAGCGCCAGATCCACCGCCTGCGCCGACGTGCGTTCGGGCAGCCCAAGGCCCGTGGCCCAGGCCAGAAAGTGCTTGCGGGAGATGCCGCTGCGCTTGCCTCCGAGCGTCAGGGCGAGCGTCTTGTCCCCGTAAACCACTGTGGAGGGGATGTCGTAGACGGGTGCGATGGACCATTCCCCGTGCGGCTGCTGCACCATGGACACGTTCTTCGCATGTAGGTCGCCGTTGCCGCTCAGCAGCGCGAAAGCGGCCTGGATGGCGAGGTTCCGCAAGGCCGGCAGCGGCGCCGCGCAGTATTCGGCGAGCGCATGGCACACCGTCCCGAACCCCACGTTGTACTTGTCCGCCGGATACAGCTTCAGCACCTGCGCGCCGTCCTCGACGGCGAGGCGCTGCACCGCGTCCGGTGCACTTTCCGTAGCGGCCGCCGCACTCCCGCCCGCCGTCCCGCCTTCCAGCGGCACGCGGTCGAAACGTTCCACCAGCAGCCCGGGCCGGCCGGCGACGTCGCGCATGAGCTGCACCCGGCTCAGCGGAATCCGCAGCTTCGCCGCGTAGCGGAACATGATGAACTCGTTCTCCACCACGTGCGGGAACTCTGGGGCGTTGAGTTTGAGGATGAACCGGCGCCCGGCGCTGGCCACGGGCATGGAGATCATCCCGGCGGACAGTTTGTCCTGCACGCCGGCAAGGGCCACCGGATCGATCAATCCCGAGTCGCCCAGCAGCTCGTCGAAGTCCACAGGCTTGCGCGGGTCCACCTCGACGGCGTGCTCCTCCGGGTCCAGCGGCTCACCGTGGCCCACGATCTGCACGTCGCCCACCGGGTTGCCTCCCGCGGCGATGAGCAGCGAGAGGTCATCATCCGCGCTGGTCTTGATGGACCGGCGCAGCGCGTTCAGCCGGCGGCCCTCCGGAAGCAGCCCGGTGAAGTACGGCGGGGCGGCCCCTGCCCCGGAGAGCACCGGTTCCGCTGTGAGCGGCAGGGAACTCGCGACGGCAGGGCGGGCGCTCTGCAGGTAGGCCGGAAGGTAGCTGAACCTGGTGCCGCCGTCGTGCCGTTCCAGCCGGGCGGCCAGCACGCCCCGCTTATAGATGTCGGCGATGCGGTGCCTCACGGCTGATGCCTCCGTTTGCTGGGTTCGTCACCTTCCAGCGGGACGTCCGACGGCGGGGTGTCCGACAGCGGTTGGGTCACCAGGGCGCGGGCGGCCGCGCTGGTGCGGGTGGTGAGCTGCAGCTGGAGCCCAAGCGTGCCCAGCAGGGCTAAAAGGGTGTCCAGCCGGAGGGTCGGCTTGCCCTGCTCCACAAAGCGGACGAAGCGCTCGGAGACGCCGGCCATGTCGGCGAGGTCCTGCTGGCTCAGCCGGAGGTCGGCGCGCCGGGCACGGACAGCGGCGGCGACCTCAGCGGTGAAGGGGTTGGCCACGGCGCCTCCTCAACAGTTAGGAACGATCGTGCCGGTTTGCCCGTACTTTTCACGCTACGCCCGATGCCTCCACCAACACAAGCTCGAATCGGAACGAGCGTACCGAGCAGGCCTCCCGCTCCCCGAGTACCCAGCCGGTCACGTCCCAGCAGTCTCGATCCTGCAGTTGACACGTCCCTGTGACCCGTGCCATATTCTTAATCGTGAACCTGTCAGACAGCCGGACAGCCGGACCACTAAGTGGAGTGAGCACCTCTCCGCTGGCGCGCCTCAGTGCAGCCGAAGCTGTCTTCAACGCCATCCGCGGGGACATCCAGAGCGGCACGCTGGCGGTCGGCGCCAAGCTCAGCTCCGAAGCTGCCCTGGCCTCGCAGTACGGCGTGAGCCGATCGGTGATCCGCGAGGCGCTGCGCTCCTGCACGGCCCTCGGCCTGACCCTGACCAAGACCGGCCGCGGCACATTCGTCGTTGCCGATCACGTGGCGAACGACCTCGTCCTGGGCCAGTTCTCCGCCCGCGACCTCACCGAGGCCCGCCCGCACATCGAAGTCCCCGCGGCAGGCCTCGCCGCCGAGCGCCGCACCGCCGAGGACTTGGAGATCCTCCGCGGCATGATGGCGTCCATGGCAGTGGAGACCGATCCCGAAGCGTGGGTCGCCCTCGATTCCAGCTTCCACGCCGGCATCGCCCGCGCCAGCGGCAACAAGGTGTTCGAAAGCGTGGTGGCGGACATCCGCGACGCCCTCGCCCACCAGTCCGAGACCCTCAACATGGTGGCGGACCGCCAGCACGCCTCCGACGTCGAGCACCGCCTCATCCTGGACGCCATCGAAGCCGGGTCCGCGGCAGACGCCAGCGCCGCCATGGCCGGGCACCTGCGTGCCGTCGGCGAAGCCCTCGACTCCATCCTTAGCCCCTAGGGGCGCCAGCTTCCGCTGGCACCACAACTCCTCCACGCCACACCTAACTCAAGTCAACACGCAACCCAGAGGACGCCATGCCTTCCCCCGCCATGCCGGCAAGCCATTCCCCTTCCGCACCCGCCGCAGCAGCAGCGATCCTGCCGCAGCACGAACCCCTGGCCGTCCAGACCCGCGACGGACTGGTCGAAAGCGTCCACTACGGCTCACTGATCGCCACCGCGCCCGGCGGCCGCACCCTGCTCTCCGTCGGCGAACCCCAGGCTGCGTTCTACCCCCGATCTTCACTCAAGCCCCTGCAGTCCGTGGCGATGGTCCGGGCCGGGCTGGACCTGCCCGCCGACCTGCTGGCCCTCACCGCTGCAAGCCACTCCGGCGCAGCCCGGCACCTCGATGGCGCCAGCCGCATCCTGGAACTGCACGGCCTCACGCCCGCGGCCCTCGAGAACAGCTCCGACCTCCCCTATGGCGTCCGCGAACGCGAGGAGTACCTGCGTGACGGCGGCCAGCCCACTCAGCTGGCACAGAACTGCTCGGGCAAACACGCCGCAATGGCCGCCACCTGCGTCATCAACGGCTGGCCGGTGCATGGCTACCTCGACCCCTCCCACCCGCTGCAGAAGCTCGTCGCTGAAACCGTCACCGAACTGACCGGCGAGGAACCCGCCGGCATCAGCACCGACGGCTGCGGCACGCCGCTGTTCGCCCTCACCCTTGCCGGCATGGCCCGGGCCTTCGGCCGCCTTGCTTCCGCCGAACTCGCTGATGGCGCTTCCGCCCCCGAAAGCCCGGAAGCCGCCGTCGCACATTCCATGCGCCGCCATCCGGAAATGGTGGCAGGTGTTGGCCGCGACGTCACGGAGCTCATGCGGCTCCTGCCCGGCGCCCTGGCGAAGGACGGCTTCGAAGGCATCCAGCTGGTGGGCCTTCCGGACGGACGCGCCGTCGCCATCAAGATTTCCGACGGCGGTGACCGGGCCCGCATGCCCGTCACTGTCCGCGCGCTGGAAGCACTCGACGTCGACACCTCCGCCCTTGCGGGCATCGCCACCGGGGCGGTCCTCGGCGGAGGCCGCCAAGTGGGCCTCCTGCAGGCCACAGATTTTTCCTCCCTGTCCCCGACCGACGACGTTCTTTAAGGACTGCACATGACCGAAACCCAGACCCTGCCGGATGCCCAATCCCTGTCCGCCGTGCGCTCCGAGCACGACCTGCTCGGCGACCGCGATATCCCCGCCGGTGCCTACTGGGGCGTCCACACGCTCCGCGCGGTGGAAAACTTCCCCATCACGGGGCAGCCGCTCTCCAGCAACATGCACCTGGTCCGCGGCCTCGCCGCCGTGAAACTGGCGGCGGCCAGGACCAACCTGGAGCTCGGGCTCCTGGACGCCGAACGCGCCGCGGCCATCCAACAGGCCTGCACCGATGTGATGAACGGCGAGCTCAGCGAACAGTTCGTCGTGGACGTGATCCAGGGCGGCGCCGGAACGTCGTCCAACATGAACGCCAACGAGGTCATCGCCAACCGGGCGCTGGAAGTCCTTGGCCACCCCAAGGGCGATTACGCCCGGCTGCACCCCAACGACCACGTCAACCTCAGCCAGTCCACCAACGACGTCTACCCCACGGCAGTGAAGCTCGGCACTATCTTCGCTGCCCGCGAGCTGCTCGCGGCGCTGGCGGAACTTGAGGACGCCTTCGCGGAAAAGGCGATGGAGTTCCGGACGGTCGTTAAAATGGGCCGCACCCAGCTTCAGGACGCCGTTCCCATGACCCTGGGCCAGGAATTTGGCACCTACGCGGTGACCATCGGGGAGGACCGCCAGCGGCTGGCCGAGGCCGACCTGCTGATCCACGAGATCAACCTCGGCGCCACCGCCATCGGCACCGGGCTGAACGCCCCCGCCGGCTACGCCGAGGCCGCGTGCCGGCACCTGGCCGAAATCACCGGGCTGCCGCTGGTCACCGCCGTCGACCTCATCGAGGCCACTCAGGACGTGGGCGCGTTCGTCCACCTGTCCGGCGTGCTCAAGCGCGTGGCCGTCAAACTGTCCAAAATCTGCAACGACCTCCGCCTGCTGTCCTCTGGACCGCGCGCCGGCCTCGGCGAGATCAACCTGCCCGCCGTCCAGTCCGGATCCTCCATCATGCCCGGCAAGATCAACCCGGTAATCCCGGAAGTGGTCAGCCAGGTGGCCTACGAGGTCATCGGCAACGACGTCACCATCACCATGGCCGCCGAAGCCGGGCAGCTCCAGCTCAACGCCTTCGAACCGATCATCGTGCACAGCCTGCACAAGAGCATCTCCCACCTCCAAGCAGCCTGCCGCACCCTCACGGCCCGCTGCGTCCGCGGCATCACCGCCAACACCGAACACCTCCGCCTCACCGTGGAGCAGTCCATCGGCCTTGTAACCGCCCTCAACCCGCACCTCGGCTACGCCACCGCCACCGCCATCGCGCAGGAAGCCCTGGCCACAGGCCGCGGCGTCGCCGAGCTGGTCCTCGAACACGGCCTGCTCACGGAAACCCAGCTGCGGGAACTCCTTAGCCCCGAACGCCTGGCGAACCTCAGCAAGTAAACAAGCCGCCCCCTAACGTCCGGCCGGACCCCATCCCGGCCCGGCCCACCGCAAGCTCCACTCCCAAAACCGGAAACCAAAAGGATCCCCCGATGTCCAACTCCCCACAGGGCGCCGCCTCGAACGCGGCGGTCACTGACCATACGGTCCCGGCCCAGGCACACGCCACTGAAAACCTTCTCCATGCCGAGGACAAGGGCTACCACAAGAGCCTGAAGCCGCGGCAGATCCAGATGATCGCCATCGGCGGCGCGATCGGAACCGGCCTGTTCCTCGGCGCCGGCGGCCGGCTCAACGCCGCCGGGCCGTCCCTGGTCATCGCCTACGCCG